>DASZKX010000160.1:0-20979 GCA_035552735.1 Xanthobacteraceae bacterium
TTCTTAACTGATGTCTTGGGATGATTTCCGTCGAACAATGGGGTGGGTAAGATGCGTTTTGCAGCCGCCGCCTGCGCACTTGCCATCGTGGTTTGTGTCGCCGTCTTCGGTGCCGTGCTGGCGCAGCGGGCAACCTCTCCGGTGGTGGTGGCGTCGGCGCCCGCCCCCGCGCCGGCCGCGAGAACGGCCGCAACCACCAAGCCGAGCCCGGCACAGACCGTCGTCGCAACCGCCGACCCGGAGTCAGCCGCTGTGGTGCCGGCCGCACCGGCGGGGGCGGGCGCCATGGCGCAAGGCACCCCTGCCCCAGTCCCCACCATGGCGGCACCATCGGCACCCGCGCCGGCCCCGCAGCCGGCCGCGGCGCCCGCGCCGGTCAATTGCCCGGGCCATCCAGACGCGCTCGGCGTGTCCCGCGTGGTGGAAATCGACACTACCGGCGGACCCGGCTTCGGCTTCGAGCACTTCAAGCAATATGACTTCCTGCAGCCGGGCGAAGTGGTGCTCACCTTCGACGACGGACCCTGGCCGCACAACACGGCGGAAGTCCTCGCCGCGCTCGCCGCCAATTGCACCAAGGCGGTCTTCTTCCCGATCGGCGAGCACACCATGTGGGCGCCCGAGATCCTCAAGCAGGTGGACGCCGCCGGTCATACGATCGGCAGCCACACCTGGTCGCACAAGGATCTCTCGAAGCTGACCGCCCAGGATGCCAAGGACGAGATCGAGAAAGGCATCAGCGCGGTGGCCTTTGGTCTCGGCCATCCGGCCTCGCCGTTCTTCCGCTTCCCGGCGCTCAGGCATCCGCCCGAGATGGTCACCTATCTGGGCGAGCGCAACATTGCCATTTTCTCGACCGACATGGATTCCTTCGACTTCAAGATCCGCAAGCCCGAGCAGGTCATCACCTCGGTGCTGACCAAGCTGAAGAAGAACGGCAAAGGCATTGTGCTGCTGCATGATTTCCAGCGCGCCACCGCCGATGCCGCACCCGAGCTGCTCAAGCAGCTCAAGATCAACGGCTACCGGATCGTGTTCATGAAGGCGAAGGCGCCGGTGCAGACGCTCGCCGCCTACGATGAGCAGATCATCAAGGAGCTCAAGCTGCCCACGGTCACCAACAAGCCAACCTCGGACGTGGTGCACACGATCCAGTAGACCCCGGTGCACGGCGCTGCCCGACCATCGGTCGCGGCGCGCTGCGATCGATGCAAATCAATCATTGCTTTTTGAAATGCTCCGCGCCGGATCGCAGGACAGCGTCGCGCGGCTTTGGGTTGGCTTGGTTTGGCTTCGGCTTGCGCAGGCTCATGCCCCTGATCGCAAAACACATGGGTTTGTCGGCACATTTGGCGTGACGGTCCCGCATTTCATCTGATGCCGCCACATAATACCGTGGACAGCGGCATGTGACCGGAAGCGCCTTGTTCCAGGTTTCATTCTCATGTTCCAACTCGCGCCCACCAGCAGCCGGATGCCGGTTTGTTGATCCGATTCCTCGACCGATGATGTCGGCGACAAAAAACAGAAATGTCGAGTTGAAATTGTTTGTTAATCGCGAGGTCTCATCGTTGCTGCGGGGCGACTTCGACGGGGCGACCTCGACGATCGGTGCTGCGATACCGGCAACACGATCGGGCGCAGGTTCTCCACATCATCAACCATTTGCATCAGTGGAGTATGACATGAAGATGGGTAACGCATCGCTCTTCGGCCGACTGTGTTGCGGCCTTTCCATGGCCGTGCTGGCGCTCGCGGTTTCTCTCGACGGCTCTCGGGCCGTCAGGGCCGAGGACGCCGACGACCTCACGACTTCGCTGCAGGAGACGATCGTCAACCCCGTTATGAAGACCGTTCAGGGCCTGGAGGCGCGACTGACCGGATTGGAGGCTGCGGTCGGCGCCATGGGCGAGTCATTCAGCTCTCAGCGTGTCGTCGCTCGTGTGCTCTGCGTCTCCGACGAGACCGGCGCTCAGACCTGCATCACGAAGGCACAGCTCGACACCCTTCTGGGCGGCATCGCCCGCGCCCAGATCGATCAGCCGTCGGCTGCCGTGACCGAGGTGAAGGCCGTCGCGACCGAAGAGCCCGTCGAGACCGTCGTGACGAAAGATGCAAGCCGTTATCCTGAACAGGACGGCACCGCAGAGGACAAGTCGGGCGCCGATCAGGAGCCCGAGCACACCGGAACGATCCAGTCTGCATCCTCCGGGGCCGCCATCGTGTTGGAACCCGGGGTCGAGGTCACCGAAGAACCCGCTCCGGTGCAAACGGCACCTGCAGAACCGGTCGCACAGTCCGACGATTGAGTCCGACACAAGCCAGGAAGCCACAAGCCAGGAAGCCACGACTCGCGTCGTGGCTTCCATCGCTGCAATCAATGCTTGTTGAAACGCTCCGCCCCGTAAGGCGACGGATCGCAGAACGGCGTCGCCCCCGTCATCATCTCGGCCAAGAGCCGGCCGGTGGCGGGGCCGAGCGTGAGGCCCCAATGGCCATGCCCATAGTCGAGCCACAGGCCGGCATGCCCGGGCGCGCGCCCAATCACTGGTCGTGAATCCGCAAAGCACGGCCGGCACCCCATCCAGGGCGTCGCTTCGACCGGCTCGGCGAGAGCGAACAGCGCCCGCGCATCCGGCAGCAGCCGCTCGAGCTGGACCGGCGTCGGCGGCGCCGCGCGGGCGGCAAATTCGGCGCCGGTGGTGAGCCTGATCCCCTGCTCCATGGGAGCCAGGCAATAGCCGTTCTCGACATCGACGATCGGGCGTGTGAGCGCCGCATGGCCGCTGGCGCGGAAATGCAAATGGTAGCCGCGCTTGATGCCGAGCGGCAGCCTGATGCCGAGCGGACCCAGGATTTCGGGCGCGAAGGGCCCGAGCGCCAGCACGACCTCCGGCGCATCAAGCGGGCCTTCCGCGGTATCGATCCGCCAGCGACCGTCGGCGCGATGGAGCGAGCCGGCATTGCCGGTCAAGATCACGCCGCCGCGCTTCGCCAGGCGCGCTGCATAGGCCTTGGTGACCGCCAGCGGATTGCTCACGCTGGCGGCGCCTGGCCAATGCACGGCATGGCGAAAGACCGGAGCGAGATCGGGCTCGAGGGCGCGAGCTTGGTCGCGATCGAGCTTGCGACAGGCCAGGCCGAATTCTTGGGCCAGCTCGAGCTCGGGCCCGAGCGCGGCGAAGGCCGCGTCGCTGCGGTAGAGCTTGAGCCAACCCTCCCGGCGCAGGTAGCCGGTGGCACCGGCATCCGCCAGCAGGGTCTCGTGCTCCGGAAGCGCATGGGCAAACAGCGGACGCATGATGCGCGCGGTCTCGACCAGCCGCTGCGGGCGTGACGCGCCCCAGAAGGCCATGAGCCACGGCACCGCCTGCGGCAGACGGCGCAAATGGTAGTTCGCCTCCGGAGCCCGCTTGAGCGCGATGCGCAACAGCGCCGGGATGCTGGCCGGAAAAGCCGGCGGAAAGACCGTGTTGCCCTCGATGATGCCGGCATTGCCGTAGGAGGTCTCCTCGCCCGGCGCCCGCCGGTCCACGAGCGCCACGCCCAGACCCCGCTTGGCGAGCTGGAGCGCGATCGAGGTACCGACGATGCCGGCCCCGAGCACGATTGCGTCGGTGCGTGCCATGATGTCCTTCTGCGCGAAGCTGGGGTTCCGGCTGAACGCCCGCGTCCGCCCGTCTGCTGTCCGCCCTAACGATCCGCCCTATATGGGTGCGCGCCGCCGATTGCGGCAGCTCCCGGCCAATTTGCTCCCGTGCGGTCATCGTGTTAGGCGAGCGGCAGATTGCAAGAGGGAATCGATGCACCGCCCGCTTCTCATCGCGCCCTCCATACTGGCCGCCGATTTCGCCAAGCTCGGCGAAGAGGTGCGCGCGGTCGATGCGGCCGGGGCCGACTGGATCCATGTGGACGTCATGGACGGCCATTTCGTGCCCAATATCAGCATCGGACCCGACGTGGTGAAGGCCCTGCGGGCGCACACCCAGAAGCCGCTCGACGTGCACCTGATGATCGCACCCTGCGATCCCTATCTTGAGGCCTTCGCCAAGGCCGGCGCCGACCACATCATTGTGCATGTGGAAGCCGGACCCCACGTTCACCGCTCCCTGCAGGCGATCCGTGGGCTCGGCAAGAAGGCGGGCGTGACCCTCAACCCGGGCACGCCGGAGAGCACCATCGAGCCCGTCATCGATATCGTCGACCTGATCCTGGTCATGTCGGTCAATCCCGGCTTCGGCGGCCAGGCCTTCATCAAGGGCGCGATCGAGAAGATCGCGCGGCTCAAGGCGCTCGCGGCCGGCCGGCCGATCGACATCGAGGTCGACGGCGGCATCACTCCGGAGACCGCCCCGCTGGTCGCGCGGGCCGGCGCCAATGTGCTGGTCGCGGGCTCGGCCGTGTTCAAGGGCGGCACGCCGCAGGCCTATCGGACCAATATCGCGGCGGTCCGCAACGCGGCGGCGCTGGCGCGCGGAGAGGTGACATGATCCCGCGCTATACCAGGCCCGAAATGGCTGCGATCTGGGACCCGCAGACCCGCTATCGCATCTGGTTCGAGATCGAGGCGCATGCCGCCGACGCCATGGCCAAGCTCGGGATGATCCCGAAGGCGGCGGCCAAGAACATCCGCGACCGCGGACGCGACGCGCAGTTCGACATTGCCCGCATCGATGCGATCGAGCGCGAGGTCAAGCACGACGTCATCGCCTTTCTCACCCATCTGGCCGAGATCGTCGGCCCCGAGGCACGCTTCGTGCACCAGGGCATGACCTCCTCGGACGTGCTCGATACCTGCTTCAACGTGCAGCTCAAGCGCGCCGCCGATCTCCTGATCGCCGATCTCGACGCCCTCCTGGCCGCGCTCAAGCGCCGCGCCTTCGAGCACAAACGCACCCCCACCATCGGCCGCTCTCATGGCATCCATGCCGAGCCCACCACCTTCGGGCTCAAGCTCGCCGTTGCGTATGCGGAATTCGACCGCGCGCGCGAGCGCATGATGGCGGCCCGCGAGGAGATTTCCACCTGCGCCCTCTCGGGCGCGGTCGGCACCTTCGCGCAGATCGATCCGCGCGTCGAAGCCCATGTGGCCAAGGCCATGGGGCTCCGGGTCGAGCCGGTCTCGACCCAGATCATCCCGCGCGACCGCCATGCCATGTATTTCGCCGTGCTGGGCGTCGTCGCCTCCTCGGCCGAGCGGCTGGCGACCGAGATCCGGCACCTGCAGCGCACCGAGGTGCTGGAAGCCGAGGAATTCTTCTCCGAGGGCCAGAAGGGCTCCTCCGCCATGCCGCACAAACGCAACCCCGTGCTGTCGGAAAACGTCACCGGGCTCGCCCGCATGGTGCGGGCTTACGTGACGCCGGCGCTGGAGGACGTGGCGCTCTGGCACGAGCGCGACATCTCGCATTCCTCGGTCGAGCGCATGATCGGGCCCGATGCCACCGCCACGCTCGATTTCGCCTTGGCGCGGCTCGCCGGCATCATCGACAAGCTGCTGGTCTATCCGCTCACCATGCAGAAGAACCTGGATCGCCTCGGCGGCCTGGTCCATTCCCAGCGCGTGCTCATCGCGCTGACCCAGAAAGGCGTCGCGCGCGAGGAGGCCTACCGGCTGGTGCAGCGGAACGCCATGCAGGTCTGGGGCGGCGAAAGCGATTTCCTGTCGCTGCTCAAAGCCGACAAGGACGTTCGCAAGCATCTCAGCGAGGCCGAGCTCAAGTCCAATTTCGATCTCGCCTATCACTTCAAGCACGTCGACACGATTTTCGCCCGCGTGTTCGGCAAGGCGGCTTAGAGCACGGGCGAGCCGCCGTGAACGCCCCTCATCTCCTCGTCTTCGATTCCGGCCTGGGCGGGCTCACCGTCTATCGCGAGGTCGTGGCCGCGCTCCCGCATGCCCGCACCCTCTATGTGGCCGACGACGCCTTTTTTCCGTACGGGGGCCACGACGAGGGAGTGCTCATCGCCCGCCTCATCGAGCTGATGGGCGACCGGATCGCGGCCCACAGGCCCGATCTGGTGATCATTGCCTGCAACACCGCCTCCACGCTGGTGCTGCCGCAGCTGCGCGCGTGCTTCCAAGTGCCCTTCATCGGCACGGTGCCGGCCATCAAGCCGGCCTGCGCACTGTCGGTCAGCAAGCGCGTCTCGGTGCTGGGCACGCAGGCGACCATCGCGCGCGAATATACCAAGGCGCTGATCCGCGACTTCGCCAACGGGGCCGAGATCACGCTGGTCGGCTCCGGCGCGCTCGCTTCGCTCGCCGAGGCGCAGCTGCGCGGCGAGGCCGTAGCCGACGCCGCCATCGCGGACGAACTCGCCCCCTGCTTCGTCGATACGGACGGCCGGCGCACCGACACAGTGGTGCTGGCCTGCACACACTACCCGCTGCTGCTCGACCGGCTCACCTCCCTGGCACCCTGGCCGGTACGGTTCATCGATCCGGCGCCGGCGATCGCCCGGCGGGCCCTCGAGCTCGTGGGGCCGGCACCGCGCCCGCAAGCCCCCGTGAGGGGGCAAATCCTGTTCACCAGCGGCCGGGAGCCCTCGCCCGCCTTGGCGGCGGCGCTCTCCGGTTTCGGGCTCGGCGAGACCACGCCAGACAGCGGTCGTCAGGCCGCGGTTTGACACCCCTCCGCTTTCCGCCTAGATAGCGGGCGCGCAAGCGCGGCTATAAGCCGGCTTGCGTTTCGCGACCCGTGGTTTGAGCCGTCGCTTCGGCGAAGACCTGTCGGTTCCGGCAAGCTCTTGAGGGCATGACGGAACAGAGGAGGGCGCGATCCTCATAACCAGAACCAGACCGAGGACGCGATGACAAAGCGCCACCAGGCGAAGCACAAGATCGATCGCCGCATGGGCCAGAACGTATGGGGCCGCCCCAAGAGTCCCGTCAACCGCCGCGAATACGGCCCCGGCCAGCACGGCCAGCGCCGCAAGGGCAAGCTCTCCGATTACGGGGTGCAGCTGCGCGCCAAGCAGAAGCTGCGCGGCTATTACGGCAATATCACCGAGCGCCAGTTCCGCGGCATCTACGAGGAGGCGATCCGGATGAAGGGCGATTCCGGCGCGCATCTGATCGGGCTTCTGGAACGGCGGCTCGACGCCGTCGTGTACCGGGCCAAGCTGGTGCCGACGGTGTTCGCGGCCCGCCAGTTCGTCAACCACGGCCATGTCAAGGTGAATGGGCGTCGGGTCAACATTCCGAGCTTCCGGCTCGATGCCGGCGACGAGGTCGAGGTCAAGGACAAGTCAAAGCAGATGGCGCTGGTGCTGGAGGCGACCGGGCTCTCCGAGCGCGACGTGCCCGACTATATCGAGGTCAACCACACCAAGATGACGGCCAAGCTGGTGCGCATTCCGCACCTCACCGAGGTGCCCTATCCGGTGCAGATGGAGCCGCATCTGGTGGTGGAGTTCTATTCGCGGTAGGCCGCGCGAGCCCCAAGATCGGGGCGGACGTCGTCGAACGTTTCCACGCCCCGGTGTCACACCGGGACGTTTTCCGTTAACAGGCCGAATTGCTTGATTTAAGGGCGCTGCGGCAGCGCGATCAGGCCGACGCGCCTTCCTTCACCAGGCCCTTGTCCTTGAACAGGCTCTTGAGCTCGCCGTCCTGGAACATCTCGCGCACGATATCGCAGCCGCCGACGAACTCGCCCTTGACGTAGAGCTGCGGGATGGTCGGCCAGTTGGAATAGGACTTGATGCCGTTTCGCAGCTCTTCGGAATCGAGCACGTTGAGGCCCTTGTAGCTGACGCCCAGGTGATCGAGAATCTGCACCACCTGGCCCGAAAATCCACACATCGGCATCTGCGGAGTGCCCTTCATGAACAGCACCACGTCGTTGCCCTTGACCTCACTCTCGATGAATTTCTCGATGCTCATGATCCTGTCCTGCCTTTTCCGGTGCGCGTGCAGCCGCCAAACGGGCTGCTCGAATTTCCCTGAACTTAGCCTCCCGGGATGCTGGTCTGCAATGCCAGCGCGTGCAGCTTGCCGCCCATCTCGGTCTTGAGCGCCTCATACACGATCTGGTGCTGCTGCACCCGGGACTTGCCGCGAAACGACTCCGCCACCACCGTGGCGGCATAGTGGTCGCCATCCCCGGCCAGATCGCGGATCGTCACCTCGGCATCCGGGATGCGCGCCTTGATCAGCCGCTCGATCTCGTGCGCATCCATCGCCATGGGGCGGTCTCCTCAAGTTCCGCGTCAGGCCGCACCTGGTATCACGCCCCACCCTTCATATAGGCAGGAAACCAGGATTCGAAAGATTCGCGCAGCTTGGCCACCAAAATGGGACGATCGCCCTTCGGCGTCAATGCGTCGCCGCCCGTGGTCCCGATGCGGCGGAGCGGAACCCCGGCGGCACGGGCGCGGGCCATGATCCCGTCCGCCCGCGCGGCCGCCGTCGTCACCACGTAGCGGCCCTGCTCCTCGCCGAACCAGAAGGCATGGGCGGCAAATGGGGCGGCTTCGAGCGCGGCTCCGATACCGGATGCCATCGCCATCTCGGCCAGCGCCACCAAGAGCCCGCCATCGGAAACATCGTGGACGGCGGTGACCAACCCTTCGCCGATCAAGGCACGCACCAAATCGCCGTTGCGCCGCTCGGCGGCGAGATCGACCGGCGGCGGCGCGCCTTCCTCGCGGCCGCAGATGTCGCGCAGATAGAGCGACTGCCCGAGCCAGCCCGTTGATTCGCCAACCTGCAGGATCGCTTCGTCGGCCCCCTTGAAGGCGAGCGTGGCCGACCTGGTGAAATCGTCGATCAGGCCAACGCCGCCGATCGCCGGCGTCGGCAAGATCGCGCTCCCATTGGTTTCGTTGTAGAGCGAGACATTGCCGGAAACGACCGGGAAATCGAGCGCCCTGCAGGCCTCCCCGATGCCGCGGATGCAGCCGACCAATTGGCCCATGGTCTCTGGGCGCTCGGGATTGCCGAAATTGAGATTGTCGGTCACCGCCAGCGGACGCGCTCCGACCGCGGTCAGATTGCGCCAGGCCTCCGCCACCGCCTGCTTGCCGCCCTCGACCGGGTCGGCCTCGCAATAGCGCGGCGTGACGTCGGTGGTGAGCGCCAGCGCCTTGGGCCCCTCCCCGATCCGCACCACGCCCGCGTCGCCGCCCGGCCGCTGCACCGTATTGCCGAGGATGACATGGTCGTACTGCTCCCACACCCAGCGCTTGCAGCACAGGTCGGGCGAGCCGACGAGCGCGACCAGCGCGTCGGCGGTCGGAATCGGAGGCGTCACGTCGGCGGCCGTGAGGATCGCCTGCTTGGGGGTCTCCACATAGGGCCGATCATAGACCGGCGCTTCGTCGCCGAGCTCCTTGATCGGCAGGTCGACCATGACGGTGCCGCCGTGGCGCACGATGAAGCGCTTGCTCGGCGTGGTCTCGCCCACCACGGCGAAATCGAGCCCCCATTTGCGGAAGATCGCCTCCGCCTCGGCCTCCTTCTCGGGCTTGAGCACCATGAGCATGCGCTCCTTGCTCTCCGAGAGCATCATCTCGTAGGCGCTCATGCCCTCCTCGCGGCACGGTACCAGATCGAGATCGAGTGTCACGCCGAGGTCACCCTTGGCGCCCATCTCGACCGCCGATCAGGTCAGCCCCGCGGCCCCCATGTCCTGGATGGCGATGACGCAGTCCTTGGCCATGATCTCGAGGCAGGCCTCGAGCAGCAGCTTTTCGGAGAACGGATCGCCCACCTGTACGGTCGGGCGCTTCTCCTGCGAATCCGCGCCGAACTCGGCCGACGCCATGGTGGCGCCGTGGATGCCGTCGCGGCCGGTCTTGGAGCCGAGATAGACGATCGGTTTTCCGACCCCGGTCGCCGTGGCATAGAAGATCTTGGCCGCATCCGCGATCCCGACCGCCATGGCGTTGACCAGACAATTGCCGTCGTAGCGGCGGTGAAAGCCGACCGAGCCGCCAACTGTCGGCACCCCGAAGGAATTTCCATAGCCGCCGATGCCGGCCACCACGCCGGCCACCAGGTCCTTGGTCCGGGGATGCGCCGGATCGCCGAAGCGCAGGAAATCGAGGCAGGCAATCGGTCGCGCCCCCATGGTGAACACGTCGCGCAGGATGCCGCCGACCCCGGTGGTGGCGCCCTGATAGGGCTCGATGTAGCTCGGATGGTTATGGCTCTCCATCTTGAACACGACCGCCTGGCCATCACCGATGTCGATGACGCCGGCATTCTCGCCCGGCCCCTGGATCACCCAGGGCGCCGCGGTGGGCAACGTCCGCAGATGGATTTTCGAGGACTTGTACGAGCAGTGCTCGTTCCACATGGCCGAGAAGATGCCGAGCTCGGTGAAGGTCGGAGGGCGGCCGATGAGGTCGAGGAGCCGCTGATACTCTTGCGGCTTGAGGCCGTGCTCGGCGATCAGCTCGGGGGTGATTTTGGGTTCGTTGCCAATCATCACGGTGATCTTCAAGCCGCCTGCTTGAAATGATCCACGAGGCCCAAGAACAATCCGCGGCCGTCGGTCACGCCCAACTCCGGCTCGATGTGATTTTCCGGGTGCGGCATCATGCCGAGCACGTTGCCGCGTTCGTTCACGATTCCCGCGATGGCATTGGTGGCGCCGTTGACGTTCCAGGCGGGATCGAGCTCACCCGAGGGCGCCACATAGCGGTACAGCACCCTGCCCTCGCCTTCGAGCCGCGCGATGGTCTGCGCATCGGCGACATAATTGCCCTCGCCATGGGCGACCGGCACGCGGATCACCTGGCCGGCATTGTAGCCGCGGGTGAACGCGCTGCCGGAGCGCTCGACCTTGAGATAGACGTCGCGGCAGATGAACTTGAGCGCGGCATTGCGCATGAGCACGCCCGGGAGCAGCCCGGCCTCGCAGAGAATCTGGAAGCCATTGCAGACGCCCAGCACCAGGCCGCCGCCGGCGGCGAAGCGGCGCACCGCGTCCATGACCGGCGCGCGCGCTGCGATCGCTCCGCAGCGCAGGTAGTCGCCATAGCTGAACCCGCCAGGCACCACCACCAGATCGGTGCCGGCCGGCAGCTCCGCATCGGTATGCCAGACCATCGCGGTCTCGCGGCCCGACACCAGCCGCAACGCGCGTGCCATGTCCCGTTCACGATTGATGCCAGGAAAAACCAGGACGGCAGATCGCATCAGATGCCGTTTCCGCCGAGCTCCGCCGCGGCCCAGCGCTGCACCGGCTCGGAGCTGAGAAAATCGAGCGCGAGATGCTCGGCTTCGCCCAGCCGGGCCGGATCGGCCACCACGGTGGCGACCGCGACGTCGCATTGATCGTTGAATCCGATGGCCACCATGTCGCGCGGCGCGGCGTACGGAATGGTGACGTGATAGAGCCGGCTGCGTCCCTGCAAGCGGCCGACGCTGACCGGCCGGCCCTCGGTCAGCCCCACGAAGTCCCGGCTGAACAATTCGAGATCGCTGACGCGATCGAGATCGGCATTGTCGGAGACCCCGGTGGCGCAATTGCAGAAGCCGACCTTGGCGCGCAGATAGAGATTGACCTCGGTGCCGCAATCGGCGCTGCCGCAGCGAAATGCACGCCCGATCCCCCATTCATCGAGCAGGAACGGCCATTTGACCTCGCGCCAGAGCGGTTGCGGGGCGATCGACGTCGCCGCCCTTCCCGGCGACGCCACCCCGACCTTGACGGGATTGCTCGCCAGCAAGCCGGCGAGCACCATCCCGAGCGCGCTGATCAGGATGCCGGAACGGAGCTTCATCCGGTCACCTCGACGCGATAATTCTCGATCACCGTATTGGCGAGGAGCTTGTCGGCGGCCTGCTTGAGCAGCGCTTCGGCCTCTTTGCGGTCGCCGCCCGCGAGTTCGATGTCGAACACCTTGCCCTGGCGAACGCTGGCCACGCCCTGGACGCCGAGCGAGCGCAACGCGCCCTCGATCGCCTTGCCCTGCGGATCGAGGATGCCGGTCTTGAGGGTGACGGTGACGCGGGCTTTCATGGTGTCGCTATGCCAATCGTTCGACTAGGGCAGTTTACGCGTGAATCAAGCCCGGGGACAGAGCCCGAATATCGGCACATTCGAGCGATGAATCAAGGCGCGGGAACGTTTGGCGCCTGCGCTTTTGCGCCATGCCCCAGCCTTGCGCGACGAACGGCGCCCACGATGGGCGGTGGCCGGCGCGAAGAGGTGCTGAAGGACAGGCCGCAACGGCCGACGCCGCTCCGCGCGGGCATGTGCCCGCGGACGACCGTATCAGCTCTTCACCAGCACCGGCCCGCTGCCCTGCGGACGCTCGTTCTCGCTCATGATGCCGAGCCGCTTGGCGACCTCCGTATAGGCCTCCAGGAGCCCGCCGAGATCGCGCCGAAAACGGTCCTTGTCGAGCTTCTCGTTCGACTTGATGTCCCACAGCCGGCACGAGTCGGGCGAGATCTCGTCCGCCACCACGATCCGCATCATGTCGTTCTCCCACAGCCGGCCGGTCTCCATCTTGAAGTCGACCAGGCGGATGCCGACGCCGAGGAACAGGCCGGAGAGGAAATCGTTGACGCGGATGGCGAGCGCCATGATGTCGTCGATCTCCTGCGGAGTGGCCCAGCCGAAGGCGGTGATGTGCTCCTCCGACACCATCGGATCGTTGAGCGCATCGTTCTTGTAGTAGAACTCGATGATCGAGCGGGGCAGCTGCGTGCCCTCCTCGATGCCGAGGCGCTGCGACAGCGAGCCCGCCGCCACGTTGCGCACGACCACTTCGAGCGGAATGATCTCCACCTCGCGAATCAACTGCTCGCGCATGTTGAGACGGCGCAGGAAATGGGTCGGAACCCCGATGTCATTGAGGTGCTGGAAGACGTATTCGGAGATCCGATTGTTCAGGACGCCCTTGCCTTCGATGACTTCGTGCTTTTTCGAGTTGAAGGCAGTCGCGTCGTCCTTGAAGTGCTGAATCAGCGTTCCCGGCTCCGGCCCTTCGTAAAGGACCTTGGCCTTGCCTTCATAGATGCGGCGACGGCGGCTCATCGGGGTGTACCGTGGTTTGTGGAAGTCCATCTGGATGCCGTGGCTCCGTGTGGGTTAGATCGTCCGCGGCGGGGACGCGTGGCAATACAGCAATCGACTGATGCGCCCACATCGGCAAGCTAGCCGATCACGGTGCAGAGCACAATCGAAAGGGTCAAGCCGGCTTACGCGGCGCCGCGCACGAATCACCTTGCCGCGATGTTGCCTTGACCGTCACACCCCGTTATGCAAGGCGGCATAAGCGTCCCGCACACGTACCCGCCGGGACCGGCACGGCAGGAGATGGTGCCGCGAAAACGTGCGGGCTGCGTAAAAATACCGCGGAAAAGCGGTTAGCACCGTTGAAACCATAGTGCCGGAATGCGTTCGGGAATATGTGAGACCCGTCGCGCCGTCGACCCGCCGGAAAACCACGGGGCAAAAATCACGAGGATTGGCATGACCACTTTCGACAAACGTGAGGAAGCCTTCGAGAAGCAATTTGCCCACGACGAGGAGCTCAAGTTCAAGGCCACCGCGCGCCGCGACAAGCTGCTCGGCCTGTGGGCGGCGGAGAAGCTCGGCCTTACCGGCCCGGCGGCCGAGGCCTACGCCAAGGAGGTCGTGGTCGCGGGTATCGAGTCGACCGGCGGTCACGACATGTTCGGCAAGATCCGCAAGGATCTCGACGCCAAGGGCGTGGGGCTATCCGACCACAAGATTCGCCGCACCATGGACGAATTCATGGCGCGGGCGATCAGCGAGATCAAGGCGAGCGGGTGAACCGTACAAGGGGGCGCGAGCGAACATGACAGCATCAGAATCCTTCTCGCTCGCCGACCAGTTGCGCGCCGGCGAGACCGTCTATTCGGGTTGGTGCGGGCTCGCCTCGCCGCTGGTCGCCGAGGTGATCGCGCGCGAGGGCTTTAGTGCCGTCACCATCGATATGCAGCACGGCCTGTGGGACATCACGCAGATCGTGAGCGCAATCGCCGCCATCCGGCACGGCGGCGGCGCCCCGGTGGTGCGGGTTCCGCTCGGCGATTTCGCGACCGCCAGCCGCGCGCTCGATTTCGGCGCCGAGGGCATCATCTCGCCGATGATCAATACCGCCGCTGACGCCCGCGCCTTCGTGGCCTCGACCAAATATCCGCCGGTCGGCGAACGCAGCTGGGGACCGCATCGCGCCACCATGCTGGGCGGGCTCGCGGACCAGAAGGTCTATCTCAAAGAGGGCAACACGCTCACCTTCACGCTCGCCATGATCGAGACCCGCGCGGCGCTCGACAATGTCGCCGCCATCGCGGCGACGCCCGGCATCGACGGCTTGTTTCTCGGACCGTCCGACCTGTCGATCGCGCTGTCGCAGGGGGCGACGATCGATCCGTTGTCGCCCGACGTCGATCGCGAGCTCGAGCGGATCGCGGAGGCGGCGCGCAAGGCCGGCAAGATCATGGGCGCTTATTGCCACACCGCCGACCGGGCGGTGGCGCTCGCCAAGCGCGGCGTCCGCTTCCTGGCGGTCGGAAGCGATCTCGGCTTCCTGCGCGCCGGTTCGGCCGCCGCGCTCAAGACCCTCAAGGGCTGACGGCGGCCTTCTGCGTGATCCGGTAGCCGAGCGTGCCGCCGGCCTGGAAGCCTTCAACTTGCTGGCCGCCGAACTGCTGCTGCTGACGGTTGAGGTTGACGTTCACGGACTCCAGCCTGCAATCGTCGGCCAGTTTCTCGCGCAGAATCTCGCATTCACGCGCCGCCATTTGGTAGATCGTGCGGCTGGCGCGGTCGCGCAACGCCACTGATTGCTCGCTTTCATTGGCCGGCCCGGGAACGAAGAAGTTCACGCCGATCTGGACGCGAATCGAACCGGCGCTCGGATCGGACGGACCCTGGGGACGCTGGATCGTGATCGTTTGCGCGCCGCCGCCGGCAAACGGGATCAGGCACAGAAATCCGACCGCACAGGCCATTCGCAACATCGTCTTCTCCCGGACCTTTGTTGGAATTGTCGCAGCCACCCTACAATTCATTTCTTCGCCGGCGGTTAGGCGATGCCCTGGAACTACGTGCCGCCGGTTTACGCTTTGGAAGGCAAGCCGGCCGCATCCACCGCGGCGGCGAGCCAATCGAGCGCCCCGCTCACGTCCCGCTCGATCAGGCCCACCTCGAGCGCAAGGATCCGATAGCCACGCTCCTCCAGCCAGGCCGTGCGCTGCGCGCGCGCCGCGGCCGCCGCCGCGCTTTCCTCGTCCGGCACCATCTCGACGACGATGCGCAGCGCAAAGGAGACGAAATCGTTGATATGCGGCCCGATCGGAACCTGGCGCTTGAATCCCCGGCCGGCAAAGCGCCGGTCGTTGGTGAGCGCGCTCCACAGCGCGCGCTCGGCCTCGGTCGGATTGCGGCGCAGAAGCCGGGCGAGGCCGCGCACCGGCCCGTGCTGGTTGGGGACCAGGCCCTCGCCGTGCTCGGCCAGCAAGGCGCGCAGCATCTCGGCCTCCTCGCCGCTGAGCACGCCGCCGCGCGCCGGCCCCTTGCGGCCCTCCGCGATGGCCAGGATGACCCCGTGCAGGGTCTGAATGTCCTGGCGCGTGGGCTGCATGCGGGCAAAAATATTGCGCAGATTGATCATCATGGTGGCGCGCTTCTCGGGTGGGCGAAAGAACTCGACCCTGTCCAATTCGCGCTCGAGGCCTGCGAAGAAGGCGAACAGCTGCTCCTTGACGGCGGGCTCCGACTTGCGCGGCATGACGAACGGCAGCGCTCCGGCGGAGGCGAGCTTGAACCATTCATAGGCGAGGAGCGCGACCGCCTGCGCGAGATTGAGCGACGCGAAGGCCGGATTGACCGGGAAAGTCACAATGCGGTCGGCGAGCGCCACCTCGGCGTTCTCGAGGCCGTAGCGCTCGCGTCCGAACAGGATTGCGACGTTGACCCGACTATCGACCTCGCCACTGGCCGTCCCTTGGTCCGCCATGTGATCCGCGATCTCGCGCGCGGCCGCCTCCGGAGAGACCACCGGCTTGGCCTGATCGTGGGCGCGCGCCGTGCTGGCGAGCACGAAGCTGCAATCCGCGATCGCCGCCGCGACATCGTCGTAGAGCACCGCCTCGTCGAGCACCCGGTCGGCCCCAGAGGCGGAGCGCCGCGCCTGCAGGTTCGGCCAGCCGTCGCGCGGCTTGACCAGGCGCAGCCGCGCCAGCCCGAAATTGGCCATGACGCGCGCCGCCGCCCCGATGTTCTCGCCCAGCTGCGGCTCGACCAGCACCACGATCGGGCCGGCCTGCACGATCCAGGCCTTGGTCTTGTCGGTTCCGGCGCCCGGCATCGTAGGGTCCTGTGGTGGCCAGCCGCGCTGGCGGCAGGCCCGGCCTCCATAACCACAAAAGACGAGGTACTGGAAAGGCCTAAAGCCGATCCACCAAGGGCTCAAAGCCCATTTTCCGGGGCGAATCCTGGCGGGCTTTGGAAACTTGCAATGTCGGCTTTCTCACCACGCCGTCGGGTGCTATAGGGCGCGCGAGCCGAAATCCCGTCAGCCGGAGTCCCGGTTGGCGGTCTCCGCGCCGAGAACAATTCATTTGGGGCCCGCGGGAGAAGCCATTTCCCGGGCCCATCAATGGTCAGTTTCCGGTCGGCCCAAACAGCATGGCGACCAGAGGTGCTAGCATGCCAAATCTCGAAATCATGTGGACAAAGGTCGATGAGGCGCCCGCGCTCACGACCTATTCCCTGCTGCCGATCGTCGAAGCCTTCGTGAGCGCGGCGGGCGTGTCCGTGAGGCTGAAGGACATCTCGCTGGCCGGCCGCATCCGCGCCATTTTCCCCGAGAAGCTGACCCCTGCGCAACGGATCAACGACGAACTCGCCGAGCTCGGCGAGCTCGCGACGAGGCCCGAAGCCAACATCATGAAGCTGCCCAACATCTCCGCCTCGATCCCGCAGCTCAGGGCCGCGATCAAGGAGCTGCAAGGCAAGGGCTACATCGTTCCGGACTATCCGGACAATCCTGCGACGGAAGCCGAGAAGGAGATCAAGTCTCGCTATGGCAAGGTGTTCGGCAGCGTCGTCAATCCGGTATTGCGCGAAGGCAATTCCGACCGCCGCGCCGCTGGCGCCGTGAAGCAATACGCCCGCAACAATCCGCACAAGATGGGCGCCTGGAGTGCCGACTCCAAATCGCATGTGGCGTACATGTCGGGCGGCGATTACTTCGGCTCGGAAATCTCGACCACCGTCGCGTCGGCGACCAACGCACGTATAGAGCTGGTCGGCGCCGACGGCGCCGTCACGGTCCTGAAGGCGAAGACGCCGATCGAGGCCGGCGAGATCATCGACGCGGCGGTGATGAGCCGCAAGGCGCTGCGCGCCTTCTTTGCCGAGCAGATCAAAGCCGCCAAGAAGGAAGGCGTGCTGTTCTCGCTGCACGTCAAGGCGACAATGATGAAGATCGCCGATCCCATCATTTTCGGCCACGCCGTTTCCGTCTACTTCGCCGATGTGATCGAGAAGCACGCCGCCACGCTGAAGCGTCTCGGGGTCAATCTCAACAACGGCTTCGGCGATCTACTGACGAAAATCGAGACGCTGCCGGCAGCTGAAAAAGAAGCGATCAAGGCTGACATCAAGGCCGAGTACGCGAAACGACCGGGCCTTGCCATGGTCAATTCCGACAAAGGCATCACCAACCTGCACGTCCCCAGCGACGTGATCGTCGACGCTTCGATACCGGCGATGATCCGCGAGTCCGGCCGCATGTGGGGCGCTGACGGCAAGCTGCATGACGTCATCGCCGCGATCCCGGATCGCGCCTACGCGACGCTGTATCAGGCGGCCATCGAGGACTGTAAGGCCCACGGCGCATTCGATCCCAAGACCATGGGCTCGGTCCCGAACGTGGGGTTGATGGCGCAGAAGGCCGAAGAATACGGCTCGCACGACAAGACCTTCGAAGTGCCCGCGGCCGGAACGGTCCGCGTCGTCGCCGATGACGGCAAGGCTCTGTTGGAGCGTGCGGTCGAGGCCGGCGACATCTTCCGCATGTGCGAGCTCAGGGACGCGCCGATCCAGGACTGGGTCAAGCTCGGCGTGCGCCGCGCGCGCCTGACCAACACCCCGGCGGTGTTCTGGCTCGACGCCAAGCGCGGGCACGACGCCCAGGTCATCGCCAAGGTCGAGAAGTACCTGAAGGATCATGACACTTCAGGCCTCGACATCCGCATTCTACCGCCGGTCGAAGCGATCAAGTTTTCGCTCGAGCGCATCCGCAAGGGACAGGACACGATCTCCGTCACCGGCAACGTGCTGCGCGACTACCTGACCGACCTGTTCCCGATCATGGAGCTCGGCACCTCGGCCAAGATGCTGTCGATCGTTCCGCTGTTGGCGGGCGGCGGTCTGTTCGAGACCGGTGCCGGCGGCTCGGCGCCCAAGCACGTGGAGCAGTTCCAGCAAGAGGGCTATCTGCGCTGGGATTCGCTCGGCGAGTTCCTCGCCCTCGGCGCGTCGCTCGAACATCTGGCGCAGACCTACAAGAACGCCAAGGCGCAGGTTCTCGCCGAGACGCTCGACACGGCCATCGGCAAGATCCTCGAGTTCAACCGCTCGCCTGTGCGCAAGGTCGGCGAACTCGACAATCGCGGCAGCCATTTCTACCTCGCCTTGTACTGGGCCCAGGCGCTGGCCGCGCAGACCAAGGACAAGGAGTTGCAGGCCCGCTTCAGGCCGCTGGCCGACACGCTCAGCAAGAACGAAGCAAAGATTAATGCCGAGCTGATCGCCGCGCAGGGCAAGCCGGTCGACACGGGCGGTTACTACCTGCCCGATTCCGCCAAGACGTCGGCCGCGATGCGGCCGAGCGCCACGCTGAACGCCGCGCTCGCTGCGCTCTGACGCGGCGTTCTGCAACCGACCGTGCTGCAACGGGATCGAAGCTCAACGGGATCCAAGCTTTATGGCGAAAATCAAGGTTGCCAACCCCATCGTCGAGATGGACGGGGACGAGATGACCCGGATCATCTGGCAGTACATCAAGGACAAGCTGATCTTCCCCTATCTCGACATCAACTTGATGTATTTCGATCTCGGCATCCAAAAGCGCGACGAGACGCGCGACCAGATCACCATCGACGCAGCCGAAGCCACCAAAAAGGTCGGCGTCGCGGTAAAATGCGCCACCATCACGCCCGATGAAGCGCGCGTGAAGGAATTCAATCTGCAGGAGATGTATCGCTCGCCGAACGGCACCATCCGCAACATTCTCGGCGGCGTCATTTTCCGCGAGCCCATCATCTGCAAGAACGTGCCGCGGCTGGTGCCGGGCTGGACGCAGCCGATCATTATCGGCCGCCACGCCTATGGCGATCAGTACCGCGCCACCGACTTCAAGGTGCCCGGCAAGGGCAAGCTTTTTCTCACCTTCGTCGGCGACGACGGCAAGGATATCAAGCGCGAAGTGTTTCAGTTCCCGGACTCGGGCGTCGCCATGGCGATGTACAATCTCGACCAGTCGATCATGGACTTCGCCCGCGCCTCGATGAACTTTGCGCTGAACCGCGGCTATCCGCTCTATCTCTCGACCAAGAACACCATCGTCAAAGTCTATGACGGCCGCTTCAAGGACATCTTCCAGGACATCTTCGACAAAGAGTTCAAGGACAAGTTTGCCGAGAAGAAGATCACCTACGAGCACCGCCTGATCGACGACATGGTGGCGTCGTCGCTGAAATGGTCGGGCGGCTATGTCTGGGCCTGCAAGAACTATGACGGCGACGTGCAGTCCGACACCGTGGCGCAAGGCTACGGCTCGCTCGGCCTGATGACTTCGGTATTGACCACGCCGGACGGCAAGATCGTGGAAGCCGAAGCCGCCCACGGCACGGTGACACGGCACTACCGCGAGCATCAGAAGAGCCGCGAGACCTCGACCAATTCGATCGCGTCGATCTTTGCTTGGACGCGCGGCCTCACCCATCGCGCCAAGCTCGACAACAATGCCGAACTGGCGAAATTCGCCTCGACCCTGGAAAAGGTCACGGTCGGCACGGTCGAGGAAGGCCATATGACCAAGGATCTGGCGCTGTTGATCGGCCCGGACCAGAAGTGGCTCACCACGACGGGCTTCCTCGACAAGATCGACGCCAATCTGAAAACCGCGATGGCGTAATCGCCATCAGCCCCATATTCAGCGTGGAACGAGCGCGCTGCTTCATCGCAACGCGCCCGCTTTATTCTTAGAGGCTAAATTCCGGCCTAGAATTCCTTGCCAATCATCTTGTCGACCGAAAGCCGGCCGCCGCCGCGGAAGAAGATCGCGGCGTAGAGGATCAGGAGCACCAGGGGATATTCGAAGCCGCCTTTCGGGCTCGAAAAGCTGAAGCCGTTCGGATAGTGCCAGAACGTGATGATCAGAAACTCGACCGTCAGCATCAGCGCAATCGGGCGGGTCAGGAAGCCGATGGCCAGCGCGATGCCGCCGAAGAATTCGAGACAGCCAAGGAAATAGGCCCAGGCCAGCGGCATCGGCAGCCCGAGCGGCGCCGCCACGTGATCGGCCACGCCTTGGATGATGCCGCCGAACAGCTTGCCATAGCCGTGATAGACCAGGATGGCGCCGGCGATGAAGCGGATGATCGAGTAGCTATAGGGCGCGACACTCTCGTAGAGGCCGGCAAGCCCCGGAAAGATCAATCTGTTACTGTCGATTTGGCCTGTTGCTGAAGACATTGGTCACTCCCCTTGTTGAGCCCTCCCGGGCAGATTTAAATCGCGCGCGATCTTGTGATCCCGAAGTTCGTGGAGGGCGATGGCCTCGCTCCGATCTTACCTGTATCAACACCGCGTGAAATGAAGAATTCACACGCCTCCCGACTGGAATAGGCCGCCTCTCGACCTCACTTTCGGGCAAGCGAGCAATAGTGACGGCAAAAGGCAATGGCCAAGATCGGCAGCAAAATCGGAACCGCGGCGGGGGTCGTGGTATTGCTGGGCTCTCTGGCCGCGTCGG
>DASZKX010000161.1:0-2801 GCA_035552735.1 Xanthobacteraceae bacterium
GGCGCGGCGCATCGCCAAGCCCGCCATCGAGCACCACTCCGCGAGC
Source organism: Xanthobacteraceae bacterium (assembly GCA_035552735.1). Lineage (GTDB taxonomy): Bacteria > Pseudomonadota > Alphaproteobacteria > Rhizobiales > Xanthobacteraceae > VAZQ01. The sequence goes on from DASZKX010000161.1 coordinate 47, forward strand.
CTCAACTATCTGCGCAAGACGCAGTCCCTGAGCGTGCCCGATCCGCGCTTGAACATCCATCGCGGGACGACATTCGAGGAATGGGAGCAGGAAGGGATGGCGATCGCCGGCAGTCCGGCGACCGTGTGGGCCGCGATCGAGCGGCAGGCGAGCGAGCTCGGGATCAACTATTTGCTGTCCTATCTGTTCTTCGGCGCCATGACGCTCGAGGAGGCGCTGCGCTCGCTCGAGCTGTTCCGCGCCGAGGTGATGCCGAAGATCGATAAGCTGTAGCCCGCAGGCTGTAGCCCGCAGGCTGTAGCCCGCATGGAGCCAACGGGTCGGCGCGAAGCGCCGCCCGAGGTAAACTCCGCGTAATGCGGGACGGCGGTCCCGGATTGCGCTATAGCGGTCGAAGGCGGGCGTGAACGCCCTAGTGGCTCCATCCGGGCTACCGGAGAATCCTGCCGATGCTTCGGCCGCACTGGCTCGTGCTTTATCTCTTGACCGCCGTCGCGGCCGTCACGCCCGCTATGGCCGAAACTTGGCCGGCACGGCCGATCACCATGGTGGTGCCGTTTCCGCCCGGGCCGGCGCTCGATCTGGTGGCGCGGCTGGTAGGCATCAAGCTCGGCGAGGCGCTCGGGCAGACCGTGGTGGTCGAGAACCGCACGGGGGCCAACGGCATGATCGGCTCCAATATGGTGGCGCGCGCGCCGCCCGACGGCTACATGCTGCTGATGACCACGGCCAGCACCCATGTCACCGCCGTGCATCTGATGAAAAATCTCAGCTACGACCCGATCAAGGATTTCACCCCGATCGTGGCCGCGGTCGAGCCGGTGACCTGCCTGGTGGTCAACGGCGCGCTGCCGGTCAACTCGGTGCCCGAGCTCATCGCGTATGCCAAGGCGCATCCCGGCGAGCTGTCCTACGGCTCTTCGGGTGTCGGCTCGGTGTTCCACCTGATGGGCGAGCTGTTCAACCAGACGGCGGGCGTGAAGATCAATCACGTGCCCTATCGGGGCGTCGCGCCGGCGCTGCAGGACGTGATCGCCGGGAATATCCCGATGGCCTTCCTGTCGATCTCCAACGTGCTCGGCGTCGCCGATCAGTCGAACGTGAAGATTCTCGCGGTGCTGGAACCCAGACGTTTTTCGTTGCGTCCGCAAATCCCCTCGATGTCGGAGGTGCTGCCGGCGTTCCGCAAGCCCTCGTCATGGTTCGGCATGGCCGGACCGGCCGGGCTGCCGGCGGCGATCACGGCGCGGCTCAACCTCGAGACCATCAAGGCGCTCAATGCGCCCGACATTCTCCCAAAGCTCAACCAGAATGGCATGGCGGTCATCGGCGGCACGCCGGACGACTTCAAGGCGCTGATCGCCGACGGCATCGAACGCTATGGCGCGATCATCAAGGCGGCCGGAATCGAGCCGGAATAGCTTGAATCGGTTATTCCGTGAACCAGCGGCTGAGATCGATCACGACCGCCCCGAACGCGCAGATCGCAAGCCCGCCGCAGACGAGACTCAGCAACAACACCGAGTTCGCACGCGCCAGAAACGGCTTCTCGAACTGTTTCTCGACCGGACGCGCCATGGCTTGCGCCTCTTTCGTCCCCAGGGGAAACTTACCTACGGCTGTTATGACGCACCAAGCCTGCCTCGACAATGCAGGATTGCGCCGATCGCGTGGCTCGTCTTGATGCTTTGGTTATGTCGCGATCGGCTGGCGGTAGGATTGTGGGTTTCAGGCCCCGGCAATGGGATCGAGCGGATTTATGGCTCATCAAAAGCGCGCCCGTGACAGGTCCGGCGGGCGTTGGTAGGAAACAATGGCATAAAATCCGGGGGATCATCGCATCATGCTGCAGAAGCCTAAATGTCCGGTCATCGCGATCGAGGAGCACTATTACGACCAGGAGTTGGTCAAGCATTTCGGCAGGATCGAGCCCAACCCGGCGGTCGTGGACCGCATGTTCGAGTTCGGCGAGCGGCGCCTCAAGGAGATGGACGAGGCCGGCATCGACATCCAGGTGCTCTCCCACGGGGCGCCCTCGGCGCAGCGGTTGACCGGCGAGGGCGCCATCCCGTTGACCCAGCGGGTGAACGATCGGCTGGCCGCCGTCGTCGCCGCCAGGCCGGATCGCTTCGCGGCCTTCGCGGCGCTGCCGACCTGCGACCCGGCCGGCGCCGCCGACGAGCTCGAGCGCACCGTCAAGCTCGGCTTCAAGGGCGCCATGATCCACGGGCTCGCCAACGACATGTTCCTCGACGACAAGCGGTTCTGGCCGATCTTCGAGCGCGCGCACCGTCTCGACGTGCCGATCTATCTGCATCCCTCGATCCCGCACCAGGCGGTGATGGACGCCTACTACAAGGACTATGTGAAGGACTTTCCGCTGGTGATCCGCGCCGCCTGGGGCTTTACGGTCGAGACCGCCACGCAAGCGATCCGCATGGTGCTGAGCGGCATCTTCGACGCCTATCCGGGCCTCAAGATCATCATCGGGCATCTGGGCGAGATGCTGCCGTTCCAGGTCTGGCGCATCGACGCCGCGCTGTCGCGGCCCGGGCAGAAGTCAATCAGCTTCCGCGACGTGTTCTGCGGCAATTTCCACATCACCACCAGCGGCAACTTCTCGGATCCGGCACTGATGTGCTGCGTGCAGGAGATGGGAGTCGATCGCATCCTGTTCGCGGTCGACTGGCCGTTCGTCGCCAATGCGCCCGCGACCGAGTGGATGCGATCGGTGCCGCTCTGCGACGAGGACAAG
>DASZKX010000162.1:0-3286 GCA_035552735.1 Xanthobacteraceae bacterium
TCACGTCCGAGAACCATTTTGAACGGAACCCGTCGCTGGGCCGTTTGGGAGAGTGCTATGACCGAACGTATTCAGGAATTCCTGCGTAACCGCCGCAGCGAGGGCCAGGACACCGAGCCGTGCCTCGTGGTCGACCTCGAAATCGTGCGCGACAACTACCAGACCTTCTCCAAGGCGCTGCCGGACAGCCGCGTGTTCTACGCGGTAAAGGCCAACCCGGCGCCGGAGGTGCTGTCGCTGCTCGCCTCGATGGGCTCGTGCTTCGACACCGCGACCGTCGCCGAGATCGAAATGGCGCTGGCTGCCGGTGCGACGCCGGACCGCATCTCCTTTGGCAACACGATCAAGAAGGAGCGTGATATCGCGCGCGCCTTCGCGCTCGGCATTCGCCTGTTCGCGGTCGATTGCTCCGCCGAGGTCGAGAAGATCGCCCGCGCCGCCCCCGGCGCCAAGGTGTTCTGCCGCATCCTCTATGACTGCGCCGGCGCCGAATGGCCGCTGTCGCGGAAGTTCGGCTGCGACCCGGAGATGGCGGTCGAGGTGCTCGACCTCGCCAAGCGCCTCGGGCTGGAGCCGTGCGGCATCTCGTTCCATGTCGGCTCGCAGCAGCGCAAGGTGAAGGCGTGGGACCGTGCGCTGGCGATGGCCTCGACCGTGTTCCGTGACTGCGCCGAGCGGGGGATCAACCTGTCCATGGTCAACATGGGCGGTGGATTCCCGACCAAGTACCTCAAGGACGTTCCTCCGGTCGTGCAGTACGGCCGGTCGATCTTCCGTGCGCTGCGCAAGCATTTCGGCAACCAGATCCCGGAGACCATCATCGAGCCGGGCCGCGGCATGGTCGGAAATGCCGGCATCATCGAGACCGAAGTCGTCCTGATCTCCAGGAAGAGCGACGAGGACGAGGTACGCTGGGTGTATCTGGACATCGGCAAGTTCGGCGGTCTCGCCGAGACGATGGACGAGTCGATCCGCTATGCGATCCGCACCCCGCATGACGGGGCAGACATGGCGCCGTGCGTGCTCGCGGGTCCGACCTGCGATAGCGCCGACGTGCTGTATGAGAAGATGCCGTATCCGCTCCCGGTGACGCTCGAGATCGGCGACAAGCTGCTGATCGAAGGCACCGGCGCCTATACGTCGACCTACTCGTCGGTGGCTTTCAACGGCATTCCGCCGCTGAGGACCTACCACATCTGATCCGGCCTCTTGAGAGGTCCGAATAACCGGGAGCCGGTCCGCCGGCTCCCATCCCATCATATGTGAATTTGCTGACAACGCTTGACCCGCGGCCTCATCGCCGCGGCAAGCGGGGACTGACGTGCCATGACTGCTTTGCGGAAGCCCCACATTGCCCTCACTCCGAAGACCGCTCCGTTCGCGATCCGTGCGGAACGAGCCTCGGACGTCGTTGCACGTGAAGCGCTGCTGGATGCCTGCTTTGGCGCAAATCGCCAGATGCGCACCTGCCAGCACCTGCGCGACGGACGCGCACCCGCCGACGGCCTTGCCCTGTCGGCGGTTCGCGAGGGCCGGCTGGTCGGATCCGTGCGGTTGTGGCACGTCAGCGCCGGGGGCATCCCGGCGCTGGTGCTGGGGCCGCTCGCGGTCGACGAAGCCAGCCGCAAGCTCGGCGTCGGCGCAGCGCTGATGGAGCGCGCGCTCGAGGTCGCGCGGCAACGCGGCCATGGCGCGGTGATCCTGCTTGGCGATGCGCCCTATTACGCCCGCTTCGGCTTCTCGGCGGCCAAAACTAGCGAGCTGTCGCTGCCCGGCCCGTTCGAGCGCGACCGCCTACTCGGCCGCGAGCTGCGCGAAGGCGCGCTGGACGATGGCTGGGGCATGATCGTCGCCACCGGTCAGCCTGCGGCGCCGAAGATTCGAGCTCCTCGCGCGAAAACGCTGCGATCAGCGACCCACGCGGCCTGATGGCCAGCATCATGCCGGTCAAACAGGCAACAGGCGAGCTCGCTGCTTTGCGCCGCCGCAGCACCATCACGGCGATCCTGGTGTTCATGATCATTGTCATGATCGCCAGGGACGTGCTGGCGAGGCGCCGGGAACGGCTGCGCGCCCGCTCCCGGCGTGACATCTCGCCTGTCGTGCGATAGCGAAGAGCTATTAACCCTCCCCGATCTGCCCAAATCGAGGCCGTCCATGCCACGCCGTCTTGTTTCCACTGGTTCACCGTTCGAGAAGACCGCCGGCTACAGCCGCGCCGTCGTCGATGGCGATTTCGCCTTCGTGGCCGGCACCACCGGCTACGATTACACCACCATGACGATGCCGGCCGATGTCACCAGTCAGTCACGCAACTGCTTCAAGACCATCGAGGCCGCGCTGAAGGAAGCAGGCTTCGCGATGGCCGATATCGTCCGCGCAACCTACTACCTCACCGATGCCCAGGACGCGGACGCCCACTTCGCGGTTTGCGGCGAGGTGCTCGGCGAGGTCCGGCCGGCCGCGACGCTGCTGGTCGTTGCCGGCCTCTACAAGCCCGAGATGAAGGTCGAGATCGAAGTCACCGCCAAGCGACGTACCGCCTGATTCCCGTCCCACTCGTTAGGCCCCGCCGCCTGATATTTCCTGGAGACCCTTGATGAGCCCGTCCTCGCCCACCCACGCGAAAATTTCCGGACCCATTGTCATGATCGGCTTCGGCTCGATCGGCAAAGGCACCCTACCGCTGATCGAGCGGCATTTCGACTATGACAAGTCGCGCCTCGTCATCATCGATCCGCATGAGGACGGCGGCCTCGCCAAACAGCACGGCGTGCGCTTTATCAAGCAGGCCATCACCCGCGACAATTACCGCGAGGTGCTGGTGCCGCTGTTGACCGCCGGCGGCGGCCAGGGCTTTTGCGTCAATTTGTCGGTGGACACCTCATCGGTCGACATCATGACGCTGTGCCGCGAAATCGGCTCGCTCTATATCGACACCGTCGTGGAGCCGTGGCTCGGCTTCTATTTCGACAAGAATATCGGCCCCGAGAAGCGCTCGAACTACGCGCTGCGCGAAACCTTGCTGGCGGCCAAGCACAAGAGCCCGGGCGGCACCACGGCGGTGTCCACCTGTGGCGCCAATCCGGGCATGGTGTCGTGGTTCGTCAAGCAGGCGCTGCTCGACATCGCCCGCGACACCAAGACGGAATACAACGAGCCGAAGAGCCGGGAGGGCTGGGGCCAGCTCGCCCACAAGCTCGGCGTCAAGGGCATCCATATCGCCGAACGCGACACCCAGCGCTCGAAGAAGCCGAAGCCGATGAACGTGTTCGTCAACACCTGG
>DASZKX010000163.1:0-4368 GCA_035552735.1 Xanthobacteraceae bacterium
GCAGCCAAGCCGGGCGCCCCGCGATCGGGTTCGCGGCGCCGAAACGGCTGACAAGAAAGGAGAGGGCGGGCGGCATGTCAACGCGACCGTGCCCGGCAGGGAATATTGCTGACGTCCGGCACACGACGCTCGGGTCATAAAAATGTAAAATTCCCGTCATGACAAGTTCAGATTGAGCCGGGCTTTGCGATTGTGGCCCTGGGGCTCAGGGCGTATAGGGCCCGGATGACCGAACAATCCGCCGCCGGGGCCGCGCCAGCGCCTCCGGCCGATCCGATCCTCGACTGCCCGCATTGCGGCAAGCCGCCAGCCCTGTGCGTATGCGGGGAGATCGAGCGGATCGACAACAAGGTGTCGCTGCTCATCCTGCAGCACCCGCAGGAGCAGGATCGCGAGCTCGGCACCGCCCGGTTGACGGCGCTGCATTTCAAGGATGCGCTCCTCAAGATCGGCCTGTCCTGGCCGAGCCTCAGCAAGATCCTGGGCCGCTCGACCGATCCGCAGCGCTGGGCGATCCTCTATCTCGGCTCGGTCAAGGCCGCGGCCGTCCTGCCGGATCGCGAGATCGTGGTGGTAAATAAGAACGGCAACGCGGTCGATCACCAAGAGCAGGCCTTGCGCGAGATCGAAGGCATCATCCTGCTCGACGGCACCTGGAGCCAAGCCAAGGCGCTGTGGTGGCGCAATGCCTGGATGCTCAAATGCAAGCGCGTGGTGCTCGGTCCCAAGAGTCCGTCCCGCTACGGGCGGCTGCGGCGCGAGCCGCGTGGCGACGGGCTCTCGACCATCGAGGCGGCCGCCATGTTGCTGGCGCGGCTCGAGCGCAAGCCGGAGATCGAGACCGCGCTGCACGCGACCTTCGAGCGCCTGCTCGCGCGCTATCGCGAGACCCACCCGGATACGGGGAGAAGGCGCAGGCGCTGATCGCGCAATCGCCCGATTTCTCCGACTCTTTGCTCGCGCCGGCTGCGTCCGCGCATGGCTACCCGCGGCGCCGGAAAAGCCCTAATATTGGTGCCCACGGGGCGATATTCGAGAGATCCGGCTAGGGACTATCCGCTTTTCCGTGCGGCGCCCTGGGTGCGGCCCGGCCACGGACCGTGGCAGGAGATGGCATGTCCGATAGCCTCAAATCGTTCCGCCGGCTTGCGGTCCTGTGCGGGGCCGCGTTTGCCGTGCTCGCTCTGGCGCATCCGGCCACCGCGGCTGCTCTTACCCACGACCAGATCGTGGAAAATTGCCGCGAGGCCGCCAAGCCGCAAATGCAGGTTTGCATGCAGGGCAAGAAAGGCAGCGGCGACCGCTACAGCAACCTGGCGGCCTGCCGCGCCGCCGTCGGCATGGCGATCGTGCGCGCCTGCGTCACCCGCGAGGAGCAGCGGCTCGCCGTCGGCAAGGCGGCGCCGGAGGCCCCGAAGGAGCCAGCGGCCGCGCCGTCCCGGGATGCCGCCCCGGTTGCGGCCGCGTTCGTGCCGCCGCCGCGCACCATCGCCGACATAACGGCCATCCTGGACGGCGAAAAGCCCGACGCGGCCACGATCGCCCGCCGCAAGGCCGATGCCGATATGGCGCCGCCGAGCAACAAGTCCGCCGCCGAGCTCACGCAATTCTACTACGACCGCGGCACTGCGCGCGCGCTCTTGGGCCGCAACCGCGAGGCGCTCGCCGACGCCCAGAAGGCACTCGAGGCCAGCAAGGGCGCCAGCAAATTCCAGCAGACCTGGCGCATTCACCAGTTCCTCGCCCTCCAGTACAAGGCGCTCGGCGATCCCAAGCAAGGGGTCGCGGTACTCGAAGCGATGATACGCGACGGCGGTCAGACCAACCGCGGATCGATCATCAATGCGGCGCGCAATCTCGCGCAGGCGCTGGTCGCCATGGGCGACGTCAATCAGGCGGAGGCTTATGCCCGACGGGTCGGTACGCTCGTTCAGGAGGCGCGCGGCAGCCCAAATCCGAAGTGGCAGGCGGGTTACCAGATCTACGGCAATAGTTTCGAGGCGGATGCCGACCTCGCGCGCGCGCTGGTTCTCGAAGCGCGCGGCCAATACCCGGAGGCCGAAGCCGCCTACCGGCGCTCCGAGTCGTTCCGCCGCGCGTCGCTGAAGGATCTGTCCAGGTACGATTTCCCCCCGCCCCCGGAGCAGATCTATCTGGCGGCGGATGGCAGCCGTCTGGCGCTCGCGAGCACCGAGGCCAAGCAGGGACGCCTCAGCGAAGCGGAGGCCGATGCGCGCCGCGCCCTTCTCGGCGTGCTCGATCATCAGGGCAAGTATAGTCCGGACAGCCCGCGATTCATCATCGGGCTCGCCGGTATCCTGGTCGAGCAGGGCCGCCATAAGGAGGCTGAGAAGCTCGCCCGTTCCGCCCTCGAGGTCGAGCGCACGCTCGGCATCGCCGACGAGGCGCCGACGACCGTCGGCATTCTGGCGCAGCTGGGCAATATTCTCATGCTGCAGCGGAAGGACGCGGACGCCGCGCTCGTCTATGCCGAGCTCGACCGGGCGGTCGCGCAATGGGAACCGCAGCGGCGCGCCGTGTTCGAGCTCAACGGCTCGCGCATCATGGCGCTCTATGCGGCCGGTCAGCTCGACGCCGGCATCGCGGCGGCGCAGGAGCTGGTCAAGCGCCAGATCGCACGCGGTGGCGATGCCGCCGCGGCGCGCGGCACGCTGGCCATGGGCTATGCCCGTGCGGGGCGCGAGGCCGACGCCATTCGCGAGTTCAAGGCGGCAATCCCGGTCATGATGGCGGCCGCGCGTGAGAACGCCGACGATGAAGATACCACCCTGGTGGCGGCGCGCAGCCAGCGGCTGCAGCGGATCGTCGAATCCTATATCGGCCTCCTGGCGCGCGATCCGGCCAAGTCGAGCGAGGTGGCGGCTGAGACCTTCGGGCTCGCCGACGCGGTGCGCGGCCATTCGGTGCAGCAGGCCCTGGAGGCGTCGAGCGCGCGGCTGACCGCCGCGGATCCTCTCCTCGCCGAGCTGGTGCGTACCGAGCAGGATCTCGGCAAGCAGATCAACGCCGAGCTCGGCACGCTCAACAACGCGCTTGCGCTGCCCTCAGGCGAGCGCGACGAGCAGGGCATCGGCGCTCTCAATGCCGCGCTCGCGAAGCTGCGGAGCGAGCGCGAAAAGGCCCGGCAGGACGTCAACCGGCGGTTTCCCTCCTACGCCGATCTGGTCGATCCCAAGCCGCCTTCGGTCGAGCAGATCAAGGCGACGCTGCGGCCCGGCGAGGCGCTGCTCTCGTTCTACTTCGGCCAGGACGCGAGCTTCGTGTGGGCGGTGCCCAAGGACGGCACGGTCGCGTTCGCTGCGGTCAAGCTGACGGCGCTCGAGCTCGAGGCGAAGGTCCGCAGGCTGCGCGCGGCGCTGGAGCCGGAGGCGACGACGCTCGCCGAGATTCCACCCTTCGATCTTCCGCTCGCCTACGAGCTTTATGCGGCGCTGCTCAAGCCGGTCGAGGACGGTTGGCGCCAAGAGAAGAGCCTGATCGTGGTCACCAACGGTGCGCTCGGCCTGCTGCCGCTTTCACTGCTGCCGACCGCGCCGGTCGAGATCAAGAACGAGGGACCGATGTTTTCCGGCTACCGGAGCGTGCCGTGGCTGGCGCGCACCCATGCCGTCGCCATGGTGCCGTCGGCGGCGGCGTTGCGGACCTTGCGCGCGCTGCCGCCCGGCAAGGCGACTCGCGACAAGCTGATCGGGTTCGGCGATCCGCTGTTCAGCAAGGAGCAGGCGCAGGCGCGCGCCCCGATCGTGCTCGCCAACGCCGGCACCACCGTCGCCCCGACCGCCACAACGCGGGGCCTGCCGCTCGAGCGCCGGTCGAGCCCGCGGCTGGAAGGCGTGAATTCGGCCGAGCTCGCCATGCTGCCGCCGCTGCCCGACACCGCCGAGGAGCTCAAGGCGATCGCCGCCGCGCTCGGCGCCGACCCCGCCAAGTCGCTGAACCTCGGCAAGGATGCCAACGTGCAGCGGGTCAAATCGCTCGATCTGTCGAGCTTCAAGGTGGTCGCCTTCGCGACCCACGGCTTGGTCCCGGGCGAATTGGATGGTTTGACCCAGCCGGCGCTCGCGCTCTCCGCGCCCGAGGTCTCGGGCACCGCGGGCGACGGGTTGTTGACCATGGGCGAAATCCTCACCCTGAAGCTCGATGCCGATTGGGTCGTGCTGTCGGCCTGCAACACCGCGGCCGGCGCGGGTGAGGGCGCCGAAGCCGCCTCCGGCCTCGGCCGGGCATTCTTCTATGCGGGCACGCGCGCCATCCTGGTCACCAACTGGTCGGTGGATTCCGCTTCGGCGCGCGCGCTCGTGAGCGAAATCTTCCGCCGCCAGACCGCCGATCCGACGCTCTCGCGCA
>DASZKX010000164.1:0-2789 GCA_035552735.1 Xanthobacteraceae bacterium
CTACGACCGAGACGACCTCGGCCTGTCGCCAAACTACTAATCCAGGCGCGACACCGGCTATCGCGCCCGCATGGGAATGCGGCGTTTAGGCCATTGGGCTGCATCCCTATGCGAGCCAGTCGGGGAGCAATTTTCCAGCCCAAAACAAGCCTGCACCCCATGCAGCACTGCCAATCTCCAACCAGAGACTCAGCAGAAGGAACGACAAACATGCGCGTCACGAAAGGACTGCGGATAGCAGGCTGCGCCCTGCTGCTCGCTGCACTCGCCTGGCTGGTGATGGCGACCCCAGGGTTCATTTCCCACAGGGACTCCATCGCGCCGATCCACCCATCGAAAGAAGCCTCGCAATGAACCTCCATCACCTGCCCATCAAGATCGTCACCGACGAGATCCAAGACGGCTTTGGCATGATCCGCACGCCGGCAAGTCCGCCCGTCGAGATCGCGATCATCCACGATGGCAGCGATCACGGCCTCACGGAGGCCGGCACCCACGCGCGCCTGTTCGCCGCATCGCCCGCCATGCGCGCGCTGCTGACCGAGGCGCTTGACGCATGGGCCAAGCAGTTCGACGGCGCGGACGAGACGGACCTCGGAGTGTCGGGAGTCGATCTGGTCGATTGGTTCAGCGCATGGCGCTTGAAGGTCAAGGAGGAGCTCGCCGCGGCGACAGACGGAACACCACCGGGTGGAGGCGAAGACGGCTCCGATCAACCTCGATCGTGACAAGGCATGCGCCGAAACCAGAGCCAAGCCTGATCGTGCCGACCCTGGACTCCCCTCCAAGCGCCACCGAAGGGAAGGAGGAAAGGGGATGCCGCTTGCGCGGCGTCCGCCGCAAGGGTGCGTCGCTACGCTCCCGCGCGCCGAAAAAGGCGCGCGCCCCTGCCCCGGTCGCCGTGCAGCGGCTGCGAGATCGGGTCTTCGAAAAGAAGACCGGATCGAAAGGAACAACAGCCGTGCAACCAGCCGAAATCATCATCGGCAAGGAGAACCTGACACGGGAGCTGGACCAGTTCACCGGCTCCCTCGAGCGCACACGCCATTGGACGCGGCGCCTCATCTATACACCCGGTGTCAGCCATCTCGCCACCCAGGCCAAGGCGTACTGGCTGATCGACCTCATCGCGGGCCGGCAAGGCTCGAAGCGCCTTGCGGGCGAGACATTCCAGGTCTGGACGCTTTCGGTTGACCCGACCGCTCCGCGACGCTCCGTTGCGATAACGGCAACGGCAAGCACCTGCTGACCAACACCATCGCCTGCACGGACTTCCCGCTCGACGGAATCGTCGTCTGGCTCGACGGCACCACGCTGATGCTGCCGTCCGAATACTGAGCGGCGCCGCCGCTCCTTCCCAGCAATCCGCGCCACGGGCCCGCGACCTCGCCACCGAGGCCGCGCGCGGTCGCGCGCCCTTCGCACGGAGCCTCTCCATGACGGCGACGCAGCTCTCGCTCTGCCTCTTCGACACCACGTCCCTTGCGTCCGGCCTCACGCTTGACGCCGGCCCGACATCCATCCGGCCCGCCACAGAGGAGGCGGAGCCGCCCACGACCCCGCTTCTTCCGGAAGCCCTCACGCAGCCCCTGGCACCACGCCGCGTGGAGCGGAGGGGCAGCACCAGCAACTTCCGTCTCGCCGGCGATCGCCCTCTGGCCAAAAGCTGGCGTGGCCGCGCCGAGAACAACATCGCGGCGATCCGGCTGATGAAGCAGATCGCCGGGGAGGGGAGGGAGGCAACGGCGGAGGAACAGGCCGCCCTCATCCGTTTCATCGGCTTCGGTGCGTCCGAGCTGGCGACGACATGCTTCCGCCGTCCGGGCGAGGATGGCTTCAAGGCCGGCTGGGAAACACTCGGTGCCGAGCTGCAAGGCCTGGTCACCGAAGCGGAGTATGCGGGCCTCGCGCGCACGACGCAGTACGCTCACTACACGCCGGAATCGATCGTGCGGGCGGTCTGGGCCGGGCTGGAGCGGCTCGGCTTCACTGGCGGGCGGATCCTCGAGCCCGGCGTCGGCACCGGCCTGTTCATCGCCCTGATGCCCGAAGCGGTGCAGAACGGATCGGCCGTCACCGGCATCGAGTTCGACGCGATCAGCGCGGGGATGTCCCGGCTGCTCTACCCGGCCGCGTCGATCCGGCACGAGGACTTCACCCGGGCGCGGCTCAGTGGCCGCTACGACCTGGCCGTCGGCAATCCGCCCTACTCCGACCGCGTCGTGCGGGCCGATCCGGCCTACCGAGCGCTCGGCCTGCGGCTGCATGACTTCTTCATCGCCAAGGCGATCGACAGCCTGCGGCCGGGCGGGCTCGCCGCCTTCGTGACCAGCACCGGCACGATGGACAAGGTAGACCCAAGCGCGCGCGCCTACATCGCCGCCTCGGCCGATCTGCTCGGCGCGATCCGCGTCCCCGAAGGCAGCTTCCGCGCCACGGCCGGCACCGAGGTCGTGGTGGATGTGCTGTTCTTCCAGAAGCGGGACGACGGTGCCGCCTCCGGAGGTGCGGCCTGGGATTCAACCATGGTGCCCGCCGGCTGGCCGGCCGACGCCGCGCCGATGGCGATCAACCGCTACTGGATCGAGCATCCCGAGATGCTGCTTGGCGAGCACGCGCCACGGCATGGGTTCCACGGCCCCGGGCAGGACTACACCTGCAAGCCCCGGCCCGGCACCGATCTGGCCGCGGCCCTCGCCGTCGCCGTCCAGCGCCTTCCGGAAGCCCTCTACACCGCCCACAGTCGCGACCTCGACGAAGGGGAGGAACCCGAGTTCGAGGCCCCCAGC
>DASZKX010000165.1:0-2254 GCA_035552735.1 Xanthobacteraceae bacterium
TGCAGCTCTGACAATCTCATGGCGACACTCCGGGTTGTCCAAAGTGTCACATCTAGAATCACACGACTCAGGGCGACGGGAAGCTCAAATGCGCGCCCTGAGTCACTCTGCCGCACCAAGATGTGTGCATCCCCTAGCGCAAGCGGGGCGAGGTGAAGCTACGCCCGCTCCAGCGCCGCTTTGACGCGTTCGGGTGTGAACGGCATGCGGCGCAGCCGCACGCCGGTCGCGTCGAAGACCGCGTTGCCGATGGCGGCCGGGACCAGGCCGAGCGCCATCTCGGCGGCGCCCGAGGGAGCCGCTTCCGGCCGGTCGATCAGCACGATGTCGATCTTCTCCGGCAACCCATCCATGTGCAGCACCGGATAGGTCAGCCAGTCCACGCTCGTCACCATGTACTGATCGAAGCGCACCTCCTCGAACATCGTCCGGCTGGTGCCGTAGACCAACTGCCGGTCGATGACATGGCGCAGGGTTTCAGGATTGACGATGAGGCCGACGTCGTGGGCGCAGACATAGCGTGCCACCTCGATCTTGCCGCTTATACGATGCACCCGCACTTCGGCGATCAACGCGATGAAGGTGTCGAAGTGGCGCCGGAACGCGATGCCGCGTCCGACCGCCACCTCGTTGCCGCGGCCCTTGCGCGGCGAGGTGCGCTTGTCCCAACCATAATGCTCGGCGGCGGTGCGGACCGCGTCGCGGTCGCGTGGATTCTTGAGGTATCGCAGCCGGAATTCGACCGGGTCGGTATTGGTGGCCGCCGCCACCTCGTCCATGAAGGATTCGCTGCCGAACAGGATCGGCGGCCCATAGGGATCGCGGTGGTGGCTGGTGCGCAGCGGCGAGGCGCGATCCATGAGGGGCGCGACCGTCTCCCAACCCAGCCGACCATGATCGAACGTGTAGGAGGCGATCGGAATCTCGAAGCCTTGCTCCGGCTTGAGCGGCAGGCCGAGCAGATGCCCGGCCAGCACGTCGGCGGCGCGGCCCTCGCGCGTGGAGGTGTCGAGGCGCGAGAACGCCTTGCCGATGTTCTCGTAGGCGATCACCTTGCCGTCGGCATCGATGCCGGCGCGGTTGCGGCTTACCGAAGCGGTGCCTTTGGGATCCCAGGCGAGGCCTTCGTGCCGCATGTATTGCACCCGCACCGGCGCCCGCAGATGCCGCGAGAGCACGGCGGCATCCGCGGTCGCATCGCCCTGGTCGTTGCGACCATAGGAGCCGGTGCCGAACATCCAGATCGCCCGCACCTTTTCGCGCGGCAGATCGAGGAGCTCGGCCACGCAGCGGGCGGAGTCGTAGGGCTTCTGTGTGCTGGTCCACACCGTCGCCTCGCCGTCACGCACGTCCGCGATCGCGCAGGCCGGCCCCATGCTGGCGTGGGACTGGGTCGGATACTCGTACTCGCCTTCGATGATGCGTGCCGCCTGCCGGAAGCCCTCCTCGACCGAGCCGTTCTCGCGCTGGATGACGCGCTCGACCACCGGGGCGTTGCGGATGTGCGCATGCAGTCCATCATTGCCGGGGAAGTTCGGCTGCGAGTCCGACCACGTCACCTCGAGGGCGGCTGCCGCCTTGACGGCGTTCCATTCCTTCGCAGCCACGACCGCGAGCAGATCCTTGATCCAGACCACCCGCGCGCCAGCAATCCGCGCGATCGAGCTTTCGTCGACCTTGACCGGCACCGCGCCCGCCACCCGCGGGCGGATCATGCGGGCATGCAGCATGCCGGGCAGCCGGAAGTCGTTGACGAGATCGAGGGTACCGAACACCTTGCCGGGCAGATCGCGGCGGCGGAACGATTTTCCGATGACCTTGAACCGGTCCGGCGTCTTCAACGGCACCTTCACGTCGACGGCGAGCGCGTTCGAGGTCTTGCCGTTCCAGCCCACCTTGCTTTCGAAGTAGCGTCCGCCGATGAGGTCGGCGTAGGAAATGCCCCGCGTGGGGTCGGCGACCGGATGCACCACGCCGTCCGTCACCGTGAGCTGATCGGCCGGCAGGCCGAGCTCGTCGGCGGCGCGCTCGATCAGGAGATGGCGCGCCAGTGCCGCGGTGCGGCGCAGCACCATGCCGCCGTGAGAGACCCCGATGGCGGCGCTGGCCCCGCCCATGTCGAGGGTGCGGCCGCTGTCGCCCATGACGATGCCCACCCGCTCGAACGGAACGTCGATCTCCTCGGCCACCATCTGGGCGATCGAGGTGCCGAGCCCCTGCCCGCCGTCGATCTTGCCGTAATAGGCCAGCACCG
>DASZKX010000166.1:0-2049 GCA_035552735.1 Xanthobacteraceae bacterium
ATCGAGGCGGCGGCCAACCTGTTTTCGCACCTGCGCGCGCTCGATGCGCCGGACGTGCGCATGATCGCGGTCATGCCGGTGCCGCATCAGGGTCTCGGCGAAGCCATCAACGACCGGTTGCGGCGCGGGCAGGCGCCGCGAAGCTGAAGCGCGCCTTTAAATCCCGTGCCCGAAAGGCGCGAGAATGATAGGAATGCGGCCCAACCAATCACGGACGCTTGCGTGACCGAACTCCCAGCCGCCTCCACCCTGCTGCCGCAGAAGCCACACCTCGATGCCGGATTGCTCGCGCGCTTCGCCGCGATCGTCGGCGCGCGCAACGCGATCACGCAGCCGGCCGATATCGCGCCCTATATTTCCGAGGAGCGCGGGATCTATCACGGCTCTTCACCGCTGGTGCTGCGGCCGGGCTCGCCCGACGAGGTCGCCGCCATCCTGCGGCTGGCGAACGAGACCAGGACCCCGATCGTGCCGCAGGGCGGCAATACCGGCCTGGTCGGCGGCCAGACGCCGCTCAACGGCGAGATCGTGCTGTCGCTCAAGCGGCTCGACCGCGTCCGCGAGCTCGACGCCGCCTCGAACACCATGACCTGCGAGGCGGGCGTGGTCCTGGCGCGCGCACAGGAGGCCGCCGCCGCCGCCGGACGACTGTTTCCGCTGTCGCTCGGCGCCGAAGGCAGCTGCACCATCGGGGGCAACCTGTCGACCAATGCGGGCGGCACCGGCGCGCTCGCCTATGGGGTGGCGCGCGAGCTCGTGCTCGGGCTCGAGGTGGTGCTGGCCGACGGTCGCATCATGCGGAATCTGCGCAAGCTCAAGAAGGACAATACCGGCTACGACCTGCGCCACCTGTTCATCGGCGCCGAAGGCACGCTCGGCATCATCACGGCGGCTGTGCTCAAGCTGTTTCCGCGCCCGCGCTCGGTCGAGACCGCCTTCATCGGCATGGCTTCGCCGCACGCCGCGCTCGCCTTGTTCAACCTCGCCAGCGAGCGGGCGGGCGGGTCGGTCACCGGTTTCGAGCTCGTCCCGCGCATCGCGCTCGAATTCGCGGTGCGCCACGCGCCCGACTGCCGCGACCCGCTGAACGGTTCGCATCCCTGGTATGTGCTGCTCGAGCTTTCATCGCAGGCGCGCGACGGCCTGCGCGCCGCCATCGAGGAAATCCTCACCGCCGGCGCCGAGCAGAACCTCGTCGCCGACGCCACCATCGCGGCGAGCCTCGAGCAGGCCAAGGCGTTCTGGCTGTTGCGCCACCATATCGCGGATACCCAGAAATATGAGGGCGGCTCGATCAAGCACGACGTCTCTGTGCCGGTGACGGCGGTGCCCGACTTCATCGTCGAGGCGAGCGCCGCGGTCGAAGCCATGATCCCGGGCTGCCGCCCCTGCCCGTTCGGCCATCTCGGCGACGGCAACGTGCATTTCAACGTCACCCAGCCACTGGGCGCCGACCGGGCGGAATTCCTGGCACATTGGGACGAGGTCAATGCTGCGGTGTTCGCCATCGTGGCCCGACACGGCGGCTCGATCTCGGCCGAGCACGGCATCGGGGTGATGAAGCGCGCGCTCTTGCCGGGCGTGAAGGATCCGGTCGCGCTCAGCCTGATGCGCGGCCTCAAGCGCACGCTCGATCCCAACGGCATCCTCAACCCCGGCAAGGTCTTGTAGGGTGGGTTGAGCGGCTTCGCGAAACCCACCAACTCATGTTGCGATTGGAACTCAGTCGGTGGGTTACGGCGCCATAGCCGCTGCGACGGGCATCGACGCTTCGATGGCGCCTAACCCACCCTACAGTTCCTCGAACAATGACGGCTGGCGCTTGTCGGGCTTGGGCTGGCGCGTGCGTTTTGGCGCGGGAGCTGGCGGCGCGGACGTATCCGTGGCCGTGGCGGACACCGGCTCGATCAGCTCGGGCCCGTCGTTGGCGGTGCGGTTGACCGCGGTGGAGACCGGATAGGCTTCGAGCAAAGCCTCGGGCGCCGGCACCAGGAACGCGGCCGCGGTCTGGGCATCGAGCGCGGCGCAGTCCAGCCACAAATCGAAGGC
>DASZKX010000167.1:0-4227 GCA_035552735.1 Xanthobacteraceae bacterium
GTTTCCTCCACCAATGCGCGGATGGTCTTGGCGGTGATGCCGAAGATCTCCTGCCGGCGCTGCGCGATGTCGGCCCCGTAGACGCCAATCGGCCGGATATCGCTCACGAAGCGATCGAGACCGTGGGTGCGCAGCAATCGCCAAGTGTAGGGCACATGCGGGGCCAGCGGCACCGTGATGCCGATCCGGTCCGCCAGCGTGGCGGCCGCATGGACGGCCGTGCGCATGAGCCCGATGACCGGGATGTCGACCGCGAGCCGCCCGCCGTCAACGCCCGGCTCGAAGGTGTTGCTGGAGATCACCGCGTCGTAGCCGTTTTGCGCCGCCCAGAAGATCTTCCGCACGATGGCCGGCGTCTCCATCATGTGGTGCAGCCCGTTGAGCGCGCTCTGCGCCCCGATGGTCAGGAACACGTTGGAGCCCGCGAAGTCGTCCGGAAAGCCGATCTCCACCTTGGTGCCCGGCGACGCGTAGCCGTTGAGCAGCGTCTCGATCGCCGCCACGTCGTAGGGAGGTTGCGACTTCGCGGTGCGCGGCGCTTGATCGATGACGAGAATTCGCATGGTGACTTTTTGTGTTGATTGCCTAAGTTGTCATGGGCGGACTTGTTCCGGCCATCTCGATGAGGAGTGCAGTGTGCCCTCCTCATCGAAATCGCCGGGACATCAGGGCGTTTACGGCATAGCCCGCGAGGACGGGCGTAAACACCCTGATGCTCTGCGCGGGCTATGCCCGGCGATGACAAAGTCAGTCGAGCGGCTGGAGCTTGATGATTTCGGCGCCGTGATTGTTACCGGCCCAGAAGGTGACCGGATTGGTGCTGTCGTCGACAAAGACGCGCCGTATGTTGGTGGAGCGCGGCAGCAGATACTCGATCGCCTTTCCGGTTTGGGGATCCATGCGGAGAATCCGGTCGCTCGACATGGAGCCGCTCCACAATTCGCCGTTCCGGTCGAGGAAGACGTCGTACGGATAGGTGTGCGGCGTCGGCACGTTCCACTCGGCGAACTTCTCCTGCTTGGGATCGAACATGCCGACCTTGTCGGCTCCGAACTCGGCGAACCACACGCGGCCCTGCGCGTCCATCATGGTGCGGCGCGGACGCGAACGGGGCGTCGGCGTCGGATAGATGGTGGCCTGGCCGGTCTTGGCGTCGACGCGGCCGACGTTCTCGTCGCCGAAATCCATGAAATAGAGATTGTTGGCCGCATCCGAGACCATTCCGTAGGGCGAATGCTGGCGACCCTTGGGGGTGAACCGGAACGGGTCGAAGACCTCGTATTTGCCGGTCGCCAGATCGAGGCGCAGGACCGCCTGCTTTCTCACATCGTTGGTCCATACCTTGCCGTCCACGTTCAGGTGGCGCGGCGTCAGCAGGGACTGCTGCGTCGTGTCGATGTTGAGCTCGCTCTGGACCGGGAACAGCCGGAACGTCTCGGTCTTCACGTCGAACCGGGCAAGCCCGGCCTGGAACATCATGGCCAGCCACAAATTGCCGTCGGCATCCGGCTCGAGCGCGAGCGCGCCGGTCGGAAAGCCGGGCTTGAGCTCAGGGTAGGGGAATTCCTTGAGCGCGCCGGTCTTCGGATCGAGCCGGCCCAGATCGTTCTCGACGAAATCCGAATACCAGACGAATCCGTTGGCGTCGGTGCGCACGTCATGGGGTGCGATGGTCTGCCGCGGCAGGGCGTATTCGGTGACGACCACGCGGGTGGCGGCGCCGGTGGGGCGCGGCAGCGTCTGCAGCGGATAGGACCAGCTCTCGCTCTTGCTCAAATTGATGGTCGACAGATACTCGGCCACCTTGCGGGCTCGATCCTCCGGGAACTCGACCTCGGCGACGCGCCGCTGCACCCGCGCCTGGATGGTGTTGTTGGCATAGGTGGTCATGCGCTTGAGCACCGGCATGAATTCGTCGGCGCTGAATTTGGAGCGCGCGATCCGCTCGAGCGTGTGGCAGCTCATGCATTCGATGAGCGCCCGCTTCTGCTCGGTGGTGCCCGGAAAGCTCATGAACCATTCGGTGTTGGTGAGTTGCGCCGCGAGATCCTTGGTCTTGCGCAGCTTCAGATCGACGTTCGCGGTCTTGTCCTGCGCAACGTCGGCGGCTTGCGGTCCTTCGAGCTCGTAGCCAGTTGCCCTGACGCGCAATGAATAGTGCCCCGGCGCGAGCTTGGCGGCCGGGAAGCTGAAACGGCCGTTCTGATCGCTCACCACCGTGATGGTGATCGGGGATTGGCTGTTCTGGGCGCTGACCAGCACGCCTTCCATCGGACCGGCCTGATCGGTCCGGATGATCTGCCCGCTCAATGCCGGTGCAGGCGATTGCGCGCGCGCGCCGCCCACAGCCGCCCAGGATAAAAGCAGGGCGGTGCCGGCGGCCGCAATAAGCTGAAAGGTCCGCACCCGCATGTGAGCGGCTCCGCTTTCTTCATTGATCTTGGCGCGTTTTCTATCTTGCTTGGCGCGCCTTCGACCTGGTCGCCTTTTCGAGCGGAAAACCGGATGCTGCCCCCGGATCAGGTCCGCCGCACGGGTTTCCCCGAAAGTGAGCTAACCGCGCTGCAGCGTGCACTCGGTCTCTACGATCGGTGCGTCGGCCGGTGCCGAGCGCCGGTTGGTCTTGACCTGCTTGTAGCCTTCCTTCTCGCAGTTGACGTCGACGTCCTTGGTATCCACGTCCTTGCCGAAACCCGGGACCCGGTAGGTGCCGAGCGCGTCGCTGCGGGTGACGACGCCGCCGCGGTTCTTGATGCCCACCGTCACCTTGGCATCGGGAATCGAGTTGCCGCTGGTGTCGCGGACGAAACCGAAATAGGCGGGGCCCTCGTCGGCGCTATCGTCATCGTCGTCCCCGAAGGAGGAACCGCCGGCCCAGACCGGGGCCGACAATGCGCCGGCGAC
This sequence comes from Xanthobacteraceae bacterium, assembly GCA_035552735.1. Classification (GTDB taxonomy): domain Bacteria; phylum Pseudomonadota; class Alphaproteobacteria; order Rhizobiales; family Xanthobacteraceae; genus VAZQ01. Next base: position 2,905 of record DASZKX010000167.1, read on the forward strand.
CGCCAATGCCAAGCACGCGCTCAAGCAGGTATGTCGGGTCAAGAATCTCATCCGGAACGTCCTCCCTGTCAGGTCCGCGATTGCGAGCGGCGGGCTCTCAAGTCGTGCGAGCGACCTTTTACGACCTTCTACACCAATGGCCTACTGGGCGATAGCCGGGACAGCAGCGCGGGCGCTTGCGCAATATTTTGAGCGATTTCGGCTGCCCCGACAAGCCCTCCACGAATGGCCGCGAGGTCACATGCACGGCCGGCGTGACAGTGCGGATATCCCGGGCGCGCCGGCGAGGGCCGGCTCATTCCGCGGTGACCCCGGTTTTTGAAATGACCTCCCGCCACTTCGCGATATCGTTGCGGACCTGCCGGGTCAGGTCTTCGGGCGGGCCCGCCTCGGCGATCAGGCCTTGCTCCGCCAGCAGGCTCTTCATGTCGGCGGCTTTCAGGATTTCGGCGATCTCCTGGTTCAGGCGGCCCGCCAGGCTCGCGGGAAATTTTGCCGGCGCGACCAGCGCGAACCAGAGCGTCGCGTCATAGCCGGGCACGCCCGCTTCCACCATGGTGGGCGTATCGGGCAGGGCCTCGACCCGTTTCTTGCCGGTGACCGCCAAGGCGCGCAATTGTCCGGCGCGGATCGTTTGAATGCTGGGTGGAATGGTGGCGAACTGCATGTCGAGGCGGCCGCTCACCATGTCGATCACGGACTGGGCGGTGCTCTTGTAGGGGACGTGCGTGAGCGCCGTATCGGTCATGGTGGCGAACAGCGCGCCGGCCAGGTGAGCGAGGCTCGCGGGACCGGCCGAGCCGTAGTTGAGCGTGCCGGGCTCGCGCTTGGCGAGCGCGATCAGCTCGGCGACGCTGTTGGCAGGCAGTCCCGGATAGACGACCAGCACATAGGGCGAGCTCGCGAGCATCACGACGGGGGTGAAATCCCGGATCGGATCGTAGGGCAGGCTGGAGCTCAGCGTGACCGCGACCGCCTGCGTGCTCGCGGTCACGATGCCGACCGTGTAGCCGTCGGGGGCGGCCTTTGCGATCATCTCGGCCCCGATATTGCCGCTCGCCCCCACCCGGTTCTCGACGACGAATTGTTGACCGACCCGCTGGCCGAGTTTCTGGCCGAGAACGCGCGCCACCACATCGGCGGTGCTGCCCGGCGGAAACGGTACGATCAGCCGGATCGGTCGCGACGGCCATCCGGCTTCGGGCGCAGCCGGTTGCGCCAAAGCGGAGCCACCGGCCGCAGCCGCGCCCGCCGCCAGCCAGAATGCCGCCAGCGCAAGCCCAATGCGATTCACGGCACGCTTTTCATGATGTGACGTCCTTG
>DASZKX010000168.1:0-3163 GCA_035552735.1 Xanthobacteraceae bacterium
GAGGATGCCGATCCACAGCCGGTCCCACATGCCGTAATTCGATACGCCCCGGCGGCGCAGCCGGTCGACCACGTCGACATAGCCGATGCCATGGCCCTCGCGCCGCACCAGCGCCGGAAGAAACCGGTGCAGCCCGTCGAAATAGGGCAGCGCCAGAAACACATCACGCCGAAATGCCTTGAGGCCGCAGCCGCTGTCGCGGGTGCCGTCGCGCAGGATGCCGCCCCGCACCCTATTGGCGATGCGCGACTGCAGCTTCTTGAAGCTGGTCGCCTGGCGGCCGACGCGCTGGCCGGCGATGAGCCCGATCTGTGGCGCCCCCGCCGCGAGCGCGCGCACCAGCGCCGGAATGAAAGCCGGATCGTTTTGCCCGTCGCCGTCGAGGGTGACCACGACCGGGGCGCCCGCATGGCGCACGCCGGTGCGGATCGCGGCCGATTGTCCGCAGGACACCGCGTGCCTGATCGTGCGCAACCACGGCCGGCTCGCCATCAGGGCCTGCAACTCTTCCACCGTCGCGTCGCCGGAACCGTCGTCCACATAGACGATCTCGAAGCGTGTGTCCGGCCCCAGCGCAGCGGCGATCTCCGCCACCAGCGGCTCGATATTGCCGGCCTCATTTTTTACCGGGACCACGATCGAGACGGCTGGTCCCTCGCCGTCCCGCGAGCGCGTCTCGCTCATTGTGCTGTCCCGTTCCGGATGAAATGGCGCGAGCTTCTTAGGCAGCCGCGAACTGCCGCGCAACCGTCTTGAGGCGCCGCCACGAAGGCCCCGGCAGCGCCCGCACGCCGCCGTCGGGCTCGATCACAAAGCCGAGCCGGCGTGCGGCGAACCAATCGCGCACCATGAGCGCGCCGGCACTCCCCACCACCGCCCCGGCGATGACGTCGCTCGGATGATGCGCCAGCACGATGACCCGGCTCACCGCGATGGTGAGGGCATAGACCGCCATGATGCCGCGCGAACGCGGCCACACTAGGCCGACCGCGACCAGCGCCGCAAAGACATTGGTGGCATGGCCGGACGGCAGGCTCGCATAGTCCGGCCGCCAGATGAACGGCATATAGTGAAACGGATCGGCATCGCCGCCGATGAACGGCCGCGCCCGTCCGATCAGCCGTTTGGCGATGGTGACGAACAGCCCCGGCAGCGCGATCGCGGCGAAGACGAATCCGAGCCGCACCGTGAGCGCCACCGTGACCAGCTGGCCGACATGCGACAGCGCCGGCGAGGCGAGCGCCGCGATGATCGCGAGCGCGAGCCCGATCGGAACCAGGAACCAATCCGAGGTGCCGTAGTCGGTCACTTCATTGAACAGATGGATGACCCATTCCGGCAGCCCTCCGACCGCCATGATGGTCGGTCGGTCGAGCAGCACCATGGTGCCGGCGATGATCGCGAGCGCGAGCAGCGCGCCGAGCCCGAGACGCAGGGGCGACCGCCAAGCGGGGCGCGCCATGGCGGGGCGCGGCGCCCGGCAGAGCAAGGCGAACCAGTCCCGCGCATTGCCGAGAAACCGGCGCGGCCACGCCCGGTTCATGGCCGGCGGCTTGAGCTCGCCCGCCACGCTCACAGCGGGCTTTCCGAACGGAACACCGCCATCGTGATGGCCTGACCGTTGCTGATATTGACCGCGTCGATGCGGGGCCCGGGCGAATAGCGCAGCCCGATCGCTTCCGCCTGCGCGGCAAAGTCGCGCTCCTGGCGCGCCTCGACGAAGGCGAACCGGCATTCGCCGCCGGCCAGGAATTCGGCGGCGCCGGCCGTATCGGTCAGCCGTGTCGGCGTGCCGGCCAGGAACACCAGGCTCGGCTCATGATAGCCGACGCTCGCCGCCACCACCGGCCGCGGGCATCCGCTGTCGCGCAGGATGCGCGCCAGCGTTGGGCTCGGAAATATTGGCTCCAGCGCCGGAATGACCACCCCGAACACCGCAAAGGCGAGCAGGACCGCGGCCGCGACGCCGCGCAGCAGGGATTGCTCGGCGCCGTCGGCCTCGTAGAGCCGCCAGGCGATCAAGCCCGCCACCATGGCGCCGCCGCCAAAAACCCAGGCCAGCAGCCCGAACTGATGAACGATCGTGATCAAGCAGATGACACCTGCGATGCCCAGCAGCAGCGGAAAGATGAACCACCACGCGAGTCCCGGCGTCAGCCACCGGCTGCGCGACAGCATGCGGGCCTCCATGATGCCGGCGATCAGGATCGCGATCGCCGGAAACAACGGCAACACATAGTGCGGCAGCTTGGTCACCACCAATTCCAGAATGATCCAGGACGGCAGCAGCCAGGCCAGCAGGAATTTGGCGCCGGGCTCGCGCCGCGCCGCCCAGACCGCCGGGGCGGCCAAGCCGGCCAGCATCGAGCCCGGAAAAAACGTCAGCCAGAAGAGCACGAAGTAGGATCCCGGCGGCGCCCCGTGACCTTCCTGGTTGCTGTACAGTTTCGGAATGAGGTCGTGGCCGACCGACTCCGACAGGAAGGCATCGTCGGCCCGGCCGATGATGGCCACGAACCAAGGCAGCACCAGCGCGGCGAACCAAACGACGCCGATCAGCGGTTTCAGCGCCAGGAGCCAATCCGCACGGCGATCGACGATCGCCAGCAACAAGGCTGCCAGCCCGACCACCATGATGATGAGCGGGCCCTTCAACAAGACGCCGACCGCGAGCGCGGTCCAGAATATCGCCGGCAGGCTCCAGGCCGCCAGGGTCCCGGCCGACTCGCCGAGCTGCGCGCGCTGCTCGGGCAGATAGACGCGCGCCAGCGCCCCCATGGCGGCCACCACGGCAGCCAGCAGCATGGCGTCGGTGGTGGCGAAGCGCGCCTCGACGCCCAGCAGGATCGAGCTCGCCATCATCAGTCCGGCCATCAAGGCGCCGCGGCGGGACACGAAGGCGAGCGCCGTCCAATAGGTCAGCAAGACCCCCCCGATGGCGCCGGCCAAAGACGGAATTCGGTAGAGCCAGATCGTGGTCAGCGCCCGCGTCATGCCGAACTCGCGCGCCGTCGTCACCACGCCGGCCTGCAGCCAGTAGATGCCGACCGGCTTTTTGTAGCGCACCTCGTCCTGGAACCGGATGTCGATGTAGTCCCGGTTCTCGATCATCTGCTTGGTGGCCTGCGCGAAGCGCGCCTCGTCGCGGTCGATCGGCGGAATC
>DASZKX010000169.1:0-9525 GCA_035552735.1 Xanthobacteraceae bacterium
CCGATGCCGGTGCGCGCCTCGCTGAAGGTGCCGAGATGCTTGATCTCGAGACCCGGACGCCTGCGGTCCGGCCAGAAGCGGAAATTCTTGCTCAGCATCATCACCGGCTCGCGATAGCGCGGGGCTGGGAAAACCAGCTCACGGCCCTCGTGCTCTTCCCAGATCGCCTCATAGGAGTCCCGGTTCTTGGGCGAGCCGTCCGGCTTGAATCCCTTGTAGACGCCGTTCTCGAACTTGCCGCCGGCTTTGATGAGCCGGTCATAGGTCGCGTTCATCTCCTCGTTGCTGAGCAGGTGCTCGCCGCTCGCGCCCTGGAACTGCAGCACCAGGCACTCGCATTCGCCCTCCTGTTTCTGCGGCCCATAATGGGAGCCCTCCGGGAAATAGCCGCATTCGCCGGCGGCCAGATCGCCGAGCCCGGTGCTCTGGACGCCTGCGAGCGTGTAGCGGATCTGATCGAAATTGTGCCGGTGCCGCGGCGTGAAATAGCCATCAGGCACCACCGAGAGGGAATATTCCATGGTCACGCCGGGAATACCGCTCTCGAGCGGGAGCCGCTTGCGGCGGATCATATGCACGCGCCCCCGGCGCACCTCCTCGAACGGCATTTCGTTGGTATCGCAGACGGTCACATGCGGCATGGGCATCCTCGTCGGGTTCGGTTTCGGGGATGGGATCGGCTGCCTCTTCCTAAGCGCCGACGCGCCGTTCGTCCAAGACATAATGGCTATATGTTCTATGCCGTTGCGGCATGGGACCGAAGGCGCCCCCGCCGCGGCGCCGGCGTTCCCGCCTTCTTTCTAATCGCCGCCTTGGGCGGGACCGCGCCCCATTTGTCGTCGTGGCCTAGGCTCTCGAAATGAGCGGTGAGGATGTCGCGCACCGCCAGCACCGCGCGTCCCGAGCGCTGGTCGCTCCAGCATGCCAGCCCGAGCGTCCAGGGGATGTCGATGCCGCGCAGGCGGGTGGCGGAGAGTTGCCCGCTGATCAGCTGTTGATGGACGGCGCTGTAGGGCAGGATCGTGTAGCCCTGTCCGGCCGCCACCAGCGCTCGCGTGGTGATCATGCCGTCGGTCTGCGCCGCGATCTTGAGCCGGGTGCGGCCGAGCGCGCGGCCGATCAGCTGGCGCAGCGCATGGGCCTCGTTCGGCAGGATGAAGGGAAGGCCGTCCAGATCGGTCCTGGCGGTGACCGGCGCAAGCCCGCCCGCGCGCGCCGGCGGCCCCACCAGGTACATCGCCTCGATCAGCAGCGGATGCACCTCGATCGCCTTGTGGGGCGGCGGATTGTGGATGAGGCAGAGCGTGAGGCCCTGATTGAGCAGCTGCTCGAACACATAGCGGCTGAAGCCTTCGATGAAATCCAGCCGCAGCTGCGGATAACGTTGCGCGCATTCCCGCATCAGGAGCGGCGCCACCAGCTCGCTGGTGGCCGGGCTCACCCCGATCGTGAGCGTGCCGGCCAGATTGGTGGCCGACGCGCGCACCTCCTCGAGCGTGTTCGAGGCCTGCCGCAGCAGCAGATGGGCCCGGTTGAGCAGCAACCCGCCGGCCTCGGTCAGCTCGAGATGATGACCGGCGCGCACGAACAGCGGCATGCCGATCTCGTCCTCGAGCTTGCGGATCTGCCGGCTGAGCGCGGGCTGCGCCACCCGCAGAAACACCGAAGCCTTGGAGAAGCTGCGCGCATCCGCCACGTGGACGAAGTAGCGCAGGGTGCGGAGCTCCATGCCGTCCTCCATGCCGAACCGGCATGACGCCGATGCCGTTTATATCTTAGACGGCGGGTGGGGCGGCGCCTAGGGTGCGGCCCGAAAAGCACAACCAAAATCGCCTGGGAGAACCGCCATGAGCACAAGAGGGATGGGCAGGGCGACGCGCCGGGACCTGTTGCGCCATGCCGCCGCCGCCACCCTGGCCATCGGCGGCCTGTGCCCGACCGGCGCGCGCGCCGCCACCAAGCTCACCGTCGCCAAGGTGGCGGCCGATTTTGCCCTCATGATGGGGGATTTCGGCGCCAAGCTCGGGGTGCCGGCGCGCAACGGGCTCGATCTCGATTTCGTGCTCATCACCCAGGCCAAGATGGTGCAGGCCCTGGTGGCGGGCAGCATCGACGTGGCGCTGGCCTCCGGAACGACGCTCGCCTTCGCGGCCAAGGGCGTGCCGCTCAAGGCGGTGGCGGCCCTGTCCGGACCGCCCACCATCCTGGTCCTGGTGGTGCGGCCGGACAACTCGGTCACCTCGCTCGACCAGTTGCGCGGCCGCATCGTGGCGGTCACCAACACCGGCTCGCTCACCGATTGGGCGGTGTCGCAGATCGCAGTCACCAAAGGTTGGGGGTTGGACGAGATCAAGCGCGTCGCGGTTGGCGACACGCCGGCCCGCGTCGCCACGCTCAGGACCCGCGAGGTCGATGCCGCCGTGATCGACATCGCCGCCGCCCTCGATCTGGAGGAGCGCGGGGAGGCGAAGACCCTGCTCAATTTCGGCGATCTCATCACCTCGTTCCAGAATCAGATCATTTTCGCCTCAGACCAGGTCATCAAGGAGCGGCCCGAAGCGGTGCGCAGCTTCGTGAAAGGCTGGTTCGAGACCATCGACTACGCCAAGCAGCACAAGCCCGAGACCGTGGCCTTCGCCCAGGAGGCGCTGGGCGTGCGGGCGAGCGTCGCCGCCAAGGTCTACGATCAGTTGATGCCGTCGCGGTTCTTCTCGACCGACGGCGTGATCGATCCGCACACGCTCGCGGTCATGAGCAAGAGCTTCGTGGAGCTCAAGCTGCTGCCCAAGGAGCAGGACCTCGCGCAGTTCGTGACCGACCGGTTCCTGCCCCAGAAGGGGTAGCAACAAGCCCCGGGTGTCTTGGCTGACGGAAAGGCTCCGCGGTGCGGGGTCTTTTCTTGCCGGGTGGGCGGCTACCGCCGCCGGCGTCATTTAAACTTCAAGCTCGGTGGGGCATCATGTCCTTGTGGGGGCGCGTCCATGCGCCCTCGATAGAGCACAGGAGGCGAGATCATGGGAAATCCGTTCGTGCATGTCGAGCTGATGTCGAACGATGTCGGCAAGGCCAAGACCTTCTACGGCAAGCTGTTCGATTGGGAGCTCGACGACATGCCGATGGGCGACATGACCTACACGATGATCAAGGTCGGCGAAGGCACCGGCGGCGGCATGATGAAAAATCCGGTCCCCGGCGCCCCTTCGGCCTGGATGGCCTATGTGCTGGTCGATGACGTCAAGGCCGCGACCGCTAAGGCCAAGTCGCTCGGCGCGACCGTGATGAAGGATGCGACGGAGGTCATGGGGGCCGGCATTTTCAGCGTCATCAACGATCCGACCGGCGCCATGCTGGGCCTTTGGCAGGTCAAGAAGGGTTGAGGCTCTGTCCCCCACCGGTCTCATCGGGTCCGCGCTTGTTAGCTTGTTAATAACAGAAAAAAATACAAGTTCGCTCATTGGTTGGTCGCTTCGGCCTTGAACGACGAAGCAGAATGGTGGCCTCGAAGCCATGCGGCGCCCACGGGGCTGGCAAATTTGCGTGCACTTGTAGAGCGCAATCGCTTTATTGCACCAATCGACCGCGCCCCGTCCGCTATGTTCAGGCGCAAGCGGCGACGCCAAGCGGCGCAATAAGGCGATTGCGCCCTACGACCCTGGCAAGGCTTGAGATCGGGGCGCAGTTCGCGAGTTTCAATTTCGTGAATCCACTGATTTGCAGGGTTGCGTCAACCAAACTCCGTCCCTCGACAATTCCAGCGGGTTTCCTGCCCCGGAAGGGTCGGGCAGTACCGGGAGCCTGGTCGCGGCCAGCGAACTTCACCGGTGAACAAGTCCGCCTTGCGGGGCCAACTCCGCTGCCCCCGCTCCTGGCCCCGTGTCGCAGAATGGTCATGATGCGCACCTACGGGTGGCGCCCGGATCAAACAGAATGACGCTCATCGCGCCGGCATCATGCCCTCCTGAACGAGACTGCCGGGACAAGCCGGCAGTGACAACGCAACCGCAAGCCGAGTGAGACTCCGCCATGCCTAATCTGACGCTCTACCACGCCGCCCCGTCCCGATCCTCGGTCGTGCATTGGATGCTCGAGGAGGTGGGCGAGCCCTATGAGCTCCACCTCATGAGCTTGAAGAAGGGCGACAACCGCGCGGCGGACTTTCTCAAGGTCAACCCGATGGGGAAGGTGCCGACGCTGCGGCACGGCGACGCCGTCATCACCGAGTCGGCGGCGATCTGCGCCTATCTGGCGGATGCGTTTCCGCAGGCCAAGCTCAACGTGCCGGTCGGCGATCCGCGGCGCGGGCCCTATCTCAAATGGCTTTTCTTCGGCCCGAGCTGCGTCGAGCCCGCGATGATGGACCACATGTTCCCGCGCAGGGACACCCCGCCGCGGGCCGCGCTCGGCTATGGGGACTACGACACGGTGCTCGACGTGCTGTCGGAGGCGGTGCGGCGCGGACCCTATCTCATGGGCGAGCAGTTCACCGCCGCCGACGTGGTGATCGGCTCGGGGCTGCGCTTTGGCATGATGTTCAAAGGCATTCCGGAGCGGCCGGAATTCGTCGCCTATGCGGGCCGCGTGTCGGAGCGTCCGGCCGCCAAGCGCGCGACCCAGAAAGACCAGGAGCTGGCGGCAGCCGCGGGGTGAGGGGGCGACCGACGACTTGTCCGGGCCTCGAGCCGGGACCGGTCGAGAATCTAGCGTCTGGAACGATCCCGGGTCTGCGGCGCACCACTTCGCGCAAGAGCGCTCCGTGCTGCACCGCGCCCGGGATAAGCACGCGGGACGCGCGACCGTGCATTGCGCTTTGGTCCACAGGGGCTACCATTGCGAGCCTCGGGGGGCTTGGCGGATTGGAGGATGACGATGCGGTTGCGCAGCCTGACCGGAGTCTTGGCGTTGGCGGCTGTGCTCTGCGCCGGCGCGGCTGGCGCGCAACATGGGCCTGCTCAGACCGCCTTCGATCCGTCGAAATATCCCGATTGGAAGGGGCAGTGGCTGCGCACCGGGCGCGGCAACGGCAATGCCTGGGATCCGACCAAGCCGCTCGGGCTCGGCGAGCAGGCGCCGCTGATACCGGAATACCAGGCGATGCTGGAGGGCGCCGTCAGGGACGAGAAGGCCGGCGGGCAGGGCATCGATCCGACCTACCTGTGCGTGCCTTCCGGCTTGCCGCGCAGCATGATCGTCGTGCTGCCGATGGAGATCATCGTCACGCCCGAGACCACCCACATCGCGCTCGAGCTTTTCAGCACCCACCGGCGGATCTATACCGACGGGCGTGATTGGCCTGCCAGGATCGAGCCCAGCTTCGAAGGTTATTCGATCGGTCACTGGGTGGATACCAAGGGCACCGGACATTACGATCAGCTGATCGTCGAGACCCGCGGCATCAAGGGTCCGCACACCTACGACTCGAGCGGTGTCCCGTTCCACAAGGACGATCAGGCCATAATCTTCGAGCGACTTTACGGCGACAAGGATGATCCCGACATCCTGCACAACGAGGTCACCACCATCGATGACGCGCTCACGCGACCCTGGACAGTGACGCGCAGCTACCACCGCGACACGTCGCGGGCGCAACCGCTGTGGACCGAGACCTACTGCACCGAGGACAATCATCACGTGCTCATCGATGGGCACAATTACATCGTCAGCGGCGACGGCTATCTGATGCCGGCCCGCAAGGACGAGCCACCACCCGACCTGCGGAATTTCGCGGCCGGCAAGTAGGATTTGGGGCCGGGGCAGGCGTGAACCCGACATTCCCAAGCCCCACATGCCCCCTCCCGCGCGCCGGCAAATCGGGCTAGGCTCGGCCCATAGAACAACGAATGCCGCATGGCACCGGTGGTGACCGCGCGGCGCAAGGAGGATCCCCATGCAGACCAAAAGCTCGATCGGCGCTGCCGTGCTGGCAGCGGCGCTGCTGCTGCCGCTCCTCGCCAAGGCAGAGGACGCCAAGAGATATCCGGATTGGGACGCGCTGTGGATCCGCGGCAGCCCGGTCGGCGCCTGGGATCCGGCCAATCCGCCCGGTCGCGGCCAGAAGCCGCCGCTCACCCCGGAGTATCAAGCGATCTGGAAGGCCAACCTGGCCAAGCAGGCCAAGGGCGAGGATTTCGACATCAAGGCGACCTGCGGGCCGGTCGGCATGCCGCGCCTGATGACGCTCTATGAGCCGATCGAGATCGTGGTCAAGCCCAAGATGACCTACATGCTGGCTGAATCCATGAGCCCGATCCGGCGCATCTATACCGACGGACGCGATTGGCCGAAGACCGATGACGAGGGCTTCCTGGGCTACTCCATCGGCAAGTGGAGCGACTCGACCAACAGCGGCACCTATGACACGCTCGAGATCGAGACCCGCGACATGCGCGGTCCGCGCCTGATCGATTCGAGCGGCATCCCGCTGCACGCCGACAACCAGACCGTGGTCAAGGAGAAGCTCTATCTCGACCCGAAGGATCGCGACATCCTGCGCAACGAGATCACCACCTACGACCACGCCTTCACGCAGCCCTGGAAGGTTTCGCGGTTCTATCGCCGCGAGCACAATCCGATCTTCGAGGAATACAATTGCACCGAGGACAATCCTTGGCTGGTGGTCGGGGGTGAGCTGTACATGAAGGATACGCAAGGCTACGTCATGCCGATCCAGAAGGATCAGCCACCGCCGGATCAGAAATATTTCCAGAAGTATTGGCCGGCGAAGAAGTGAGGGTGTTCCATTCGCCTTCTCCCCGCGGGCCGGGGAGAAGGCGTCGGCGCTGCAGCCGCATCGGCACGCGAACAGACCCAGTCGAAATCGCTCAGGGAGGAAAAATGCGCAGCTCGAGTTGGAGCACCGTGGCGGGCGCCGGTTTGCTGCTCGCGCTCGGCGCATCCGCGGCCGTGGCGGCCGACGTGGATCACGGCAAGCAGGTGTTCCAGGCCTGCGCCGCCTGCCACTCCGACAAGCCCGATGCGCTCGGCCCGAGCCTCGTCGGCGTGGTCGGCCGCAAGGCCGGATCGCGTGACGATTTTCGCTATTCGAACGCCATGACCCGGGCGGGCTTCAACTGGGACACCGGCAACCTGCGCCAATACCTCGCTGACCCGCAGGCCAAGGTGAAGGGCAACCGCATGCCGTTCTCGGGCTTGAACGATCCCAAGGACGTCGACGACGTCATCGCCTATATCGGGACCCTGAAGTAGCGCCAAAGGGGGCGAGCCCGCGGGGCACCCCCGGGACAAGGCGGGTAGCAATGCCGGGCGGGATCGTGTATTCAGCCCGGCGACATCCTATATGAGCGCGTGGGGCACAGGCCCAGATGGGCTACCCTCAGGGATTCTTCGAGCGGAGCCATGATCACAGTCGTCATCGTCGTCCATCTCATGGTGGTTCTCGCCTTGATCGCCGTCGTCCTCTTGCAGAAGTCGGAGGGCGGCGGGCTCGGCATCGGCTCGAGCGGCGGATTTCTCTCCAGCCGCGGCACCGCCAACGTGCTGACCCGCACTACGGCCTACTTGGCGCTCACGTTCTTCGCCACCAGCCTGATGCTGTCCTGGATCGCGAGCCTCGACCGCAAGCCGACCTCGATCCTCAATACCGGGGCGCCGGCAGGCCAGACCCAGCCGGCGGGGCCGGGCACCACCGCGCCGCTCGCGCCGGGCGGGGGCGGGCTGCTCAAGGAGCTGCAAGGTCAGGAAGCACCGCAACCGGCGCCGCCTCCGGGCGGCCCGCAGGTGCCGCAGTCGCAGTAAAGCGAGGATCATCAAGGGCCGGGCAACCGGCCCTTCGGTTTTGTCGGCGGTTGTCGAGCCTGGTTCCCCGCGCCCGCCGCGAACAGGCGGAGCCGGGCCGGCGCCGGATATGCACATGAGAAAAGCGCGGTAATGACCGGAAACGAATGGTGAATTGCTCGATGCACGTCGGTGAATTGTTTCTGGGCATGAATCCCGCAAAGCCCTCGTCGAATCGGCGCGCGGACGATAGAGGTTAGGTCCCATGGCGCGGTACATCTTCATCACCGGCGGCGTGGTCTCCTCCCTCGGCAAAGGTCTCGCATCGGCGGCGCTCGGCGCGCTGTTGCAGGCGCGCGGCTACACGGTGCGGCTGCGCAAGCTCGATCCCTATCTCAACGTCGACCCCGGAACGATGTCGCCCTATCAGCACGGCGAGGTCTTCGTCACCGACGACGGCGCCGAGACCGATCTCGATCTCGGCCATTACGAGCGCTTCACCGGCCGGCCGGCGGACCGCCAATGCAACATCACGGCCGGGCGCATCTATCAGGAGATTCTCGCCAGCGAGCGCCGCGGCGATTATCTCGGCTCCACCATCCAGGTGGTTCCTCACGTCACCAACGCGATCAAGCAATTCATCCTCGATGGCAACGACGGCTACGACTTCGTGCTGTGCGAGATCGGCGGCACGGTCGGCGACATCGAGGGGCTGCCGTTCTTCGAGGCGATCCGCCAGCTCGGCAACGACCTGCCGCGCCACCACGCGATCTACATCCACCTCACCTTGATGCCGTTTATCCCGAGCGCCGGCGAGCTCAAGACCAAGCCCACTCAGCATTCGGTCAAGGAGCTGCGCTCGATCGGCATCCAGCCCGATATCCTGTTGTGCCGCACCGATCGGCCGATCCCCGCGGAGGAGCGGCGCAAGCTGGCGCTGTTCTGCAATGTGCGCCAGACCGCGGTGATCGAGGCGCAGGACGTCGACAACATCTATGCGGTGCCCGAGGCCTATCACGACGCCGGCCTCGACCGCGAGGTACTGGCCGCCTTCGGCCTCGAGAGCGCGCCGATCCCCGACCTCAAGGTCTGGCGCTTCATCAACGAACGCATCCGCAATCCGGAAGGCGACGTCACCATCGCCATCGTGGGAAAATACACCGGGATGAAGGACGCCTATAAGTCCTTGATCGAGGCGCTTTCCCATGGCGGCATCGCCAACAAGGTCAGGGTCAGGCTCGACTGGATCGAAAGCGAGGTGTTCGAGCGCGAGGATCCCACGCCCTTCCTCGAGCATGTGGACGGCATCCTGGTGCCCGGCGGCTTCGGCCAGCGCGGCGCCGAAGGCAAGATCAAGGCGGCGCAATTCGCGCGCGAGCGGCACGTGCCGTATTTCGGCATCTGCTTCGGCATGCAGATGGCGGTGGTGGAGGCGGCGCGCAATCTGTGCGGCATCGGGGACGCCAATTCGACCGAGTTCGGCGCCACCTCCGAGCCGGTGGTCGGCCTGATGACCGAATGGATGAAAGGCAACGAGCTGCACCGGCGCGGCCGCGATGGCGACCTCGGCGGCACCATGCGGCTCGGCGCCTATCCGGCGGTGCTCCAGCGCGGCAGCCAAGCCGCCGCCATCTACGGCACCACCGAGATCTCCGAGCGCCACCGCCACCGCTACGAGGTCAACACCACCTATCGGGGCCGGCTCGAGCAGCACGGCATGCGCTTCAGCGCCATGTCGCCGGACGGCGTGCTGCCGGAAATGATCGAATACGAGAACCACCCGTGGTTCATCGG
>DASZKX010000170.1:0-5545 GCA_035552735.1 Xanthobacteraceae bacterium
CGCTCGTGCAATCGGTGACCAGCCAACCCGTGCGCTACATCGTGGTCAGCCAGAACCACGGCGACCATGTCGGCGGGATACCGCTGTTCTCACCGCCCGCGAACGTGATCGCGCACGAGCGGGTGTTCAAGGAATGGACGACGTGGAAACCGTTCCAGGTCAAAGCCTGGCGCAAGCGCTTCGCCGAGCGATCCACGGCGCTGACGGAGGTGAGCCCGACCGACACGGTGCTGACCTTCCGCGATCACATGACTTTGCATCTCGGCGGCAAGACCATCGAGCTGATCTACGTCGATGACCGCTACAATCCGGGCGACGTGGCGGTGTGGTTGCCCGACAGCGGCGTGCTGCATGCCGCTTTCGTCGGCTACATCACCCGCCATCCCGACATCCGGCCCGATTACAGTCATGGCACCACCAGCGGGATGCTCAAGCAACTGGAGGCGCTGATCGCGCTCAAGCCGAAGATCGTGGTTCCGGCCCACGGTCCGCTCGGCGACGTGACCGATCTGCAGGCGCTCACCGACTATCTGCTCAGCGCGCGCCAGAAGGTCCGCGCCATGATGAGCCGGGGTCTTCCGCTCGCGGAGATCGAGCAGCAGTTCAACATGAGCGAATACCAGGGTTGGGACCGCGATTCGCACTTCCCGTGGATGGCGGAGACGATCTACCGCGAGCTCAACGGCGAAGGTCCCCAGATCGTGCAGTCGGTGGAGCAGACCGTGAAGGCGACCATCAGCAAGATGGCGGAGGAGGGTCGTTTCCTCACAGTCACGGCCGGAACCGGAGGGAAGGTTCGGCTGCGGATCAGCACCGAAACGGACTTTGAAGGGGTCGCCGACCGCTCGGCACTGCGGGTCGGCATGAAGGTGACGGCGCTCTACCAGGTGCCGCAGGGCGCCAATGCGGCGCTCGGCTATGATGTCGAGGAGCTCGACGTCGAGCCATGATGTCCAGTCGTAGAGTACCCGGATGAAGCGCAGCACCGAGCGAATCCTCACCACCCATGTGGGCAGCCTGATCCGGCCGCCGGTCCTGCAGGATTTCCTTCGCCGCCGGCACACGGGCCAAGCCTTCGACCAAGCCGCCTATGACCAATGCCTGACCGGTTCGGTCGCCGAGATCGTGCGCCAGCAAGCGGCCGCCGGCATCGACGTGGTCAGCGACGGGGAATTCGGAAAATCCATCAGCTGGTCGCAATACGCGCTCGAGCGGCTGAGCGGATTCGAGCGCCGGGCGGTTCAGCCGAGCGCCAATCCGTTTCAGCGCGGCGGCGACCGGGAGCGGTTCGCGGATTTCTATGCCGAGCTCGACGCGCGCGAAGGCGTGGCCACCACGGTCGACGCGGTCTGCGTCGGCCCCATCGCGTATACCGGGCAGGCCGAGCTCGAGCGCGACATGGACAACTTCGGCGCCGCCTTGCGCGACACTAAGGTCGCCGAGGCGTTCCTGCCGGTGGCGGCGCCCGCCAGCGTCATCCCGGACCGCAAGAACGAATACTATGCGAGCGAGGAGGACTGCCTGCGCGCGATCGGGCAGGCCATGCGCACGGAGTACCGCATGATCGTCGATGCAGGCTTTCTGCTGCAGCTCGACGATGCGCGCGCCGCCGTGACCTATGACCGGATGGTGCCGCCGGCGAGCTTCGCCGACTATCGCGGCTGGGTCGCGCTGCACGTGGATGTGCTCAACCACGCCATCGAGGGCATTCCGCCGGATCGCATCCGCTATCACGTGTGCTGGGGAAGCTGGCCCGGCCCGCACACCACCGACGTGCCGCTACGCGACATCGTGGATCTCATCCTCAAGGTACGAGTCGGTGCCTATGTGATCGAGGGCGCCAATCCGCGTCACGAGCACGAATGGAAGGTGTGGCAGGACGTGCGGCTCCCGGACGGCAAAGTGCTCATTCCGGGCGTGATCAGCCACGCCACCAACATCGTCGAGCATCCCGAGCTGGTGGCCGATCGCATCGTGCGCCTGGCGCGGTTGGTGGGACGCGAGAATCTGATCGCCGGAACCGATTGCGGCTTTGCGCAGGGCCCGTTCCACCGCCGCGTCCATCCTTCGATCATGTGGGCCAAGCTCGAAGCGCTCGCGGCTGGCGCCCAGCTGGCGAGCCGGGCGCTGTGGGGCTGAACGCGTTCGCTCGTGGCGTTGAATGCCAAAAAACCTCATCCTGAGGAGGCCGCGCTCTTCGCGCGGCCGTCTCGAAGGACGGATGCACCCTGTGGACTCGCGGCCATCCTTCGAGACGCATCGCTACGCGATGCTCCTCAGGACGAGGTTGATGACTTGCGGGACATGTTTTTTTTCCGCAAATGCTCTATCTTAAATGATAGGCGATCGCTCGCCCGGAGGCATTCGGATGATGGATTTTCTGCGCAAGTCTCGGGGCGTGTCCGCGTTCCTGACATTGGCCTTCGCCGTCTGGATTGCAGCGATTGTCCCCGAGGCGATGGCGCAGACCTACCCGGCCCGGCCGGTCAAGATCATCGTCCCGTTCGCGCCCGGCGGTCCGGCCGATATCTTTGCCCGCCAGCTCGGCCAGTATCTGTCGGAAGCACTCAAGCAATCGTTCGTGATCGAGGACCGTCCGGGCGCCGGCTCGATCCTGGGCACCGAGGCGGTCGCCAGGTCGGCGCCCGACGGCTACACGCTGCTCTTGATGTCGAACACCCACACCACCAATGAATCGCTGATCCCGAACAAGCCGTTCGTGCTGATGCGCGATTTCGTGGCGGTAGCGCCGATCAACTATTCCGATCTGGTGATGGTGGTGCACCCTTCGGTTCCGGCGAAGAACATCAAGGAGTTCATCGCGCTCGCCAAATCGAAGCCCGGGCAGCTTAACTACGCGTCCTCCGGGCCCGGCACGCCCTACCACATGGCGGGCGAATTGTTCAAAGCGATGAGCGGCACCGACATCGTCCATGTGCCCTACAAAGGTTCCGGCGAGGCCCGCAACGCCGTCATCGGCGGCCACGTGCAAATGATGCTGGATGCGATCACCACCATGGCGGCCAATGCCCGCGCCGGGCAGGTGAGGGCGCTCGGCACCACCGGCCTCAAGCGCTCGAGCGTGCTGCCCGACGTGCCAACCATCGCGGAGGCCGGCGTGCCCGGCTATGAGGCGACGATCTGGCTCGGCCTGATGGCGCCGGCCGCAACCCCCAAGCCCATCGTCGACAGGCTCAATACCGAGGTGGTCAAGATCATCAGCCGGCCCGACCTGCAGAAGATCTGGGCCGAGCAGGGCGCCGTCTCGATGATCATGGAGCCGGCGGCGTTCGACAAATATCTGCGCGCCGATATCGCCAAATGGGCGCATGTGGTCGAGGTGTCGGGCGCCAAGGTGGAGTGACGGGAGCTCAGCCCGGCACCATCTCGGCGAGCAGGCGGCCGAAGCCCTTGACCGGCTGGCGGATCGAGAGCCGGTGCTGGATCTCCCAGCAGCGCGCCGGCACCGGATGGATCACCGGGACGCCCAGGTCCTGCTCCAGGATGTCGATGACCGGCAGCACGCGCCACCCTGAGCCCAGGAGATAGATGGCTTGCGCGCTCTTGCGATGCTTGAGGAAGGCGCGCTTCACGTGGGCATAGACCTCCTGCGACGACAGCTGGCCGATCTGGTCGAACGGCGCCGAGATGCCCTCCATGGCGAGAACGTCGAAACCGGCCTCGACGAAATATTTGGCGAACACGTCGTTGATCGGGCCGCTGAAATAAGTCGCGCCCACGAACCGCTTGACCTTGAGGGCCTCGAGGGCGCGTACGTGATTGCTGCCGGAGGTGAACATCGGCACCTTGTATTTGCGCTCCCATTTTTTCAGGAGCTCGGCCTCGCCGTCGTGGCCAAGCAGCATGAACGGGGGCGCGCCCTCGGGATGGATCAGGTCACAGCCGATCTCGGCGAGCTGCGCCAGCAGCGGCTCATACGGGGCGAGCGCCCGCTTGAACTCGTCGGTGGTGCCTTCCTTGATGCCGAGAAACAGCGGGATCACCCCGATGCCCTCGGGCAGCATGCGGATCAGCTCCTCGAGCCCGCCCGGCCGCATGGTCGGCTTGATGCAACCCAGCACGCCTCGCCAGCTGGTGAAGGCCATTGGACTATTCCGCGCTCTGCACGATCTTCTTGACCCGGTCCACCACGGCCGGCGGCGTCCTGTAGATCTTCTCGATCAGCGACTGGATCTCGGCTCCCCGGGTGATCTCGAGATCGAGCTGGCGCTTTTCCGCGTCGGCCCGGAACTCGGAATCGTTCATGGTGTCCTCGAAGGCGTTGCGCAGGATTTCCACGACCTCGTCCGGCACTCCCGGCGGCGCGATGAAGGGGCGGCCGAACTCCGAGTTGCCGAAGGCGAGATCCATGGCGGCGCGGTCGTCGGCATTGCGGGCATAGTCGTAGATCCAGGACACGTCGGGAAGCTCCGGGTGCTTTTTCAGCCCGAACTGGACGAACGGCCGGATCTTGTCGTCGCGCAGCCAGCTGCCGTTGGTGGCTTTTACGCTCGCCCAGGTGATGCCGACGACGCCGCCGACCTCGCCGCGCTCCATCGCCAGCATGCCTTGCTTGGTGCCCTGGTAGCCCGGAATCATCTTCATCTTGGCACCCAGGATGGCATCGACGAAGAGCGGATAAAAGTTGGTGGCGCCGCCGGTACCGGCAACGATGAGCTCGTTCTTGAGGACGTCGTCGAGCGTCTTGACGCGCGTCAGGTTCCAAGCCACCCCGACGTGGTTCTCACGCAATGCGCTGCCGAGCCAGCGGAACTGGCGCGGATCGAACTTCACCCGGTCCGGATAGACCAGCGGGTCGGTCGCCAGCATGGCGTTGACCGCCCCGATGAAGGTGCCGTCCTTGGGCGCCACGTTGTAGATGTAGTTGGCCGCGACCAAGGAGCCGGCTCCCGGCATGTTCTGCACGATGAAGGTCGGATTGCCGGGGATATGCTGCCTCATGTATTGGGCGAGCAAACGTCCATAAGCGTCATAGCCGCCACCCGGCGCCGAGCCCACGATCAGGCGGATCTGCCTGTCCTTGAAATAGGCGTCGGCGGCCTGGGCCGGAGCGCTCGGTGCCGAAGCACACAGCGCCGCGACGGCCAGCCCCGATGCCACCACGGCGGCCAGACCCCACACCCACAGGCGGGAGCCAGTGCTCCGGCGCGTTCCGACGGTCGGTGAACGGTTCATGGTCCCGGCGCCTCGTGCCCCCAGGGTTTCGATCTGCGGCTATTTCGGACCTAAATGCGGCAGCCCGTCAAGGAACCAAACCGTCGACCGTGGTTTGGGCGCCAAGCCGCGGCCCGGTCTTGGGCATTGCGGGGAGCGAAGGAATAATTCGTTGCCGGCCCGGATTGGGTCGATCACGACCCTATAAGAGCCCCGCAAAAAGCCCCAAAAAACCGGCCAAGTGTTGCCCGGGCGCTACTGGTGTCGGACTGGGGTATTCGTTATAGTGCGTTAACTGGCTGTTAATTCATTGACTCTCGCCACCAAGGGGGGCGTGGGTGGCCATGAGGTTGTCCCGCCGAAGCGCGCT
>DASZKX010000171.1:0-12476 GCA_035552735.1 Xanthobacteraceae bacterium
CCAGGTCGCCGCCATCGCGGCCTATCTCGCGATCATGCCGGCGCCCGCCGTCGCGCCCGCCCCGGCAGGCCCGCAGGGCGCGCCGCGCGACGACAATTAGACAATGAGAATGAGGAGAGACGCCATGGGAACCGCACAAAACCTCACTGGTGCAAGCCTGCTCGCCCTTATGATCGCGTCGGGCCTATCGGCCGTCACCGCCGCGCAGGCCGCCGACGCGCTGCTCAGCGGCACCGTCTCCTCGGCGGCCGGCGAGAAGATGGGCGGCGTCACGGTCTCGGCCAAGGCCGCCGGCTCGAGCATCACCACCACGGTCTATACGGACGGGGACGGCAACTATTACTTCCCGCCGCTGCCGGCCGGGAGCTACCGGGTCTGGGCCCAGGCCCTCACCTACGCGACCGCCAAAGGCAGTGTGGAGCTCGCCGCCGCCGGCCATCAGGATTTCGTGCTGGATCCTATGAAGGATTGGGTGCGGCAATTGCCGGGCGACGAGCTCTTGGCGGCCCTGCCTGGCGATACGCCCGACGATGCGCGCATGAAGACGCTGGTGCGCAAGAATTGCACCGGCTGCCATATCGCGAGCTATCCGTTGCAGCACCGCTTCGACCAGGCCGGCTGGAGCGCGGTCCTTGACCTGATGAAGCACGTCAACGTGCTCGGCACCTATCAGGGCCCGGAGCATCAGCCCAACCCGACCATCGAATCCCACAAGGCCGAGCTCGCGGCCTACCTGGCGCGCGCCCGCGGGCCGGGCGAAAGCTCCATGAAGTTCAATCTGCGACCGCGCCCCTCCGGCGAGGCGGCGCGCGTCGTGTTCAAGGAATACGATGTGCCGCTCGAGCCCAACACCAGCTCGGCCGTCGTGCCCTCGAGCATACCCACCAACGACGGCAGCGACTGGTCGCTCGGCACGCCCTCGGGCACCAATGGCCGCTACGGGGTGCATGACGCGCAGGCCGATTTCGACGGCAATCTCTGGTTCACCTATAGCTTTCCCAGCCGCACCACCACGGTTGGCCGCATCGACGCCAAGACCGGCGAGGTGAAGAACTTCAAGCTCGACGACGTCAGGGGCTATGCGGTCGGCACCCACGGCATCACCCGCGACGAGCGCGGCATCCTCTGGTTCAACACCCGCTCGAACGTCGCGCGCGGCATCGGGGGGCTCGCCCGCCTCGACCCCAAGACCGAGAAGATCACGGTTTACCAGCCGCCCACCGGCATGTCGGGGACGGCCGGGACCCTTGACGTGGATCTGAGCGGCAATGTCTGGGTGACCTCGCCGGACGGCGCGCTCCTGTTCGACGCGGCGGCGGAGAAATTCACCGAATACAAGTCGCTCACCTACAAGAACCAGCACGGCACCGCGACCGTCTACGGGCTCGCGGCCGACCGCGTCGGCAACGGCTGGTGGCTGCTGATGAGCCAGGATCTGGTCGATTACAGCAACGTCAAGAGCGGCAAGACCGGCGAGTTCAAGCTGCCGGCGCAGACCGGCGAGGCCGAGCAGCTCACCGCCGACGAGCGCAAGCTCTACGACACCTTCCAGCCGCCGGACTTCAATGCCCCGTTCCCATGGGCGCAGGGTCCACGCCGGATGGGGGCCGACAAGAACGGCGACTATGTATGGATCGGCGATTCCTTCGGCGGCAACCTGGCGCGGGTCAACATCCAGACCAAGGAGGTGAAGCTCGTGCCCTTGCCGCGGCCGGAATCCGAGCAGCCCTACGAGGTCGCGATCGACCAGAGCCACAATGTCTGGACCAACATGTGGAGCACCGATCTGATCGGAAGATACGATCAGGGCACCGGCAAATGGACGCTGTTCGACCTTCCGACCCGCGGCTCGGAGACCCGCTACATCTCGCTCCTGGAGCGTGACGGCAAGATGCAGGTGGTCCTGCCCTATTCCCGCACCCGCAAGGTCGCCGTCATGACGTTCCGCAGCGAGGCCGATGTGCAGGCCCTCAAGGCGCAGGCGCAAATGCATTGAGAGAGCGCCCGTCTGCGACGGGCTATGGAGAAGGTCGAGACGAGGGAGCGGTTCAGCGAGTCTGAGCTTTTGGAGAGGCCCCCTCATCAGGCCGGGTTTTGGTTTTCCTCATCGCCGTGTGGCCTCTCCCCGCAAGCGGGGCGAGCAACGCCGTGTTCTTCAAGACTGTTGGTCGAGCGCCGCGGCGAGCAGCTTGCGGCATTCGCCGAGGTCGTGCAGGGCGGACTGCAATTTGCGCAATTCGTCGCGCGCCAGCCGCTCGAGCGACGGCGGACCGAGGTTGCGGGGGAGCGACCGCGCCTGGGATTTCGCCCGCGGCGAGCCCAGCATGGGTTCGGTGCGGTCATCGGCGGACGGCAGATCATCGTCGGCGTCGCCCAGGAGCGTCGGCAGCAACGCCAGGAGACCGCGGCCCCGTTCCACCACCTCGTGCGGGGGCGGGCTTCCGATATCGGCCTCGACCGCCGCCACGTCGACATCGTCCCCGGCGATTTGCGGTCCGAGCTGCGGGGCGCCCGGCTGCCAGACCGTCTGCACGAACCTCGCGCCCTGCTCCTTGAGGATGCGCTGAACGCCGCGGATGGTGTAGCCCTCCCCGTACAGGAGATGGCGGATGCCGCGCAAAAGGTTGATGTCCTCGGGGCGATAATACCGCCGGCCGCCGCCGCGCTTCATCGGCTTGATGTCGCGGAAGCGGCTCTCCCAGAAACGCAGCACATGCTGGGGGACATCGAGGTCCTGGGCGACCTCGCTGATGGTCCGAAACGCGTCGGGGGCCTTTTCCAAAACCGCGTTGCTCCGGCTGGTCGAGGGGGCGAGCTATTTCGGCTCGTCGTGCGAATCCGAGTTGATGCGCTGCTTGAGTATGGCGGAGGGCTTGAACACCATGACCCGGCGCGGGGAGATCGGAACCTCCTTACCGGTCTTGGGATTGCGTCCCACCCGCTGGCCCTTCTTGCGCACCACGAAGGAGCCGAAGGACGATAGCTTCACGGTCTCGCCGCGCTCAAGGCAATCGGTGATTTCCTTGAGCACAAGCTCGACAAGCGTAGCCGATTCCGTGCGTGACAGGCCTACCTTCTGGTAGACCGCCTCGCACAAATCCGCCCGTGTCACCGTTTTTGCCGTCATCGCCAGCCCCGCCTTTGGCGATCGCGATATCCCACTGAATTATCAAACGATATTAGGTTGGTCGGGGATGGTCAACGGCCTCGCAGGGAAGATTTTGCGGTTTCGTTTACCAGCGCACCAGGACGGCGCCCCAGGTGAATCCGCCGCCCATGGCCTCCAGCAGCACGAGATGACCAGGTTTGATCCGCCCATCCGCGATCCCGACCGAGAGCGCAAGCGGGATCGAGGCGGCCGATGTGTTGCCGTGCTTTTCCACCGTGACGATGACCTTCCCGGGCGGAATGCCGAGCTTGTGAGCGGAGTCGTCGATGATGCGTTTGTTGGCCTGATGCGGCACGAACCAGTCGATATCCTTGGGCCCGTAGCCGGTGGCCTTGAAGGTATCCTCGATCACGTCGGAGATCATCGCCACCGCATGCTTGAATACGGCGCGGCCTTCCATGCGCAGATGTCCGACCGTGCCGGTCGAGGACGGGCCGCCGTCCACATAGAGCTTCGAGCGGTATCGGCCGTCCGATCGCAAGCGTGAGGTGAGGATGCCGCGGTCCTCGCGCGTGCCGGGCTGCGGCTGCGCCTCCACCACCACGGCGCCGGCGCCGTCGCCGAACAGCACGCAGGTCGTGCGATCAGTCCAATCCAACAGGCGCGAGAAGGTTTCCGACCCGATCACCAGCGCGCGCTTGAAGGCGCCTGTGCGCAGGAGGCTGTCCACAGCCGAGAGCGAGAACACGAAGCCCGAGCACACCGCCTGCAGATCGAAGGCGGCGCCCTGGCTGATGCCGAGCCCGGCCTGGATCACCACGGCGCTCGCCGGAAAGGTGTTGTCGGGCGTCGAGGTCGCGAGCACCACGAGATCGATCGACTGGGCATCGACGCCCGCGGCCGCGAGCGCGGCACGCGCAGCCTTGAGGCCCATGTCGGAGGTCATCTCTCCCTCGGCGGCGAGCCGCCGCTCGCGGATGCCGGTGCGCTGCGTGATCCATTCGTCGGACGTATCCACCATGCCGGAGAGCTCGGCATTGGTGACCACCCGGCTCGGCAGATAGCTGCCGCAGCCCAACACGACCGAACGCATGACGCTCACGAGGCCAAACTCCGGAACAGGTTCGTCGAGCTCAGCGTTTGGCTGATCTTGGCGAGCAGATCGTCGTGCACCATGTCATGACCGATATCTACCGCGTAGGCGAATCCTTCCGCATCGATGCCGCCGTGGCTCTTGATGACGATGCCGTTGAGCCCGAGAAAGACCCCACCGTTGGATTTGCGCGGATCCATCTTCTCGCTCAGCGTGCGAAATGCGTCGCGCGCCAAGAGGTAGCCGAGCTTGGTGAGCAGCGTCTTGGTCATCGCGCTCTTGAGGTACTGGCCGAGCTGGCGGGCGGTGCCTTCGGCGGTCTTGAGCGCGATATTGCCCGCGAAGCCCTCGGTGACCACGACGTCGACGGTGCCCTTGCCGATATCGTCGCCTTCGACAAAGCCGGCATATTCGAGGTCCGGCAATTTCGCGTCGCGCAGGATGAGGCCCGCCTCGCGCACCGCATCGAGACCCTTGACCTCCTCCACCCCGATATTGAGGAGCCCGACCTTGGGTCTCGCGATGTTGAGCAGCGCGCGCGCCATGCCGGCCCCCATGACGGCCATGGCAACGAGATGCGGGGCATCCGCCCCGATCGAGGCGCCCACATCCAGCACGACGGATTCCCCCTTGAGGGTCGGCCACAGGCACGCGATGGCCGGCCGCTCGACCCCGGCCATGGTCTTGAGGCCGATCTTGGCCATGGCCATCAAGGCTCCGGTATTGCCGGCGGACACCGCCACATCGGCCTCGCCCTTCTTGACCGCATCGATGGCGAGCCACATGGAGGACTTCCAGCGGCCTTGCCGCAAAGCCTGGCTCGGCTTGGCATCCATCTTGACGGCGATGTCCGTGTGGACAAACCGCGAGACCGCCTGGAGGCGGGGCCGGCTGGCAATCAACGGCTCCACGATGGCGCGATCGCCGAACAGAACGAACTCCATATCCGGGTGCCGGCCGAGCGCTACCTCAGCTCCGGGCACGACCACCGATGCGCCGTGGTCGCCGCCCATGGCGTCAAGCGCGATGCGGACTTTACCGGGCATGGAGGCACCCTGAAGACCGGGACGGCGGCAGGCGCCGGGAACGCGGTCCTGCGGGAGCAATGATCATGGCGGACCATAGCGTTCCGGCCCGCGATGCAACAGGGGGGCACGTTTCACTCGTCACGGTCGTCCTGCGCTCTACGCAGCGCCCCCAAGGCTGCGAACGGGTGCTCGGTCTTGTCTTCGATCGCGGGCGCCTCGAAGACCGCCTCCGGCTTGCGCGGATAGAGGTCGATTCCGAGAATCAAGAATTCGGTCGCGATGGCGCCGAGATCGATGGTGTCGCCGCGCAAGGGCTCGGGGGCCTCGTCGGTCGCAACCGACAGGGCTTCACCGCCGGGCGCAAGGCCTGTGGCCGCCGCCCCGGCAACGAAGATCAGGTCGACCGCCTCCTCGACCTGGTTCTCGATCGGGTCGAGCGTGACGACGCAGAGCTGCCCGACGGTGGCCGAGACGCCGCCCTTCACATGCAATCCGCCGGAGTCGAGCCGGGTCACGTCGAACGTCGCCTCCAGCCGCGGCAAGCTGCGAAGGCCAGCAGACTTCGCGATGGCGGCGCGGGTGGCCTCGTCGGCTGCAAGCTCGAAGCGGCGTCCGCTCACCGGCACGTCATGAACGCTGACCGGAACGCTCCAGGGCTCCTCCGGCCCACGCTCAGTGATGGCTCTCGTCATCCTGCAGCGTCCATCGGGTCCGCCACCGTCGTGGCTTCCGGGTCCGGAAACGTGAGCTGCGCGCGGCTCAGGGCCTCGCCGTCCTGGCCGGCGAGCGCGCTCGCCACGGCACGCACATAGGTCGCCAGCCGGTTGGCGCCAAGGTCCGTCCCGGTCCGCGCGCCGAACACGTTTCGATTGAGCGCGCCAACAAGAAGGTGCTGATCCGAATCCGCCAAAGCGGCGGCATAGGCCGCCTGCCGCCCGTAGAAGGCCTCACCGATCTTGCGCATCTTGGTCGGTACGCCGAGATCGCCGATGCCCATTTCGCGCAGGCTCCCGTCCATGTCGGCGCAGAACCGGTCGAAAAGGGCCTGGCCCAGCCGGCGAATCGGATCCGGCTCGGACTCGATGCGCCGCAGCACCAGCACGGTGTGCAGCACGACCATCTCAAAACGGCCGTTAACCGTATCGGGTACACCATAAATGCGGTAGAAAGGTGCGGCTCGCGCCTGCGCCACGATCATGCCATAGAGACTAGCGATGCTGTGGTCTGATCGATTGCGGCGAAAGAAGTGAAACATCATGGGGATAGCTCTAGGCGGCGAAAATCCGGGCGACCCGCCGGAGGCGGGACGGACGCTACCTAAACGTTAACGCCCCGTTCCGTCAAAGTCCCCGCGATTACAACGATCTATAGGACCCCAGAACCACATGCGCAGCACCCGAACGACTCGTCCCGGCCTGCGGCCAGCCATCAGGGTATTGGCGGCCGTGCTGGTGCTCGGGCTTCCGCTGGGGGGTTGCTTCAGCGAGACCTATCAGAAGGGCTACATCATTCCGGATGGCGCCCTCGAGCAGATACCGATCGGCGCCAGCCAGGAGCAGGTCCTGATCGTGCTGGGCACACCGTCCACGGTGGCCACGGTTAGCGGCGAAGCGTTCTACTACATCTCCCAGCGCTCCGAGCGCGCGGTTGCCTTTATGCCGCAGGAGGTGGTGGACCAGCGCGTGGTCGCGGTCTACTTCGACAAGAAGCGGCGGGTCGAGCGGCTGGCCAATTATGGGCTCAAGGACGGCAAGATTTTCGACTATGTGAGCCGCACCACTCCGACCGGCGGCATCGAGCTCAGCTACCTCAAGGGCTTCTGGAGCATGTTCGACTTCAAGCCCGGGATTTGATCTCAGCCGTACAATCGCGTTACGTCTCGCCTTCGGCGACCGGGTCGCGCACCAGATCGATGATCTCGATCACGTTGCGGTCCGGGTCGTGAAAATAGGCGCTGCGGCCCTGGAATGTTCCTGACCGTCGATCCTCTTCCTTGAAGATACGAATGCCCTTCTCGCGCAGGAATGCCTTGGCGGCATCGTAGTCCTGCGCCGTTACCCGAAAAGCATGATGGATATCATGCGCATCGCCGGGATTGGGCTCGATCGGATTCTGTGAATAGGTCAGCACGAAGCAATCTTTCCCGGCGCGCATGAACACCATGTGGCTGTTGCGCCGCAGCCGCTCCATCCCCATGATCTCGGTATAGAATGTCTCCGCGCGGTCGAGGTCCTTCACCGGAATCGTGAAATGAACGACACCTTGGGTCTTGAGCATCGCGTGCCCTCGTCAGCTCCAA
The DNA here is from genome assembly GCA_035552735.1 of Xanthobacteraceae bacterium. Taxonomy (GTDB): domain Bacteria; phylum Pseudomonadota; class Alphaproteobacteria; order Rhizobiales; family Xanthobacteraceae; genus VAZQ01. Next base: position 7,530 of record DASZKX010000171.1, read on the forward strand.
ATAGGCTCACCCTCTACTTCGCCCCCGGCGCGAGCTCAATGGCGGTGCACATCGCTTTGCACGAGATCGGCGTGCCGTTCGAGGGCCGGCCGATCTCGTTGGCCGAGCGCGAGCAGCAGGGGCCCCAGTATCTCGCCCTCAACCCGGAGGGCAAGGTGCCGACCCTTACGATCGACGGCCGCCCACTGACCGAGGTCGCCGCTATCCTATATTACCTGGCTAAGCGCTTCCCGCAGGCGACGCTGCTGCCGCGGGACGATACGGAAGGCGAGGCGCAAGCCATCTCGTGGATGTCTTTCATCGCCTCTTCGCTCCACCCCGCGCGCAGGCTCGGGCTGGAAGGCGCGAAAAAAGTCTACGGGCTCGCCGATCGCAAATTGGGAGATCGGGAATGGGCGCTGGGGTGCTACTCGATCGCCGACATCCATCTGTTCCGGCTCTACTGGCACTTTGCCAATTCCGCCAAACCAGCGCCCGGAACATTCCCCCGGCTTGCCGCCCACTACGACCGCATGATGATGCGGCCGGCGGTCAAGCGGACCTGCAAGATCGAAGCCGCGATCGGCTATGAGCTGCCCGACTGAGCAGCGCCCAGTGGCCCAAGAGATCGAGGATTTCCCGGCCGGCCGGGAAATCCCTCGCTTGATCGTCAGCGCGCCAGCACCGCGAGCAGCAGCAGCGCCACAATGTTGGTGATCTTGATCATCGGGTTGACGGCCGGGCCGGCCGTATCCTTGTAGGGATCGCCGACCGTGTCGCCGGTGACGGCGGCCTTATGGGCTTCCGAGCCCTTGCCGCCGTAGTGGCCGTCCTCGATGTATTTCTTGGCATTGTCCCAGGCGCCGCCGCCCGAGGTCATCGAGATCGCCACGAAGATTCCGTTGACGATGACGCCGAGCAACATCGCGCCGACCGCGGAAAAGCCCGCCCCCTTGCCTACCGTGCCGCCGCCCGCCACGAAATACACCGCGAAGTAGACGGCGATCGGCGACAGCACCGGCAGCAGCGAGGGGATGATCATCTCCTTGATGGCGGCCTTGGTGAGGATGTCGACCGCGCGCCCGTAATCCGGCTTCTCGGTGCCCTGCATGATGCCCGGCTTCTCGCGGAACTGGCGGCGGACCTCCTCCACGATGGCGGAAGCGGCACGTCCGACCGCGGTCATTCCCATGGCGCCGAACAAATACGGCAACAGCCCGCCGAACAGGAGCCCGACCACCACATACGGGTTGTTCAGCGAGAAATCGAGCATGATGCCGGCGAAATACTTGTGCGCGTCGGCATGGGCGATGAAGTAGTTGAGATCCTGGTTGTAGGCCGCAAACAGCACCAGCGCGCCGAGGCCGGCCGAGCCGATGGCATAGCCCTTGGTCACCGCCTTGGTGGTGTTGCCGACCGCGTCGAGCGCGTCGGTCGATTTGCGCACCTCCTTCGGCAAGCCCGCCATCTCGGCAATGCCGCCGGCATTGTCGGTCACCGGCCCGAAGGCGTCGAGCGCCACCACCATGCCGGCCAGCGCCAGCATCGTGGTCACCGCGACCGCGATGCCGAACAGGCCGGCAAGGCCCTGGGTCAGCAGGATGCCGGCAATGATGACCAGGGTCGGCAATGCGGTCGATTCGAGCGACACTGCCAGGCCTTGGATGATGTTGGTGCCATGGCCCGTCACGGACGCCTTGGCGATCGACTGCACTGGCCGAAAATTGGTGCCGGTATAATATTCCGTGATCCAGATGATCAGGCCGGTCACCGCCAAGCCGACCACCCCGCAGACATACAGGCTCAAGCCCGTATAGGCGACGCCGGGGAGCGGGCCGAATCCGATGAGAAGATAGATCACGAAGGCGACGCCGCCGAGCGACAGGGCGGCGGTGGCGATGAAGCCCCGGTAGAGCGCGCCCATGATCGAGCCGCTGGGGCCGAGCCGCACGAAGAAGGTTCCGATGATCGAGGTGATGATGCAGACGGCGCCGATGCCGAGCGGAAGCATCATCATCTTGAGGAGTATCTCGGTGCCGGCCCCGGCGAAGAAGATCGCCGCCAGGATCATGGTGGCGACCGTGGTCACCGCATAGGTCTCGAACAGGTCCGCCGCCATGCCGGCGCAGTCGCCGACATTGTCCCCGACGTTGTCCGCGATGGTGGCTGGATTGCGCGGATCGTCCTCCGGGATGCCGGCCTCGACCTTGCCGACCAGATCGCCGCCCACATCGGCGCCCTTGGTGAAGATGCCGCCGCCGAGACGGGCGAAGATCGAGATCAGCGAGGCGCCGAAGCCCAGCGCCACCATGGCGTCGATCACCACGCGGTCGTTCGGGGCAAAGCCCAGGGGGCCGATCAGCACGCTGAAATAGATGGTGACCCCGAGCAGCGCCAAACCAGCGACCAGCATTCCGGTGATGGCGCCGGATTTGAACGCGAGCTCGAGCCCGGCCGCCAGCGAGGAGATGGCCGCCTGCGCGGTCCGCACATTGGCGCGCACCGACACGTTCATGCCGATGAACCCCGTAATGGCCGATAGAATTGCGCCGATCGCGAAGCCGACCGCCACCAAGGGGCCGAGGAACCAGGCCACGATGAGGCAGATGACCACACCCACGCCGCCGATGGTGGTGTATTGGCGCTTCAAATAGGCCTGCGCGCCCTCGCGCACCGCTGCCGCGATCTCCTGCATTCTCGGGCTGCCCGGATCCGCCGACATGACTGAGGCCGTCGCCCAGATGCCGTACCCGATCGCAAGCAGCCCGCAGGCGATGATCATCCACAAAGCTGTCATTGACCTAAACCCCGGTTTGATGAGCGTGCCGGGCCCATGGAATCCGACACGGTCGCTGCCGAGCACGGTTGTCGCTCCGGCCGGCGGAAAGTGGCGCGGATATAGCCAAAAACGTCGCGCCCACGCAATGGTGGGAACCGCGTGCCCGCTCAGCCGTGCCCGGGAAGGCTGATTGATACGGTGAAGGGCGCCTCGGAGGGCCGGTTCCGGGGAGAGGAGTCGGCGCGGCAACGCGCGCCCGCAAACACGGAGATCCGAACCATCGCCGAATCGGACACGTGAGATCGGACACCGCAGGCGTGAGCCCCGTCGGGGCGCGGATCGCGAGGTCCGCGCTCCGCGGGTCCGGAAGCTCCGGCGGTTTTGTTCGCGTTGGAGCACGCATTGCCGGAACGGCGAGACGCTTAAGCGATTTCCGCTCCACCGGCGCCACCCGAACGCGACGGAGCGAAGGCGAGCTACCCGTCACGCAAAACTTTCTTCATCATTGAGGCAGATAACTCTTGCAATGGGTGGCAGTAGAGACTAATTGCGCCCTCGCCCAATTTCGCACGTGCCTGTGGCCGTGTGTCGGTCGGTGGGCATCCGGACAAGAGGCCGGACAGCCGCCCGGAGCAAGATCGCAAGACCCACGGTCGCATGACCAAAGGTCGTCACGATCGCAGCTCCGAACACTTGACTGGCAGCCGGAGGCGAAACCGGCGCACCTCGTTCTCAACGGGGGACGCGGCCTAAAGCAACGACGGAGCGGGCTTTTTTGGTCTCGTCGACCCTCCAAAGGTCGACACCGAAGAGGCTTGTTCACTCTTGCCAGGCGTGCGGAACGGGATCTCCCGCTCCAATCCAAGGCATCATTTGGGTGAGAAGGCCGGCTCGCGGATCGTGTCTCCATCGCACGGCAAGCGCAGGGCTTCCTCACCTTCTGACGCCGGGCGGCGTTTGCCGCTCGATCTTCAATCCGGGCCGTCAGGCCCCGTTGAGCATTGGTGAGGAGCCAGACCGATGACCGAGCGCATCCGCGACTTCCTGCGCAATCGCCGCGACGACTGCCCCTGCCTCGTCGTCGATCTCGACGTCGTGCGCGAGAACTACAAGACCTTTGCCCATGCGCTGCCGGACAGTCGGGTGTTCTATGCCGTGAAGGCGAACCCGGCGCCGGAGCTGCTCAAGCTCTTGGTCGCGCTCGGCTCATGCTTCGACACCGCCTCGGTGGCGGAGGTCGAGATGGTGCTCGCCGCCGGTGCCGCGCCCGATCGCATCTCGTTCGGCAACACGATCAAGAAGGAGCGCGACATCGCTCGCGCCTTCACGCTCGGGGTGCGGCTGTTTGCCGTCGACTGCAAGCCCGAGGTCGAGAAGATCGCGCGCGCGGCGCCGGGCGCCCGGGTGTTCTGCCGGATCCTGTTCAGCTGCGCGGGCGCCGAGTGGCCGCTGTCGCGCAAGTTCGGCTGCGACCCGGAGATGGCCGTGGACGTGCTCGAGCATGCGCATCGGCTCGGGCTCGAGGCCTATGGGGTGTCGTTTCACGTGGGCTCGCAGCAGCGCCGCACGCAGGCCTGGGACGAGGCGCTCAAGTCGGCGTCGACGGTGTTTCGCGCCTGCGCGGAGCGCGGGATCAATCTCTCGATGGTCAATCTGGGCGGCGGCTTCCCGACCAAGTACCTCAAGGAGATCCCCTCGGTGCAGGCCTATGGCCGGTCGATCTTCCGCGCGCTGCGCAAGCATTTCGGCAACCGCATCCCGGAGACCATCATCGAGCCGGGCCGCGGCATGGTCGGCAACGCCGGCGTGATCGAGAGCGAAGTCGTCCTCGTCTCAAAGAAGAGCGAGGAGGACGACGTGCGCTGGGTCTATCTCGACATCGGCAAGTTCGGCGGCCTCGCCGAGACGATGGACGAGTCGATCCGCTACCCGATCCGCACCCCGCGGGACGCCGACGCGATGGCGCCCTGCGTGCTGGCCGGCCCGACCTGCGACTCGGCCGACGTGATGTACGAGAAGCAGCCGTATCCGCTGCCGGTCAGCCTGGAGATCGGCGACCGGCTGCTGATCGAGGGCACTGGCGCCTATACGGCGACCTACTCCTCCGTGGCCTTCAACGGCTTCGCGCCGCTGCAGACCTTCCACATCTGATCACAGCGGCGGTGCCGCGGCCTCACCTCCCCCGCTTG
>DASZKX010000172.1:0-17790 GCA_035552735.1 Xanthobacteraceae bacterium
GCAGATCGGATAGCTCTTCAACAGCTCGAAGCGGCCGCTATTGTCCTGCTTCCAGACCTCGAGCTCGGATTCCTCTTTGTATAGCCGCACCAGGATGGGCGACTCCTTGGTCATGTTCTTCGCCTCGATATCGGCGAGCATTTTGTCGGAAAGGGGTGCCAACGCGCGGCCGGAGGGCACCAGGCCACCGTCGGTGTCGCAGCCGGCAAGCGCCAAGGCGGCGGCGAGCGCCGCGGACGCCAGAAGCGTGCGGAACAGGGGGCGAAGATTCAACGCAAAGCTCCCCGACTGATAGGCTTTCCCCGGGCCTTCATTGACCAATGGTTATCCTTAAGACGTGTTGACCGCAAGGCACGACCGGCCCGGCCGGCTCAAGGATCACGCGCAAAGTTAACGAAGGGTAAACTTTTACGGAAGGCGACGCCGTGACTCTGGCGCAACGTATCCCAGTCCCGCGCATCCCCCCGTCCCGCATGTTTGTTCACCGCCCGTTCCCCATCCAGCCCCGGATTCGGCCATAAGGCTAGGCCACGACTTGGGAAATATCAGGGCAAGAACCGGATATGCCGGATCGGAGGGCCAGCGTCCGGGGGCGAGCACGGCGCTCCTCGCCCCGCGTGCGGGGAGAGGGCGACACGGCACGGGGGACCAAAATTCGGCTTGGTGAGGGGGCGTTTCCGGGAGTCTGAGCTTGCGGAGAGGCCCACTGTTTTTCCGCAAGCTCAGACCCGCGGAGGCGCCCCGCATCCCGACCTTCTCCATAGCCCGTCGCAGACGGGCGTAACCGCCCTGATGGCACGCGGGGAGAAGGAGCGAAAGGCCCTGCGCCCCCGACGTGATTTTGCGCGGCGGCATTCGATTCTGAAAGATGTGTGCCATGCCCTAATTTGACCGCGGGGAGGGATCGCATCCTCACCCCAGGGTGCGGCCCATCGCCAGGAACTTGTCCCAGCGCTGGCGGCGAACGGCGTCCCGGTCGAGGTCCCGCAGCTCGTCGATCGCGCCCAATATGGCGCCGTCGGCCGACGCGATCGCGGCCGCCGGGTCCCGGTGCGCGCCGCCGATCGGCTCGGTCACGATCTGGTCGATGACCCCAAAGCGGACCATGTCCTGGGCGGTGATCTTCATACCGGTCGCGGCATCCTGCGCCTTGGCGGTGTCGCGCCACAGGATGGAGGCCGCTCCCTCGGGCGAGATCACGCTGTAGATGGCGTGCTCCAGCATCAGCACCCGGTTGGTGGTGGCGATCGCGATGGCGCCGCCCGAGCCCCCTTCGCCGACGATCACCGCCACATTCGGCACGCCGAGCGCCAGGCAGGTTTCGGTCGAGCGCGCGATGGCCTCGGCCTGGCCGCGCTCCTCCGCCCCGATGCCCGGATAGGCGCCCGGTGTATCGACCAGAGAAATGACCGGAATCCCGAACCGGTCCGCCATCTGCATCAAGCGCTCGGCCTTGCGGTAGCCTTCGGGGCGCGCCATGCCGAAATTGTGCTTGAGGCGCGCTTCGGTGCCAGACCCCTTTTCGTGGCCGATGACGCAGACGCTTTCGCCGTGGAAGCGGCCGAAGCCGCCCACGATCGCCTCGTCGTCCCCGAACTTGCGGTCTCCCGCGAGCGGCACGAAGTCGGTGATCAGGGCCGCCACATAATCGAGGCAGTGGGGCCGGTCGGGATGGCGGGCCACCTGGGTCTTTTGCCAGGGCGTGAGGCTCGAATAGAGGTCCCGCAGCGTCTGGGCGGCCTTGACCTCCAGGCGGGTGACTTCCTCGCCGATGGCGGCGGCGCTGTCGCCGGCATCGAGCGCGCGCAATTCCTCCAGCTTGGCCTCGATCTCGGCCACCGGTTTCTCAAAGTCGAGATAACTGCGCATCGAGCGAAAAATATCGTTCCATCAAGGGGCAAGCCGAAGGCCTGCCGGGCCGGCAAACTCGCCCGCGGGGGCGGTCCCGTCAAGCAAAGGGCGGCGGTGCCGGCGGTCCGGGTGCGGCTGTGCTCACACGTCGGGCCGCTTATAGACCGGGTTGGGGCCGCCCTTTTGCGATTTGAGGTAGGATTCGACGTCCCCGAGCGGGTCCATGGCGCGGCGCAGCCGCTGCCCGACCAGCTGATCGAGCTGGATCGCCTGCGCGATCGAGAGGTCGCGGCCCATCTGGACGGTGATCTTGTGGTGCTCGAGCGGCGCCAGGTGACGCGAGGCGATCTCGCGCGCGATGCCCATGGTGAATTCCTCCAGCTCGGTCGCCGGCACCGCCTGGCTGATGATGCCGAGCGCGTCGGCCTCCGTGCCGGTGATGTTGCGCCCCACCAGCGCAATATGGGCGAGCTTCTTCACCGGCAGCCCGCCATGCAGGAGCGTGGAGGTGACCAGCTGGCCGAAGCTGCCGCGCAGAATCTCCGGCATGCCGAGCTGCGCGTCGTCCGCCGCATAGACGAGGTCATGGCAATTCATGATCCCGAGCGCGCCGCCCAGGCAATAACCGTGCACCTGCGCGATCATGATGCGCGGGAACACCCGCACCGCCTCGGCGATCTGGATGGTCAGATTGGGCCGATCCCAGTCGAGCAGCGGGCCGTTGGACACCTCGCGCAGGAAGTTGAGGTCCAGGCCCGATGAATAGACCGTCCCGGCTCCCTTGGTGATGACGACCTTGAGCTCCTTGTCGGCCCGGATGATATCGAGGGATTCCAAGAAGGCGAGGCAGAGCGGGCGGTTCCAGCAATTGCGCTTGTCCGGCCGGTTCAGGATGATGCGGGCGACGCCAGCGCCCTCGAGCCGCTCGAGGATGAGCTCCGGCCATTCCTTGAGCTTGCCCCAAGAATCGGAACGCGAATCGGAACGCGAATCGGAACCTGCATCAGAACCTGGACCTGAATCAGACATCGCGCCGGACATTCGATCCCTCCGCCTCGTTCATTTCGGCTCCTTGGTATCGGCCGTGCGTGCCGTGGACAAGAGCGCCGGCAAGGCCGCCGTGCGGGCGTGGTTCTAGTCCTGCGTCTCCCCGAGCGGATGCAGGTCGCGCACCAGGCTCTTGAGCCGCTCCTCCAGCACATGGGTATAGATCTGCGTGGTCGAGATGTCGGCGTGCCCGAGCAGCGTCTGCACCACCCGCAGGTCGGCGCCGTTGTGCAGAAGGTGGCTCGCAAACGCGTGGCGCAGCACGTGCGGGCTCACCTGATCGGCGCGCAGGCCAGCCATGGCGGCGAGCCCCTTGAGGTCGCGCGCGAAATGCTGGCGGGTGAGATGCCCGCTCTCCCCGAAGGAGGGAAACAGCCATTTCGATCGGGCCTCCGAGCGGACCGCCTGCGGGCTCGCCTTCGCCAGCAGGGCCAGATAGTCGCGCATCGCCTGCTTGGCGGCCTCGTTGAGGGGCACCATCCGTTCCTTATTGCCCTTGCCGCGCACGATCAGCATGCGGGCTTGGCGCTCGGCCGCCGCGGCCGGCAGGGTGACGAGCTCGGAAACCCGCAGCCCGGTCGCGTAGAGCACCTCGATCAGGCAGTTCAATCGCGTCGCCCGCAGCCGGTCCGGCCCGGATAGATCGGCCTTTTCGGCCGCCATGCGGGCGGTCGCGAGCAGGCGATCCACCTCGGCGATGCTCAAGACCTTGGGAACGGTGCGGCCGCGCTTGGGTCCCTCCAGGATGGCGGCCGGATCGTCGGGGCGGCGGCCCTCCGCATAGAGGAAGCGGTAGAGCTGCCGGATCGCCGACAGGCGCCGCGCCACCGTGGCGGACGCCAAGCCGCGCTTGCTCAGCTGGCCGAGATAGCCGCGCACGTCGTCGGTGGCGGCGGTCGCGACCGGGCGCCCCCTGGGGCCGAGATAGGCCGAGAAGTCGGCGAGATCGCGGCCATAGGCCGCAAGCGTGTTGGGCCCGGCGCCGCGCTCGGCCGCCAGCATGTCGAGGAACAGCTCGACCAGGCCCTGATCGGAATTCGATTTCTGGCGGCCCATATGCGCTTTGCCGGTAGCGGCTGGCCGGGCCGCGCTCAGTGTTGCTTCATGAACTTGTCGGGCGGGATCGAGACCGTGATCTCGCGTGGCCTGGGATCGTACATATAGGCCAGCGCATACATGGCGCCGTAGGCCGCGCCGGCCAGCATGCAGAGGACCAGCAGGAACCGAAGAAGGGAGGGCATCGGGTCAACCGTTTCGGTACAGCATTGCCTTGCAAGAATGAAAAAACTACGACCACGTTCTGCCGGCCGTGACAAGGCTCGCCACAGCGCGGTCGAAGACGCGCGTTAACGCGCTTTATGGCGGGCGGGATCGGGATATGGCGGGCCGGCGCATGGATGGTTTCGGGCCATCGTGTTGTGATACCAGTGCGGCGGCCGCTCGAACCATCCCGGGTTCAGCGGCGGTCTCCATGGGAGCCTACAGGACCAGATGTCGGCGCGCGCCAGCCAGGATGTCACGGGCACGCTGATCTCCGAGGCCGCGATCGTGGCGGCGCTGGGAGCGCGCTCGGTGGTGCTCGTCGGCATGATGGGGGCCGGCAAATCCTCGATCGGGCGGCGCTTGGCGGGACGCCTGGGCATCCCGTTCGCCGACGCCGACAACGAGATCGAGACCGCGCATGCTCGGATGAGCATCCCGGACATTTTCTCGACCTACGGCGAGGCTTATTTTCGCGCCGGCGAGGCCCGCGTGATCGCCCGCCTGCTCGAAAGCGGGCCGCAGGTGCTGGCGACCGGCGGCGGTGCCTTCATGAACGCGGACACGCGCAATGCCGTCAGCGTCCGCGGCATCTCGGTGTGGCTCAAGGCGGAGTTCGATGTGCTGATGCGGAGAATCAAACGCCGCCAGGATCGCCCGATGCTGAAAACCGACGATCCGGCCGAGACCCTGCGCGCCCTCATGGATGAGCGCTATCCGGTCTATGCGCGGGCCGACATCACCATTCAGTCGCGTGAAGTGCCGCATGAGAAGATCGTCGACGAGATCGCCGGCGCGCTGGCGCGGCGCTTGGCGCCGAATGGCGGGACGTCGGACGCCGGCGAGGGCCGCGTGCCATGACGGTCGCGTTGCGGGCGCCCGAACCCATCAGGGTGGATGTCGCGCTCGGTGCGCGCAGCTACGAGATCGTGATTGGCCGCGGCACGCTGCCCACGCTCGGCACCCGCATGGCGGCGCTGCGGCCGGGCGCCAAGGCGGCGGTGATCACCGATGCCACGGTGGCCCGCCATCACCTGGCGGCGGCCGAAGCCGCGCTGGCGCTGGGCGGCATCGCCGCCACGGTCGTGACCGTGCCGGCGGGCGAGAGCTCCAAGAGCTTTGCGGTCCTCGAGCATGTCTGCGAGGCCCTGATTGCGGCGCGCATCGAGCGCGGCGACCTCGTGGTCGCGCTCGGCGGCGGCGTGGTGGGGGATCTGGCCGGCTTTGCGGCCGCCGTGGTGCGCCGCGGTCTCGATTACGTGCAGGTGCCGACCACCCTGTTGGCGCAGGTCGATTCCTCGGTCGGCGGCAAGACCGCCATCGATTCCAAGCACGGCAAGAACCTGGTCGGCGCCTTCCACCAGCCGATCCTGGTGGTCGCCGATACCGCCTTGCTCGATACCCTTCCGGCGCGGGAGTTCGCCGCCGGCTACGCGGAGGTCGCCAAATACGGTCTGCTCGGCGATGCCGCCTTCTTCGCCGGGCTCGAGACCGGCTGGCCGGAGGTGTTCGCGGGCGGCCCCGCGCGCGAGCAGGCGATCGCTACCAGCTGCCGCGCCAAGGCCGCGATCGTGGCGCGCGACGAGCGCGAAACCGGCGACCGGGCGCTGCTCAATCTCGGCCACACCTTCGGGCACGCCTTCGAGGCGGCCGCCGGCTTCTCCGGCAGCCTGCTGCACGGCGAGGCGATCTCGCTCGGCATGGTGCTGGCCTTCGAATTCTCCGCCCGGCGCGGATTGTTGCCGGCCGCCGAGGCCGCAAGGGCCGCGCGTCACCTTGCAGCGGTCGGTCTGCCGACCCATCTGTCCACGGTCGCCGGCCTGCTGCCGGATGCCGACCGATTGATGGATTTGATCGCTCAGGACAAAAAGGTGCAACGCGGTCGGCTGACCTTCATCCTGGTGCGCGGGATCGGCCAGGCCTTCGTCGCGCCCGACGTCGATGCCGCCGAGGTGCGCGCCTTTCTGGTCGAGAAGCTCGCCGAGCGATGAGCACCGATGAGCACCTATGACTGGCTCGCGATCGCGGTCGTCCTGGTCTGCCTGCTGATCTCCGCCGCATTCGCGGGAAGCGAAACGGCGCTGACGGCGTCCTCGCGCGCCACCATGCTGCAGCTCGCCAAGCAAGGCGACCGGCGCGCCGCCATCGTCAACCGCCTGCTTGAAGCGCGCGAGCGGCTGATCAGCGCGCTCCTCATCGGCAACAACTCGGTCAATATCGTCGCCTCCTCGCTCGCGACCGCGGTGCTGATCGCCTGGTTCGGGGATCGCGGCGTGGTCTATTCCAGCGTCGTCATGACCTTCGTGATCGTGGTCTTCGCCGAGGTCCTGCCGAAGACCGTGGCTTTCAACGCTCCGGATCACTTCGCGCTCGTGGTCGCGCGGCCGATCGCCTGGACGGTGCGTCTGCTCACGCCCGCCCTGGTGGCGATCGAGGCGCTGGTCAATTGGCTGCTGCGCCGTTTCGGCATGCAGGTCGGCGAGGGACCCTCGATCATATCGCCACGCGAGGAGCTGCGCGGCGCGGTCGACCTCCTGCACCGGGAGGGCGGCGTCGAGAAGCACGATCGCGACATGTTCAGCGGTCTCCTCGACCTGCGCGATCTCACCGTGTCCGACGTGATGATCCATCGCACCGAGATGATCACCATCGACGCCGACGATCCGCCGGAGGCGGTGGTGAAGGCCGCGCTCGAGGCGGCGGTGACCCGGGTTCCGTTGTGGCGCGGCAAGCCCGACAACATCATCGGTACGCTGCATGCCAAGGATCTGCTGCGCGCCATCCACGCGGCCGACGGCGATCTGGCCAAGGTCGACATCGCCGCGGTGGTGCGGCCGCCCTGGTTCGTGCCCGACATCCGCCCGCTCTCCGAGCAGCTCAAGGCGTTTCGCCGGCGCCAGACCCAGCTCGCGCTCGTGGTCGACGAATACGGCGAGGTCGAGGGCCTGGTGACGCTGGAGGACATCCTGGAGGAGATCGTCGGCGACATCACCGACGAGCACGATATCGCGGTGCCGGGGGTGCGCCGGCAGCCGGACGGCTCGGTCAATGTCGACGGCGGCGTGCCGATCCGGGACCTCAACCGCGCCATGGACTGGAACCTGCCTGACGACGAGGCCACCACCGTGGCGGGCCTGGTCATCCACGAGGCGCGGCTGATCCCCGAGCCGGGCCAGACCTTCACGTTTCACGGCTTCCGCTTCCGCGTGCTGCGGCGGGTGCGCAACCGCATAACGGTGCTGCGCATCACCCCGTTGGCGCGCAAGCCGGGCGCCGCAGCCCGCTAGCGCCGGCGTTACCGCACGCGTTCGATCGCCCTAGACGCCGCCTGGCTCGGTTTCCCCGGGTGCCGCGGCCCGGATGGCGAGCGCGTGGACGCCGCCTTGCAGCTCGCCCGCGAGGGTGGCGTTGACCATGCGATGGCGGTCGATCCGGCTCTTACCGTGGAACGCCTGCGACACGATATAGACGCTGTAATGCGTCTCTCCGCCCGGCCGCGCGCCCGCATGGCCGGCATGCCGCTGGGAGTCATCGGTCACCTCGAGGCGCTCGGGCGCGAAGGCCTTCGTCAACTTCTCGGCAATAACGTCGCGGGTTGTCATTTTGGAGGTCATGCGGCCCGTTTAGAGCATTTTCATCAAACAGTGAAATCCCGCGTCACGATCCCGAAATGTCAAAATGTCAAAATGCCGAGATGACGAGCGTGCTATATGATGAATGAATGGGAGTCATGCCAGAACCTCGACACGGCGGCGCGCAAGCCGGTCGATCCAATTTGTCAAGGCTTGAAGACGGATGCGCCGCGTCCGCATAATGGTTCCAGCATGAAAACCGACTCGCCGTTGTTCGACAGCATCAGGGTGAAGCCCGACAAGGATCGGCGGCCGCGCGTCGATCTGCCGGCCTGCGAGTGGCCGACCTGCGAGGCGGCGGCCACGCATCGCGCCCCCAAGGGGCGGCAGCGCGAGAACGAGCATTGGCGGTTCTGCCTCGGCCACGTGCGCCAATACAACCACTCGTACAATTTCTTCGCCGGCATGAGCGACGACGCGATCCTCAAATACCAGAAGGACGCGGTCACCGGTCATCGCCCGACCTGGAAAATGGGGATGAACGGCGGCAAGCCGACCGGGCGCTCCCATTCGGCCCGCTTGCATCCCGATCTGGCCGACGATCCGTTCGGTGTGTTCCGCGACATCGGGGCCGTCGCCGGCCACGACACCGACGGCGAGCACTTGCGCCGCCGCGAGACCAGGATCATTCGCAACGCCGAGCGCAAGGCGCTCGAGGTGCTGGGACTTGAGGCGGACGCCAACACGCACGATATCAAGGTGCGGTTCAAGGTGCTGGTGAAGCGGCACCATCCCGACGCCAACGGCGGCGATCGCTCCACCGAGGATCGGCTCCGGGCCATCATCGAAGCCTACAACTACTTGAAATCAGTGGGTTTTCGCTGATCTCGCAGGTGGGTTCTCAGGTGCGGCCCAGTTCTGCTAGATTCCGGTTGGAGCGGTTTCACGTCAAACTGGAGGCAGAAACCGCTCTAACGTTTTTGCATGGTCGCATTTTCGGACGGAAAACCGGTATCCACTTTTCCCGAAAATGCTCTAATTTCCCGGGCCGCATTACTCGAAACGTTTCGGGTCTCGCGTGTTTCGAGACCACGGAGGATCAATGAGCGTCGCTACACAAGCCACTAAGCCAGCCGCCTCTTCGAACGTCGTCGGTCTGCCCGACATGAAGGTGTCCATCCGCCAGCAGTTCGGTATCGACAGCGACATGGAGGTGCCGGCCTATTCGGAGCCCGATGAGCACGTCCCCGAGCTCGACCAGGACTATCGTTTCGACAAGCTGACCACGCTCGCCCTCCTGGCGGGCTTCGCCCACAACCGGCGCGTCATGGTCGCCGGCTATCACGGCACCGGCAAGTCGACCCATATCGAGCAGGTGGCGGCGCGCCTCAACTGGCCTTGCGTGCGCGTCAATCTCGACAGCCATATCAGCCGCATCGATCTGATCGGCAAGGACGCCATCGTGGTCCGCGACGGCCTGCAGGTGACCGAGTTTCGCGACGGCATTTTGCCCTGGGCGCTGCAGCACAACGTCGCGCTCTGCTTCGACGAGTATGATGCCGGGCGGCCCGACGTGATGTTCGTGATCCAGCGCGTGCTCGAGGTCTCCGGCAGGCTGACGCTGCTCGACCAGAACAAGGTGATCAAGCCGCATCCTTCGTTCCGGCTGTTCGCCACCGCCAACACGGTCGGCCTGGGTGATACGTCCGGCCTCTATCACGGCACCCAGCAGATCAACCAGGGCCAGATGGACCGCTGGTCGATCGTCACCACGCTCAACTATCTGCCGCACGACAACGAGGTCGAGATCGTGCTCGCCAAGGCGAAGCATTATCGCAATGATCAGGGCCGCGACATCGTCAACAAGATGGTGCGCGTCGCCGATTTGACCCGCAACGCCTTCATGAACGGCGACATCTCGACCGTGATGAGCCCGCGCACCGTGATCATCTGGGCCGAGAATGCCGACATCTTCAAGGATATCGGCTTTGCCTTCCGGGTCACCTTCCTCAACAAATGCGACGAGCTCGAGCGGCCGCTCGTGGCCGAGTTCTATCAGCGTTGCTTCGGGGTCGAGCTGCCTGAATCCTCAGTGAACGTGGCGCTGAGCTGAAAGCTTCGCCTTTCCACGCCCACGCGCGGGGAAGTGAAAAAGAGCCAAGGACCCCAAAACCTACCGACCCCAAAACGGACCCAAGATCTGCGGACCCAATGTCCACCAGCAACAAGACCAAGGCGCCCGCCCAGGAGAGCCCGATCGATCCGTTCAAGCGGGCGGTCACCGGCTGCCTGCGGGCGATCGCGCGCAAGCCCGACCTCGAGGTCGGCTTTGCGGCCGAGCGGCCCGGCATGGTCGGCGGCAAGGCGCGCTTGCCCGAGCCGCCGCGCAAGCTCTCGGCCGCCGACGCCGCCATCGTGCGCGGCCACGCCGACGCGATCGCCCTCAAGCTCGCCTGTCATGATCCCAGGGTGCATCGCAAGCTGGTGCCCGGCGGGCAGCAGGCGCGCGCGGTGTTCGACGCGGTCGAGCAGGCGCGGGTGGAAGCGATCGGCGCCCGGCGCATGACCGGGGTCGCCAACAACCTGGCCGCCGTGCTGGACGATCGTTTTCATCGCGGCAAGCTCGACGAGGTCTCCGATCGCGCCGACGCCCCGATCGAGGAGGCGCTGGCCCTGATCGTGCGCGAGCGGCTGACCGGGATGAGCCCGCCGGCGGCGGCCGCCAGACTGGTCGATCTGTGGCGCCCGCTGATCGAGAACCGGGCCGGGCGCGATCTCGACCGGCTGGAGCGGCTGATCGAAAATCAGGCGCGCTTCGGCGATGTGGTGCACGATCTGCTCGATTCCCTCGACATGGGAGAGGACCGCAGCTCCGAGAGCGACGAGGATGAGGCCGATCAGGGCGACGAGGAACGCCAGAAGGAGCTCTCCGGCAAGGACGGGGAGGGGGCCGAATCGGAGGACGCCAAGTCCGAGGTCGAGGAGGCCGAGATCTCGGGCGAGGAGATGTCCGACACCGCGGCCGAGGCCGCCGAGGCGATGTCGGTGGAAAGGTCCGACGACGCCGAGATGGGAGATTCGGAGGCGCCGGCCGAGCCGCGGCGCCCGCGCCGCAACGGGATCAACGAGCCGCGCGGTCCCGAATATCGACCCTTTACCGGCAAGTTCGACGAGGTGGTGGCGGCCGAGGACCTGTGCGAAGCCGAGGAGCTCGACCGGCTGCGGGGCTATCTCGACAAGCAACTGTCCCATCTGCAGGGCGTGGTGGCGCGGCTGGCGAACCGGCTGCAGCGCCGCCTGATGGCGCAGCAGAACCGGGCTTGGGAGTTCGACCTCGAGGAGGGCGTGCTCGATCCGGCGCGGCTGTCGCGGGTCGTGCTCGATCCGCTACATCCGCTCTCGTTCAAGCACGAGAAGGAGACGAACTTCCGCGATACGGTGGTGACGCTGCTGCTCGACAATTCAGGCTCCATGCGCGGACGCCCGATCACGGTGGCGGCGACCTGCGCCGACATCCTGGCGCGCACGCTCGAGCGCTGCGGCGTGAAGGTCGAGATCCTCGGCTTCACGACCCGCGCCTGGAAGGGCGGGCAGTCGCGCGAGGCCTGGCTCGCGGCCGGCAAGCCGGCCAATCCGGGCCGCCTCAACGACGTGCGGCACATCATCTACAAGTCGGCCGACATGCCGTGGCGCCGCGCGCGCCGCAATCTCGGCCTGATGATGCGCGAGGGCCTGCTCAAGGAGAATATCGACGGCGAGGCGCTCGATTGGGCGCACAAGCGGCTGCTCGGCCGCAGCGAGCAACGCAAGATTCTGATGATGATCTCCGATGGCGCCCCGGTCGACGACTCGACGCTGTCGGTCAATCCCGGCAACTACCTCGAGCGCCATCTGCGCTGGATCATCGAGGAGATCGAGCAGCGCTCGCCGGTCGAGCTGATCGCCATCGGCATCGGCCACGACGTGACCCGGTACTACCGGCGCGCCGTGACCATCGTGGATGCCGAGGAGCTGGGCGGCGCGATGACCGAGAAGCTGGCCGAGCTGTTCGACCAGAGCGCACCGACCGAGAAGCGCAAGATGCCCGTGCGCAGGCCCGATGCCTGGTCGCGCGCCTCGGCGCGATTTCTCGATCCGCCGGGAGACAAGGGAGCGCGACCGGGCGGCCGATGATGTGTCACGCCGCTACGACACGCGCCTGCGCCGGCGACCGGCGAAACGTAGCCCCGCGGTCGCCCGCCGCCGGATCGGACGAGGCCCGATCAGAGCTTCTTCTTGATCTGGCGTTTGAGGTCGAGCGCCCGCTCGGACAGCTCGGTGTCCTTGGCCTTGATCAGATAGGCATCGAGGCCGCCGCGGTGGTCGACGCTGCGCAGCGCATGGGCCGACACCCGCAGCCGCACCGAGCGGCCGAGCGCCTCGGAAATCATGGTGACGTTGAGCAGATTGGGCAGGAAGCGCCGCTTGGTCTTGATGTTGGAATGGCTTACCTTGTGCCCGACCTGCGCGCCCTTGCCACTCAGTTCGCATCGCCACGACATCGGCGAAGACCTCTCGTTCGTGGGGCTACGCACAACGCGCGCCCAAGGAATTGATCTTGTCTCGATCGCTCTCGCCTCGATCGCTTACGCCTCGACGGCCGGCGGGCCCTTTTGGGAGACCGCGGACCTATAGTGGCGAGGCGCCTAGGCGTCAAGCCGGACCTGCACGGCCGCCGGCCGCGGCTGACGGCCCCGCAGGCGAGCCCTGCCGGGGCCGGTTTTGCCTTGATCGAGCCAAGATGGCACGGCAAGAACACGGCTCCAGGGAGAGCCGGCACCGTCTTCGTCATCTGGTGACCACGGCTCGCGTGACCACAGATGACGTGGCCCTCGCCCGCACTTTGGGATTTTGCGTGAACCGCAATCGGACGACCGGACGGACCAGGCGACCGGACGACCAGAAGGCCACGCCGGAAGGACTTTGCCTCGTGACCTCACGCTCTCTCGTTCGATTGGCCACATTCGCGAGCGCGGTCGTGCTGTTGGCGGCGGTCGATGCCGGCAGCCGCAGCGCTCATGCCCAAGGCAAGCTCGACGCCGCCTATGTGGTGAGCCTTGGGGGCGTTCCGATCGGCAAGGGATCCTGGTCGATCGACGTTCAGGACGATCAATTCACCGCGACCGCGAGCGGCGCGACGTCGGGCCTGTTGCGGGTGTTCGCCAGCGGGCAGGGCAACAGCGCGGCGCACGGCAGCGTGTCCGGCGGGCAGCCGATGGCCTCGACCTACGCGTCCTCCATCGTGGCCGATAACCGCTCCGACCAGGTCCGCATCTTCTTCAGCGGCGGTGCTGTGAAGGAGTATCTGGCCGATCCGCCGACGTTCCCGAGCCCCGACCGCGTGCCGCTCACGGAGGCGAACCGCAAGGGCGTGGTCGATCCGATGACCGCGTCGCTGATCCGTGTCGCGGGCAGCGGCGATACGTTCGTGCCGGAGGCGTGCCAACGGACCTTGCCGGTCTTCGACGGCCGCATGCGCTACGACCTGCAGCTCGTGTTCAAGCACTTGGAGAAGGTCAAGTCGGAGAAGGGCTATCAGGGCACCGTCGTGGTCTGCTCGGTCTATTTTACCCCCGTGGCCGGACACATTCCGGAGCGCTCGACCATCAAATACCTGGTCGCGGAGCGCGATATGGAGTTGTGGCTGGCGCCGATTGCGGGCACACGGCTCATGGTCCCCTACCGGGCCTCGATTCCGACGCCGATCGGCTTGGGGGTTTTGCAGGCGAACCAATTCGTCTCGATACCGCGGCCGCCGGTGCCGACCGCATCCAACTTGAAGATACAGTGATCGCCTGGACCCCTGCACCACCTGGACCACCTGCAAAAACCAGGCTTTATGCCTTCCGTTAACGGATGAATGCCGAAATGGGCCTGCGCCCGTCAGCCTCGATACCCGATATGGTGGCCCTTGGACCGGGTGCCGCGACATATCGCCGTGAACGAATTCCGACATCAGTCGAGTCAGTGATTCGGCCGCGATTCGTTCCGGACTCGTTCTATTGCTTAAGCCAAGGTCCATCACCCGTCGCATTGTGGTACAGAAGGGGCGGATAAGGGTCTTCAAAGACTTCGACTTCCGCCCTCCGGATATAAAATGCCCATTTCCTTCTCTTCGCCCGTTGCTCGCGATGCCCGCGCCCGCGGCGCGGGCGTCACCGCGGTTCTCGGGCCGACCAATACCGGCAAGACGCATCTCGCCATCGAGCGCATGCTGGCCCATTCCTCCGGGATCATCGGGCTGCCGCTGCGCCTGTTGGCGCGCGAGGTCTACAACAAGGTGGCGGAGCGCGTCGGCCCCGAGGCGGTCGCCCTGGTGACCGGCGAGGAGAAGATCAAGCCGCCCAATCCGCGCTTCTGGGTCTCCACCGTCGAGGCGATGCCGCGCGATCTCGATGTCGCCTTCGTGGCGATCGACGAGGTGCAGCTGGGCGCCGATCTGGAACGCGGCCACGTCTTCACCGACCGCATGCTCAATCGCCGCGGGCGCGAAGAGACCCTGGTGCTGGGTGCCCAGACGGTACGGCCGATGGTCGAGCGCCTGCTGCCGGGCGCCCACGTGCTGACGCGGCCGCGGCTCTCGCGCCTGGAGTTTTCCGGGGAGAAGAAGATCACGCGGCTGCCGCGGCGCTCCGCTGTCGTCGCCTTCTCGGCTGAGGAAGTCTATGCCATCGCCGAATTGATCCGCCGCCAGCGTGGCGGCGCCGCCGTGGTGATGGGGGCGCTCAGCCCGCGCACCCGCAACGCCCAGGTCGCGCTCTATCAATCCGGCGACGTCGAATATCTGGTCGCCACCGATGCGATCGGCATGGGGCTCAACCTCGACGTCGATCACGTCGCCTTCGCGTCCGACCGCAAGTTCGACGGCTATCAGTTCCGCCGGCTCAATCCAGCCGAGCTCGCCCAGATCGCCGGCCGCGCCGGACGGGCCACGCGTGACGGCACCTTCGGCACCACCGGCCGCTGCCCGCCGTTCGAGGCCGAGCTCGCCCAGGCGCTCGAAAGCCATTCCTTCGAGCCGGTCAAGGTCATGCAATGGCGCAATACCGCGCTCGATTTCGCCTCGCTCGGCGCCCTGCAGGCCACGCTCGCGGTGACGCCGGAGGAAAACGGCCTCAGCCGCGCGCCGGTCGGAGAGGATATCCTGGTGCTCGAGCACGCCGGGCGCGACGACGACGTGCGCGGCTTCGCCACCACGCGCGAGACCATCGAGCGCCTGTGGGAGGTGTGCCAGGTTCCGGATTACCGCAAGAGCGCGCCCGCCACCCATGCAGAGCTCGTGGTCACCCTCTACGGCTTCCTGATGCGTGAGGGCCGGCTGCCGACCGACTGGTTCGCGAACCAGGTGGCGCTGGCCGACCACACCGACGGCGACATCGACGCGCTCTCGAACCGCATCGCCCATATCCGGACCTGGACCTTCGCGGCCAACCGGCCGGATTGGCTGGCCGAGCCCGAGCATTGGCAGGAGGTCGCGCGCGCGGTCGAGGACCGGCTGTCCGACGCGTTGCACGAGCGGCTGACCGAGCGGTTCGTGGATCGCCGCACCAGTGTGCTGATGCGGCGGCTGCGCGAGAATTCCGCGCTCGAGACCGACATCAGCAAGACCGGTGAGGTCGTGGTCGAGGGCCATGTGATCGGCCGCTTGGACGGTTTCATGTTCACGCCGGCGGCTTCGGCGGCCGGCTCGGAGGCCAAGGCCCTGGCGGGCGCCGCCCAGAAGGCGCTGGCCGGCGAGATCGACGCGCGTGCGGCGCGGCTCGCGCAGGCGGCCGACGAGCAATTCGTGCTGGCCGCCGATGGCGCCGTGCGCTGGCTCGGGCAGGCGGTCGGCAAGCTCGTTGCCGGCGAGGAGGTGCTCAAGCCGCGCCTGCGCGTCATCGCCGACGAGCAGCTCACCGGCGCGCCGCGCGAGATCGCGCAGGCCCGTCTCGATCTCTGGCTCAAGACCCATCTAGAGAAGCTGCTGGGACCGTTGTTCCAGCTCGCCGCCAGCGAGGAGGTCACCGGCATCGCGCGTGGCGTCGCGTTCCAGCTGGTCGAGGCGCTGGGCGTGCTCGATCGCCGCAAGGTCGCCGAGGATGTCAAAGGGCTCGACCAGCCGGCGCGCGCCACGTTGCGCAAGTTCGGCGTGCGCTTTGGTGCCTACAACATCTACATCCCGCCGCTGCTCAAGCCGGCGCCGCGCGTGCTCGCCCTCCAGCTTTGGGCCCTCAAGCAGGAGGAGCGGGCGACCCAGGGGCTCGATGCGGTCGAGCGCCTGGCCGCCAGCGGACGCACCTCGATCGCGGCCGACAAGGAGATCGATCACGCGCTCTACGCGGTCGCCGGATACCGGGTCTGCGGCGAGCGGGCGGTGCGCGTCGACATGCTCGAGCGGTTGGCCGACATCATCCGGCCGGCGCTCGCCTGGCGCGACGGCGCCCCCGGCGTAAAGCCGGCGGCCGCTTTCGACGGAACCGGTTGTTTCGCCGTAGTGGTCGGCATGACCTCGCTGGTGGGCTGCGCCGGCGAGGACTTCGCGGCGATCCTGCGATCGCTGGGCTATCGGATGGAAAAGCGGCCCAAGCCGGCGGCCCCTGAGGTGTCTGTTTCCGAGGCGTCGATGTCCGAGGTGGTGGGGTCCGACCCGGCCGCGCCCGACGCGCCGGCCCCCGAGTCCCCCGAATCACCGCTGGTCGCCGCCGGAAACGAGGCCGAGCCGGCCGTCGTCGCCGAAGCGGCGGACGAATCGGTGAGCGAGGCCGTCGCAGCACCCGCCGGATCGGCGCCGATTGCCGCGGCGAGCGAAGATTTGGGTCCGGCGTCGATTGCCGAGTCGGTTGCCGATGTGGCGCCCGTACCGCCGCCGGCCGGCGAGGCGCCGGTACCGCAGGAGACTGATTCGCCGGGGCCGATCCTGGCGCAAGCCGAGGAGCCGGCTTCCGCCGAACCGGCGCCGGCCGATTCCGCTGCGACGACCGAGGCCGCGGCCGAGGAGGCGCAGTTCGTCGAGGTGTGGCGCCTGGGCCGCCTGGAGGGTCCGCGGCGCCACCGGCGGCCGCCGCGCGCCCGCACGCAGGCGCGCCCCGACAACCTGGACCGGACCCGGTTCCCGGCCGCTGCAGACGCAGCAATCCCGGCCGCGGCCGGCGAGGCCGTGGCGAGCGCAGGCGCGGTCGCGGATGGGACCGAACCGCGGCCGGACCGCACGCCGCGTCGGCATCGCCGCCGGCGTTCCGACCAGGATCGCCCCGATCAGAATCGATCGGATCAGAATCGTCCCGATCAAAACCGCCCCAGCCAGTCTCGCTCCGATCAAAACCGACCGGATCGTGGCCCGCGTCCCGAGCGCCACGGCGGTCCCGATCGGGCCGGACGTGGCGATCGCCCCGAACGCGATCCGGAGTTGCGTGCCAAATACGTCAAGGGCCGTGGTGAGAGCCGCGACCGTCGCGACAAGGCGCCGGATCCGAATTCGCCCTTTGCCAAGCTCGCGGCGCTCAAGGAGCAGCTCGAGGCCAACGCCAAGGAGCGGCGCTAGCTGAGTTGGGAATACGCAGGCCCCGCACGAGGGAACGAGATTGCCGCAAGGATTTTATCCATGTGGTGGATTCCGGCAGTCACCCCATTCAAGGTACGTCGGGGTTCGCTGGGCCCCGGGGGATTACCCTTTCTCCCCGGGGCTCCGTGACGCGCTGTTTCGACCGAGGTCCGGGACGCCTAATCCTATTCGCGTTCGACCGTGACAGGCGCCAGCCCCGAAAAGCCGAGTTCGTGCGCTGCCGCAGGCGTTACGTCTATAATGCGCCCACGGACAAAAGGCCCCCGATCATTGACCGTGACTACAACGGAGCGGCCGTTGCTGCGATTGGTCACTCGCACCTTTGATCCGAGCGGTAAAGACCGATGGGCTGCCGTCAATTCTCCGGGATTCAATCTTGCTCCGCTTGCTGTTCGCGATCCGCTCTCCGTGGAATAGATCGATGCGACGCCGCTTTGGGCGCTTGCCCTGGAGCCAGGAATGTTGAGTGACGCCACC
>DASZKX010000173.1:0-8450 GCA_035552735.1 Xanthobacteraceae bacterium
GTCGCCGCGCATCGGCGTCTCTTTCGAGTTCTTTCCGCCCAAGACCGCCGAGATGGAAGAGACGCTGTGGGAGGCGGTCAACCGGCTCGCGCCGCTCAAGCCGAAATTCGTTTCGGTGACCTATGGGGCCGGCGGCTCGACCCGTGAGCGTACCCATGCCACGGTCAAGCGCATCCTCGCCGAGACCATGCTGGTGCCGGCTGCCCATCTCACCTGCGTGGGCGCCACCTGCGCGGAGGTCGATGCTGTCATCCATGGCTACCGCGGGGCCGGCGTGCGTCACATCGTGGCGCTGCGCGGCGATCCGCTCGGGGGCCTCGGCGAGCCTTACGCGCCGCACCCGGGCGGCTATCGTCATGCCGCCGACCTGGTCGCCGGCATCAAACGCATCGCCGATATCGAAGTATCGGTCTCCGCCTATCCGGAGCGGCACCCCGACAGCCCGACCGTCGAAGCCGATATCGACATGCTCAAGGCCAAAGTCGATGCCGGGGCGTCGCGCGCCATCACCCAGTTCTTCTTCGAGAACGACCTTTATTTCCGTTATCTCGATCGGGTGCGCGCGCGCGGGATCGAGGTGCCGATCGTGCCGGGCATCCTGGCGGTGCAGAATATCAAGCAGACCAAGAGTTTCGCGGCGCGCTGCGGCACCTCGGTGCCGGTTTGGCTGGCCGAGCGCTTCGATGGCCTCGACCACGACCCCATGACCCGCAAGCTGATTGCCGCTGCGGTCGCGGCCGAGCAGGTGATCGACCTGGTTGATCGCGGCGTCACCGATTTCCACTTCTACACCATGAACCGCGCCGACCTGGTCTACGCGATCTGCCATTTGCTGGGCCTGCGGCCCGGCCTTCCGGCTGGGGAGGAGGCAGGTCAGTTGAAACCGAAGCCGGGCCCAGATGCAGGCGAGCTCCCTCGCCCCGCAGGGGAGAGGGTTGGGGTGAGGGGGCTCCGGCGATGAATGGGAACGCTGGCGCGGCCGAACCACTTCGCCGCAACCAAACTGATGCCATGCTTGATGAGATTCAAAGAACGTCAAACAACGTCGATCCGAACCCCCTCACCCCGGCCCTCTCCCCGGCGGGGAGAGGGAGAAGGGCGCCTAAGCCAACGTCCAGTTCCGAGCGTATCCCGCTCTCCACGTCTGCGGCCGAACAACGGCCTCATCTGTTGGAATTGCTGAAGTTCCACGAGGACGGCGAACTCCCTCGCCCCGCAGGGGAGAGGGTTGGGGTGAGGGGGCTCCGGCGATGAATGGGAACGTTGGGCCCGCACGGCAATTCCGTCGCAATCAAACCGACGCCGAGCGCGTGCTTTGGTTTCAGCTTCGCGGGCGGCGATTGCGGGGCTTGAAGTTCAAGCGGCAGGCGCCAATTGACCGATATGTCGTCGATTTCTGTTGTGCCGATGCACGTCTGATCATCGAACTCGATGGCGGACAGCATGCGACTCGTATTTCGGAAGATGCGAATCGAACCAAGATTCTGGAAGCGATGGGATATTTTGTGTTGCGATTTTGGAACAACGACGTCCTGCAAAACATCGACGGTGTGCTCGAGGAGATTCTGAACACGCTTAAGCAACATCGATCCGAACCCCCTCACCCCGACCCTCTCCCCAACGGGGAGAGGGAGAAGAGCGCCTGAGCCAATGTCTGACACCGAGAAGAAATTGCCCGCCACGTCTCCCACCGAGCAGCGCTTTCGACGCCTGGCGGCCGAGCGCATCCTGGTGCTCGACGGCGCCATGGGCACCATGATCCAGGAGCTCAAGCTCGACGAGGAAGGCTATCGGGGCGCCCGCTTCGATGCCTGGAACCGCGACGTGCGGGGCAACAACGACCTCTTGATCCTGTCCCAGCCCGACGCGGTGCGCGACATTCATCTCGCCTATTTCCGGGCCGGTGCCGACATCGTCTCGACCAACACCTTCTCCTCGACCTCGATCGCGCAGGCCGACTACGGCCTCTCCGACCATGCGCGCGAGCTCAATCGTGAAGGCGCCAAGCTCGCCCGCGCGGCCGCCGAGATCGCGCAAGCCGAGGACGGCCGTCCGCGTTTCGTGGCCGGCGCCATCGGGCCGACCAACCGGACCGCCTCGATCTCGCCCGACGTGGCCAATCCGGGCTTTCGTGCCATCACCTTCGACGAGCTGCGCGCGGCCTATGCGGAGCAGATCGACGGCCTGATCGAGGGCGGTGCCGATCTGCTGCTGATCGAGACCATCTTCGATACGCTCAACGCCAAGGCCGCCATCTATGCGGTCGCCGAGGTGACGCAGGCGCGCGGCGTGCGCCTGCCGGTGATGATCTCCGGCACCATTACGGATCTCTCGGGCCGTCTGCTATCCGGGCAGACCCCGGCGGCGTTCTGGAGCTCGGTGCGTCACGCCGCGCCGGTATCGATCGGATTGAACTGCGCGCTCGGGGCCAAGGAGATGCGCGCCCACGTGGCGGAGATTTCGCGCATCGCCGATACCTTGGTCTGTGCCTATCCGAACGCCGGGCTGCCCAACGAATTCGGCTACTACGACGAGAGCCCGGACTTCATGGCCGAGCTGATCGGCGAGTTCGCCTCGGCGGGCCTCGTCAATATCGTGGGCGGCTGCTGCGGCACCACGCCCGCCCACATCGCCGCCATCGTGCGCGCGGTCGAAGGCAAGGCGCCGCGCATCATTCCCGACGTGCCGCGCCGGCTGCGCCTGTCGGGCCTGGAGGATTTCACGCTGACGCCGGAAATTCCGTTCGTGAATATCGGCGAGCGCACCAACGTCACCGGCTCGGCGCGATTCCGCAAGCTCGTCACCGCGGGCGACTACACGAGCGCGCTCGACGTCGCGCGCGATCAGGTCGAGAACGGCGCCCAGATCATCGACGTGAACATGGACGAAGGCCTGCTCGATTCGGAAAAGGCCATGGTCACCTTCCTCAATCTGGCGGCGGCGGAGCCCGACATCGCACGCGTTCCGGTCATGGTGGATTCCTCCAAGTTCGCTGTGATCGAGGCCGGCCTCAAATGCCTGCAGGGCAAGGCGGTAGTGAATTCGATCTCGCTCAAGGAGGGGGAGGCGGAGTTTCTGCGCCATGCCGAGATCGTGCGCCGCCATGGCGCCGCGGTCGTGGTCATGGCCTTCGACGAGCGTGGGCAGGCCGATACGCTCGAGAAGAAGATCGCGATCACCAAGCGCGCCTACGACATTCTGGTGAACCAGGTCGGCTTCCCGCCCGAGGACATCATCTTCGATCCGAATATCTTCGCGGTCGCGACCGGCATGGCGGAGCATGACGGCTATGGGGTCGATTTCATCGAGGCCACGCGCTGGATCAGGGCCAACCTGCCGCACGCCCATGTGTCGGGCGGAGTCTCGAATTTCTCGTTCTCGTTCCGTGGCAACGAGCCGATGCGCGAGGCCATGCACACCGTGTTTCTCTACCATGCCATCAAGGCCGGCATGGATATGGGGATCGTGAATGCCGGCCAGATCGCGGTCTACGACGATCTCGATCCCGAGCTCCGGGAGGCCTGCGAGGACGTCGTGCTCAATCGCCGCCCCGACGCCTCCGAACGGTTGCTCGCGCTCGCGGAGCGCTACCGTGGCCACGGCAAGGAGCGCAAGGAGGCCGATACTGCCTGGCGCGAATGGCCGGTGGAGCAGCGTCTCTCGCACGCCTTGGTGCACGGCCTCACCGATTTCATCGAGGTCGATACCGAGGAGGCGCGCGTGCGCGCGGAACGGCCGCTCGCGGTGATCGAGGGCCCGCTGATGGACGGCATGAACGTGGTCGGCGACCTGTTCGGCTCGGGCAAGATGTTCCTGCCGCAAGTGGTCAAGTCGGCGCGCGTCATGAAGCAGGCGGTCGCTTATCTCTTGCCCTATATGGACCAGGAGAAACGCGAGAAGGGCACGGCCTGGAAGAGCTCGAACGGCAAGATCGTGCTGGCGACCGTCAAGGGCGACGTGCACGACATCGGCAAGAGCATCGTCGGGGTCGTGCTCCAGTGCAACAATTACGAGATCATCGATCTCGGCGTCATGGTGCCGGCGGCAAAGATCCTGGAGACCGCCAAGGCCGAGAAGGCCGACATCATCGGTCTCTCGGGCCTGATTACGCCGTCGCTCGACGAGATGTGCCACGTCGCCGCGGAGATGGAGCGGCAGGGCTTCGAGCTGCCGCTGATGATCGGCGGCGCCACCACGAGCCGCACCCACACGGCGGTGAAGGTCCACCCGAATTATCGTCGCGGGCAGGCCATCCATGTCAACGACGCAAGCCGCGCCGTCGGCGTCGCGGGCAGCCTGATGTCGGCTACGGCGCGACCGGCCTATATCGAGGGCATTCGCGCCGAATACGCCGCCATCGCCGAGGCCCATGCCCGCTCCGAGGAGAGCAAGCAGCGCATGCCGCTGCCACTCGCGCGCGCCAACGCCCTCAAGCTCGATTGGTCGGGAGCCTATCAGCCGCCGCGCCCGCGCTTCCTCGGCACGCGCGTGTTTGCCGACTATTCCATCCCCGAGCTCATTGAATTCATCGACTGGTCGCCGTTCTTCTCGACCTGGGAGCTGAAGGGCAAATATCCGGCGATCCTGCAGGACGCCAAATACGGCGCGGCCGCGCGCAGCCTGTTCGCCGACGCCAAGGCCATGCTGGAGCGCATCGTGCGGGAGCAGTGGCTGCGGGCCGCCGGTGTGGTCGGATTCTGGCCCGCCAATGCGCAAGGCGACGACATCCTGGTGTTCGCCGGCGAAGGGCAGAGCGAGCCGGTCGCCGTCCTGCACACGCTGCGCCAGCAGCTCACCCATCGCGAGAGCCGGCCCAACCTGGCGCTCGCCGATTTCATCGCTCCGCGCGCCAGCGGGCTGGTCGATTATGTCGGCGCCTTCGCGGTGACGGCCGGCCTCGGCGAGGATGCGGTGGCCGAGCGCTTCAAGGCCGCCAACGACGACTATTCCGCCATCATGGTCAAGGCGCTGGCGGATCGCCTGGCGGAGGCCTTCGCGGAGCGCCTGCACCAGCGCGTGCGGCAAGAGCTATGGGGCTACGCGCCCGACGAGACGCTCGGGCCTGCCGACCTGATCGCCGAGAAATATCGCGGCATTCGTCCGGCGCCCGGCTATCCGGCGCAGCCCGAGCATACCGAGAAGGCGACGCTGTTCGAGCTGCTCGAGGGCGCGAGCCGGATCGGCGTGCAGCTGACCGAAAGCTTTGCCATGGCGCCGGGCGCATCGGTCAGCGGCTTCTATTTCAGCCATCCCGAAAGCCGTTATTTCGGCGTCGGCAAGATCGAGCGCGACCAGGTCGCGGACTATGCGGTGCGCAAGGGTTGGACGCTTGCGCAGGCGGAGAAATGGCTCGCCCCAGTCCTCAACTACAATCCGTCGGCGGCGGCACGGATCGCGGCCGAATAGGAAGTCTTGGCTTCATCGGAAGTCTTGGCTTCATAGAAAGTCCTGGCTTCACCCGCAAAAGACAAACACCGGGGAGGTTGCCCCTCTCCGGTGTTTGAACTTGCTGCCATGTATCTTGAACTTTGCGGTTCTTGCGAGATCGGATTGTAGACTGGCCGGTCCGCGCAACGATGACCTCAGAACGCTCCCAACAAAACCGCACCTACGAAAGTGAACACGGCCAATACCACGAGCATGTCGAGCTTCACGGTAAGGTCCACAGACGGCGCTCCCCATCCTGTTGACGTGAGCGAAGTGTAGCAAAGTATCGTCAAGAATTGAAGCAGGAAAAGTTTTTGCACTGCCGCAACTTCTGCAGCGCTTCCAGCAATGGCCAGACGTCCATCTCCAAGACCATGATATTTCGAACTAAACCTTCCAAGGTTACTGGTCATAACGAAACGAAATTACCATTTTCTGTGTCCACAGATTCGCGATTACGGAGGTATTTTTGACCGCATCTTTTTGGATGAATACGAAATTGTACGTGGTTACGTATGGGGTTGGCCGTAGGTTAGGCGGCCGCGAGTGCGCGCTCGAGGAACCAAGCCGCATCGAGCGCGATCCGGTCGCGCGCAAAGCGCCCGACGATCTGCACGCCGAGCGGCAGGCCGCGTGAATCCATCAATCCAGGCACGTTGATGCAAGGCGGACCGAGCAGCGTCCACAGCCGGTTGAACATGGGATCGCCGGTCGAGCCGAGACCGAGCGGCGCGGCGCCCGGCGCTGACGGCGTGAGCATCGCGTCGGTATCTGCCATCAGGTCGGCGAACACCTGGCGGGCGCGGCGCGCGGTGCGGCGCGCTTCGTCGTAGCTGTCGAAATTGATCGCTGCCCCACGCGCGAGCTGCTGGCGCAGGATCGGTCCGAGCCGCTCCTGATGATGGTCGAATTCATAGGCGAGCGCCCGGTAGGCTTCGTGGTCCTGGATTGTGACATGCGCCCGCACGGCGGCCTCGAATACGGGTGGCAACGTCAGCTCCCTGACCTGCGCGCCCGCGGCCTCGGCGGCGCGTGCCGCACGCTCGAGCGCGGCTTGCATGTCCTCGCTCGCCTGCGGCCACAGGTGGGTGCGCACCAGCGCAAATGCGGGCGCTGCCGGTGCGCGCTGGTCGATCCGCAAGTCCCGGCCCGTGATGGCGGCAGCCGCGAAGGCTGCATCCGCCACGCCGGCCGCGAATACGCCCGCGGTGTCGAGCGACCAGGAAAAGCATTTCATGCCCACGGTCGGCATGAGCCGGAAGGAGGGCTTGTATCCGGCGATGCCGCAGAAGGCGGCCGGTCGGATGACCGAGCCGCCGGTTTGGCTGCCCAGTGCGATCGGCAGCATGCCGGCGGCGACCGCGGCGGCCGAGCCCGAAGAGGATCCGCCTGGCGTGTAGGCGGGATCGACCGGATTGCGGGTCGCGGCCGGCTGCAGGCTGGCGAGCTCGGTGGTGACCGTTTTGCCGAGCACCAGGCCGCCGGCGCGGCGCACGAGCGCCACCAGCGCGGCGTCGGCTTTGGGCCGATGGCCGGCATAGATCGACGACCCGTATTCGGTTGGAAAGTCCGCGGTGTCGAAAATATCCTTGATGCCGACCGGCAGCCCGCGCAACGGCGTCAGCCGCAATTCCGGAACCGCGGCGGCGCGCCGCGCCACCGCGATGTCGAGCGTCACAAAGGCGCCGATCTCGGCCTCATGGCGCGCGATGGCCTCGGCGCAGCGATCGACGATGGCCTGCGGTGTGCTGGTGCCGGCTTCCACCGCCCCGGCGAGCTCGAGCGCGGACAGCATGGGCTGGCCCACGCGAGAAACAAGTGACGTGCTTTCCATTGGGGTCCCCGGCCAAGCCGATGTGGCCTGAATGCAGCAGATGGTTCAAGGGCTATGGTTGGAGCCGTGGGCGCGGATTTCGGTTTTCGACGGGAAAACGCCACAAATGAAAAAATCGCTTTAACTATATGCGGCGCCGTCATTTCTGCGCCACACCGACCCAAATCATTGAACAGTCCTTAATAAAATCTACCGCATTCTCCGCTTCATGGTGCGGAGACTTGGCTTCTATCTTTTGGGTGCCGGTGCGCTGGGCGCGCTCGCTACGCTTGCGGGCTGCGGCGGACATAACATGTTCGCCGAGCGCGAGCCGTGGCGGCACGAGGCCGAATTGGAGTGCATGAATTCGGGCGCCGTCAAGGAAGGTCCCGGCAAGGTCCGCATCAGCCCGATCGAAGGGCCGGGCGTGTGCGGGGCCGACTTTCCGCTGAAAGTGTCGAGCCTCGGCGACAGCGTGCCGCTGGGCTATGACGACGAGCCGCGGCCGCCCGGCGCTGTTCCTGGAGCGCCCGGACAGGTGCCGCCGCGTTGGCCGATCGTGCAGCCGCGCCCGGCTGCATCGGCGGTGACACGGGATGACCTGCCCGGACCCAATGGCGGGTCGCGCCTTTTGTCCGATCAGCCGATGTCGCTCGATCCCTCGGGCCCGCGGGCGGGGGCATCGCCTGAGCCTTACGATTTTCGCAAGCCCTATCGGGCCGCCGCCTCGCGTCCGGCCGCCGCAAGCGTGCCGCCGGCGTCCGACCCGAGCTCGCCCTACGATTTCTCGCCGGAGCCTTATGATCGCCGACAAGTCATCGGCGGGGTGAAGCCGGCCCCGCGCCCTGCTGCGTCGCCGCTACCGGCGCTCGGTCCCGCATCGGCGCCACCGGCGACTGGTGCGATCGGGCCGGTCGCGGTCAGCCCGGCGGCGACGCTCGCGTGCCCACTGGTCTCAGTGCTGGATCAGTGGATCACCGAAGCCGTGCAGCCGGCGGCCATGAAATGGTTCGGCGAGCCGGTGGTCGAGATCAAGCAGATCTCCGCATATTCCTGCCGCGGCATGAATGGCGATCCCAATGCCACGATCTCGGAGCATGCGTTCGGCAATGCGCTCGACATCGCGGCTTTCACGCTGGCCGATGGCCGCAAATTCGACGTGGAGCATGGCTGGCACGGGCCGCCGGACGAGCAGGCCTTCCTGCACGAC
>DASZKX010000174.1:0-2584 GCA_035552735.1 Xanthobacteraceae bacterium
CGTCGACTCTATCACGGTCGCGGCGCGGCTGTGCTTCGGCTGGGCGGAGCAGCAACCCGAGGCGATATCCGAGCGCACCGGCAAGAAGGACATGCGCGGCGCTTACGGACTGCACGCACGCGAGATGATCGGCTGGCTCACGCACTTGCAGCATGCGCGCGGGAAGAACGTGATTTTCGTCTGCATCCTCGAATCCGTCGTCGACGAATTTCGTCACCGCGAGTGGGTACTTCAGATCGAAGGCCAGAAAACCGGCCGCGAACTACCCGGCATAGTCGACCAGATCATCACCATGAACTTCGTCGACCTCGGCGACGGCCAGGCGCCGGTGCGCGCATTCGTGTGCGGTGCCAATCCCTGGGGTTTCCCGGCCGGGGACCGCAGCGGAAAGCTCGACCTCCTGGAGAAGCCGCACCTGGGCGAGCTGCTGGCGAAGCTTTCGGCGCCGATTGAGCGCAAGGCTCTGACCTACCAAACCCCTCAAGCAACCATGGAGAAAACCTCATGACGATGGATTTCAATAGCTATACGGGCAAGCAAAGGTCGACCGACCTGATCCCGAACGGCACGATCGCCGTGCTGCAGATCAAGGTCCGGCCCGGCGGCGCCGGTCCCGGTGGCTGGCTGAAGCGCTCGAAGAACGGCGATTCGGAAGCGCTCGATTGCGAGCTCACCGTGATCGGCGGACCCTGCGACAAGAGGAAGCTCTGGGACTTGATCCTGACCAGCGGCACGACCGATGGTCAGCAGCAGATGGCGGAAAGCAATCAGGCCAAGATCTGCGCCATCTTGGAGTCGGCGCGCGGCATCCGGCCGAGCGACACCAGCGACGCCGCCCGCCAGGCGCGCTGCACCGAGACCTACGGCGACTTCGATGGCCTCTCCTTCATCGGGAAGATCGGCGTGGAGCGCGGCGGCGCGCGTCCCGAAGGCGGCACCTACCCCGACAAGAACAAGCTGCTCGAAGCCATTACGCCGGACCACAAGGCCTGGCAGAAGCCGCCGGGCGGCACCCCGGGTGGTTCGACCCCAAGCGGGACGACCCCGAGTGGAACGCCGAGCGGCGCTATGATCGCGCGGCCGAACTGGGGGCGCTGATGACCGAAGAAGACTGGCAGGCGCGCGCGACCGCTGCAGCGATCTCGGCCGCGCGCAAGATGATTACGGACAAGGTGGTGCCGCCGGGCACGCCGATCGGGCGCCTGTCGGACACCGAGTTCGGTTGGTTTGTGGCCGCGATTCTCTTTGGCTGGATTAGCACCCGGGCGGAGCAGGCGACGGCCGAGGGCATGGCGATCGAGCAGGCCGTCAGGCTGACCGGGCTCGACTCCAATCCCTGGGACGCCGGTACCATCACCCACATCCTGCCTGAGCTCGCCGACACGGCCGGAGTGGACTGGTCGCTGCCGCTCAAGGATTGGCCGCGCGAGACCATGATCGATTTCCTGGTGAAGGCGCTCACCCTCATTCGCAAGGCCCTGATCGGGCGCGACCTGGGCGGCGGCATCACCCGGAAGTCGGGCCCCGGCAGCATCGCGCGCCAGGCCAATGCGGCAGCGGGCGGCCCGCTGCTGGCGCCGGATGAACTTAACGATGAAATCCCGTTCTGAACATGTTGGATTTCAACCGCAAGCACCTGGCCGAGGAGGCGATCAGCGTCACGATCAACGACCTGATCGAGCGGACCGCTACGCGCGAGGAGGAGCCGCGTCTGTATCTGGGCGCCAGTATTGTGGGCGGCGAGTGCGCCCGGAAGGTTCAATATAACTGGATGGTCCGGCCGGAATTCCCGGCCCGCACGCTGAGCATCTTCGATCGCGGGCACTTCTTCGAGGCGCAGAGCCGCGAATATCTCAAGCGGGCTGGATTCAAGTTCCATCCGTCCACGGCGGCGCTGGCCTTCACGGCGGTTGACGGGCTGTTTCGCGGTCACGCTGACGGTCTGATCACGGCCGGACCGGCGCCGATCGAATATCCTGCGCTCTGGGAGCACAAGGCGCTGGGTGCCAAAGGCTGGCGCAAGCTCGAGCGCGACGGACTGTTGCAGGCCTATCCCGAATATGCCGCCCAGGTCGCGATCTACCAGGCCTATTTGAACGTCACCAATCCGGCGCTATTCACCGCCCTCAACGCCGACACCTGCGAGCGGCTGCACATCCTGGTGCCGTTCGACGCCGTGCGCGCCCAGGCTTGGTCGGACCGTGCCGTCATGGTCATCGAGGCGACCCGCGCCGGCCAGCTGCTGCCGCGCTTCACCGCTGACCCGACCGATTGGCGCTGCCGGATGTGCTCACACCGCGAGAGGTGCTGGGCGGCATGATCAAAACCAAAACAACCAAGGAAGAAAAGATCTCCATGCTCATCCGGCTGCTGTCGTCCGAGCACGACGGCGAGGTGCTCGCCGCGGTGCATGCGCTGCGTCGCACCCTGCAGGGTGCCGGCGGCAACTTCAATACGCTTGCCGAGGTGATCGAGAAATCCGGCGGCGGCATTTCCGAAGCGGCAATGCGCAAGCTGTATGACGCCGGATTTGAGGCCGGTCAGGCAGCTAGTTTCCACACCATGGATACCGTGCCGAGCTGGC
>DASZKX010000175.1:0-3191 GCA_035552735.1 Xanthobacteraceae bacterium
CCGTGGCCGCCATGATCACCGGCCTGTTCACCTTCGTGGTCGCCCCGCCGGCGGCCCGGGCCCAGGGCGCCGCGGTGCTTTCCGGACAGGTCACCTCGGCCGAAGAAGGCGCGATGGAAGGGGTGATCGTCAGTGCCAAGAAGGACGGCTCGAGCATCACGATCAGCGTGGTGACCAACGAGCAGGGTCGCTACAGCTTCCCGGCCGGCCGGCTCGAGGCGGGCCACTATGCGCTGTCGACGCGCGCCACCGGCTTCGACCTCGAGGGCCCCAACGCGGCCGATGTGGCGGCCGGCGTGCCCGCCAGCCTTGATCTCAAGTTGCGCAAGACGAAGAATCTCAGCAAGCAGCTCACCAATGCGGAATGGATGATGAGCATGCCGGGCAGCGACGACGACAAGCTGCAGCTGCTCAATTGCGTGAGCTGCCACACGCTCGAGCGGATCGTGAAGTCGACGCACGATGCCGACGAGTTCGTGCAGGTGGTGACGCGCATGCAGGGCTACGCGCAGGTGAGCCAGCCGATCAAGCCGCAGCGCCGGGTCGATCAATCGCGCGCCGCCAATCCGGAGCGGTTCCGGAAATTCGCCCAGTACCTGGCCTCGATCAATCTGAGCCAGGTTCCGCGTTGGGAATACGAGCTCAAGACCCTCCCGCGCGTGACCGGCCGCGGCACCCACGTGGTGATCACCGAATACGACCTGCCGCGGCCCACCATCGAGCCCCATGACGTCGTGTTCGCCAACGGCTACGCCTGGTACACGAATTTCGG
This sequence comes from Xanthobacteraceae bacterium, assembly GCA_035552735.1. Classification (GTDB taxonomy): domain Bacteria; phylum Pseudomonadota; class Alphaproteobacteria; order Rhizobiales; family Xanthobacteraceae; genus VAZQ01. The sequence continues at coordinate 773 of DASZKX010000175.1, forward strand.
CGAGGAGTACCTCGGCCGGCTCGATCCCAAGACCGGCCAGCACAAGGAATTTCCGCTGCCCGAGCTCAAGCAGGGCTTCCCGACAGGCTCGCTCGATCTCAAGCTGGACCGGGACGGCACGATGTGGTTCGGCATGATGTACCAGGGCGCGCTCGCCAAGTTCGATCCCGGCACCGAGAAGTTCCAGATCTTCCCGGTTTCGCCGGAGCGCAACAAGGATGACACCCAGCTCAACATGCTGACGATGAATTACGGTATCGACGGCAAGATGTGGACCAATGACGCCGGGCCCTCGACCATCCTGCGGCTCGATCTGGCGAGCGGAAAGTACGAGAATTTCGATCCGCTGGCGATGCTGCCGGGCGGGCGGGCGAACAAATCGATTTACGACATCGCCGCCGATTCGAACAACAATCTCTATATGACGGAGTTCCAGAACAACTACATCGTGCGGCTCGACGCCAACACCGGTGCGGTCACCTATTATCAGGCGCCGACCGCGCTTTCGCGCAACCGGCGCGGCAACATGGACGAGCAGGACCGGTTCTGGTTTGCGGAATATCGCGGTAACAAGATCGGGATGTTCGATACCAAGCAGGAGAAATTCTCGGAATGGGCGCTGCCGACCAGGTTCACGCAGCCCTATGACGTGACCTTCGACAAGAACGGGGAATTGTGGACCGGCGGCATGACCACCGACCGGGTGGTGCGGCTCGACCCCAAGACCGGCCAGGGGATCGAATATCCGCTCGCGCGGGACACCAACATGCGGCACATGTTCGTGGACAATTCGACCAACCCGGTCACGTTCTGGGTCGGCAGCAACCACGGCGCTTCGATCGTCAAGGTCGAGCCGCAGGACTAGAGCGGTTTCGCATAGACCGGAAACAGAAGCCGCTCTGGCATTTTTGCATTGTCGCATTTTCAGACGGAAAACCGGTTTCCACTTTTCCTGAAAATGCTCTAACGCAGTCGGGGCCTGAGCGGCCAAGGCCGGAAGGGCCAGAGGGCCAAGGCAGCGCGGCCATCCATGGCCGCGCTTTTTTGTCCGTACCGGCAACGCCGCAGGGCGTAGGAGAGACGATGAACGACCCGAAAATCCGCGCCATCTGCGTCGGCGAGGTCATGATCGAGCTGCTGCGGGAAAGCGACGGCCGCTTCGCCATCGCCTGCGGGGGCGACACGTTCAATACTGCGGTTTATCTGGCGCGGGCCGGCGCCGACGTCGGCTTTGCGACCGCGCTCGGCGATGATCCCTATTCGGACGGCATCCTGGCGCTGATTGCCGCCGAGGGCGTATCGAGCGAGGCGATCCTGCGCGTGAACGGCCGCCTGCCCGGCCTCTACGTGGTCGACCTCGATCCGGCCGGCAGGCAGCATTTCAATTTTTGGCGCGCCGACGCACCGGCTCGCGACCTGTTCGAGCTGCCGGACTGGAACCGGGTGGCGGCGAGCCTTATAGCGGCCAAGCTCGTCTACTTCTCCGGCATCACGCTCTCGCTCTATTCCAATATCGGGCTCGGCCGCTTCCTCGCCCTGATCGAGGTGGCGCGTCAGAACGGCGCCAAGATCGCGTTCGATGCCAATTTTCGTCCGCGCGACTGGAAAGGCGATCTGTCGCGCACCCGCACCGTGTTCATGGAAGCGTTGAAGCGAGTCGATATCGCATTGCCGGCCTACGATGACGAGGCCGTGCTGTGGGGCGATCCGAGCCCGGAGGCCACGGTCGAGCGGATGCAGGCCTTCGGCATCGCCGAGATCGTGGTGAAGAACGGTCCCAACAGCGCGTTGGTGGCGGGGCAGGGCAACAAGGAATTCGTTCCGGTGCCAGAACTGGTCGTGCCGGTCGACCCCTCGGCGGCCGGCGACGGCTTCAACGCCGGCTACCTGGCGGCGCGCCTCGCCGGTGAAGCCCCGACGGCGGCTGCCGCCGCGGCGCATCGCCTCGCCGGCCAGGTGATCCGCCACCGCGGCGCCATCATGCCACGGGCGACCAGCGCAGTGCATTGAGGTCGAGACGCGCGGGCCGCCGGTATTCGAAAATGCTCCCGGGCCCGAGCCCCACCGACAGCATTTCTCGGGCCGATAGATTCCAATAGGCCGCTGTATTTATTGCATCGCGCCGAATGGTCGGGCCGCGGCAGCGGTAAACGTCCCTGTCATGAATCCGGCGCGCTTCGTTACCCCTTCCGGCAACCTGGCCGACCCTATAGTCTGCGCGGTGGACATTGATTGTCCGAGAGCTGCCAGGGAGACGTGCCGAGGTCTCCGCCGGGCTCAATAGGCAGCGACGCCGCCGCCGGCAAGCATCGATCTCGAGACCGATTTTTTTGAGGTCTCCCCCGCGCATTCGCATTTCACACGTGCTGGCAACGCTTCCGGACGCTTCGCGTCTTGGAGCGATCGCAGGGAGGACTTG
>DASZKX010000176.1:0-11810 GCA_035552735.1 Xanthobacteraceae bacterium
GGCTCGCTCGCGATGGCGGAGACCACGCCGAAGATCGCCTGATCGACGCGATCCGCGCATACTTCCGGCTTGCCCGCGATGACAACTCGATCGATCTCTCCCGCCTCCGCCAGTATGGCCGCAGCTTCTGGTCCGCCAGCAAGACCGGCGGCCGCCGCGCGCAGGTGCTCCGGCCAGCGCCCGATATCGGCGCCCCGTGCCTGCGCCAGCATCTTGAATTCATCGAGCGTCATGGTCTTCTCCCAGAAGCGGTCTTTCCCCAAGCACACGTTGCTTCAATGTCGCGCGTGCACGCGTCAAGAGAGATTCGAACGCCTTTTCGGTCATGTCCATCGCGGCCGCGGCCTCTCGTCCGCTCAATTCGTCGAAATGGAACAGAGCGATCGCCGCACGCTGACGCGCGGGCAACTGCGAGACGGACGCGGCCACTGCATGCTGCTCCTCTTTGGCGATGAGGCCAGCAAGTGCCCCTGGTTCGTCCGTCGCGACCTGTTCCGCCGTTTCGATCGGGTCGCCTCGGGGCCGGCGCGACCGATCGATCGCGAGATTGAGCACGATCCGATAGAGCCAAGTGGTGAACCGGGCGACGGTCGGATCGAACGAGGCCGCCCCTCTCCACACACGGATGAAGGCCTCTTGGGCGATATCGTCGGCATCGGCCCTGCCGCCCAAGATCGACTCGGCAAGCCGGATGGTGCGGCCCATATGCCGCGCCATGAGAGCACGGAACGCGCGCTGGTCACCCAGCGCGGCCTTACCCAAGAGCGCTTCATCCCGGTCTCCTTCCTGCATCCTCCCCCCGGCGCGTGGCCGATGCGTCCTGACGGACAGTGGAGCTGCCCTCAACGAGACTATCCGGGCGCCAAGATTCGGGCGGCAAGATCCGGCAGCAAGGCCATTCCGGCCGCTCCGCCGGCCGCTGACGGCGTTCCACGCGCAACTGAGCGTCGTATTGCTCGCGATTGATACGTCCGTGCCGGCGAAATCCTTCGACTCCCCGTCGATTTGACCGCGGGGAAAGATCCTACGAAGGAAAGCCGGCCAAGGTCCGTAACAACGCGCGTGAAGCTTCGGCGGCTGACGGCCCATCGCGGTCGGTCGCCGGACGGGCGGCGTGCCTAGCCTTCGAATCCAGCCCCCTCGAAACGCCAAGACACGCCGCCCGCGCCGCCAGGAGCGAACATGCACCGAAACCAATTCCTTCTTTTTCTCGATGCCACCCTGTTCGTAGCCGCTTTGATCCTCTGGCCGGTCCCGTTGGCCGGCCTGGCCGTTCATGAGTGGCTCGGCCTCGCCGCTATGGCTTTGCTGCTCATCCATGTGGTGCTCCAGTGGCGATGGATTGCCACTGCGGTGCGGCGCCTGGGCGATCGCGGCGCCGGGAGAACGCGAGGCAACGTCCTGCTGAATTGCTGCCTTTTCGCTACCACGATGTTGGTGATGTTTTCCGGCATCATGATCTCCGAGGTCGCCCTCTATGCAGTCGGCCTCGACGCGAGCAGCAATTTTGCCTGGCATCCAATCCATGGCTGGTCGCAAACCGTAATGACGTACCTCGTCGGCTTGCATATCGCGCTCAATTGGCGCTGGATCAGGGCGGTTGTTCTGCAGTCGTACCTTTCAGTGCTCTCGGCCGGCCGTAACGACGCGGACGTCAGGACCTTTTCGCACAGGCCAAAGGGCAGTGCATGAAGGCCATGACCAATCAGCAGTACGCCTCTGCAGGGTTGGCCGGGCGAACGATTGTGGTGCTGCTTGCAGCCGGCTTGGTCGCAAGCGCGGCCTACGCGATCGTGCCGGAAACCAACCCGCCGAGCGCCACCATCGAGCGGTTGCTGCGCAAGCAGGCAGAGTTGCGCGCTCCATCGCTCGCTTGGGGTCTTGCGGCCTTGACCGTAAATATCTGCACTGTCGGGATGGCCGGGTTCGTCGGCCGGAAGGTTCTGCGGCTGCATTTGTAGTCGGGGCCTCTCGGTCGGCACGGTCGCCAGCCAATCCGTGATCTTCGATCGAAGGATTCGGTTCGTTCCTGCGTATCACACGCGGGCGCTCTTCGGTCGTCGTCCGGATTGCCGCGGAAATCCAGCTACGCGTTGGGGGCCAATCGATGCGCAGCGGCAGGATAAACTTCCCTCTGGGCGGCATCTTCGTGGCTCTCCTCGTCACAATGTCGTTTCTGTTCGCCGCATGGGCGCAGCCTGCCATCACGTTGCCGTCGCCCACCGCCACGCTGCCGTTCTTGCCGCCCGCGTCGGGCGACTGGACCATCACGATCGGCGGCGGGGGTGAGCTGAAGCCGGATTTCGAGGGGGCCAATCGCAGCACGCTCAGTCCGGTGCCGGTATTTTCCATCCAGCGCGCAGGCTCGGCGATGCGGTTCCGCGGCCCCCGCGACGGGGCCGGCATCGCGCTCGTCGACTTCGACGGATTTCGCGCCGGTCCAGTCGGCAAGCTCAGATCGGCGCGCACGACCAGCAGCTATAGCGAGCTCAATGGTCTCGGCGACGTCAATCTTGCGGTCGAGATCGGCGGCTTCGCAGAATTCTTTCCAGTCGATTGGTTCCGCAGCCGCGTGGAGGTGCGCCGCGGATTCGGCGGCCACAACGGCGTCGTCGCCGACTTCTCGGCGGATGTCATCGTGCCGGTCACGGAGCGCTTCAGCCTGTCGGGCGGGCCGCGGTTCACGCTGGAAGACACCAGGGCTATGGCGCCCTATTTCAGCATCGACGCCGCGCAAGCCATGGCCTCCGGGCTGCCGGTGTTCGATGCCAAGGGCGGATCGCACTCGGCCGGGGCAGGCGCGCAAGCGCGCTACCAGTTCAATCCGCAATGGGAGGTGCATTCTTACGTCGAATACGATCGCTTGCTGGGCAGCGCGGCCGCGAGCCCGCTGGTAACAGTCCGCGGCTCGCCGAACCAAACGTCGCTCGGCCTCGGGGCGTCCTATTCATTCGACGTGCGCGTGCGGTAGCGGCACGATGCACGGGCGCCGAAGTGCAGGCATTCGCGTGGCGGCTCTGTTGCTCGCGCTCTTGGCGGGCGCGTGCACATCCATCGACGCCGCTCCGCCGAAGCTGCAAGCCATCAAGACGGCCGGGGTCATCTCCGCGGTCGGTGACGAGTTCACGCTCACCAAGTCGGGACTGACGGGGTTTGACAACAGCGCCCGCGTGTTTCCGATCGAGGCCTGGGGACTGGACGATCTCATCGTCAGCCGGGTTGGCGGGCTGCTGAGCCGGCGCTGGCAGGTGCAGCCGGTGACCTATCGGCGCGCGGCGTTCGCGGCTGTCGAACCGGACACGCCGGTTCCGGTGTCCAGTCTGCTGCGCGATGACCCGGTCAAGAGGCTCGTTCGCACCGAGGTCTTGCCGCAAGGGCTCGATGCCTATGTGGTCGTCACCAAGGAAAAATCGCGGTACGGAAATCGGGCAAAGACCGTCGCCGGCGTCGGGATGATCAATCACAAAGCGGTCTTTGATTCCAATCACGAGATCCACGCGCTCTATATGATCCGGATCATCGACGGGCACGATTTCAGCGTTATTGACAAGAGGTCCGCAAGGCCCTTGGGCAATACCGAAATGGTCAGGCTGGAAGGGCCGAGCCGCGTGGTCGAGGATTCGCTTCAGCCGACGACAAATGACGCGTCACCGAACGATAAGGCGAAAGCCGCAGTCATCGATCTGATCGAACAGAGCCTTCCCCCGACGCTGCAGGACTTGCGGCTCATCGATTGATCCTGATCGGAAACGTTCGATTGCTTGCCGCGGTCTTGCCGTGATGCGACTCCTCGTTCACACAGCCGCAAACAAGGTATCCACGAACAAACTTCCAGTTCCATGACTGCCCGTTTCATGGAATCGGTCGTCTGTCACCAATCACTCCTCACGCCCTATTGCGGCCGCAGGATCGCCCAGCCCACATGCAGCACGTTGCCGCCGCGCCGGAATGGCAGATCGAACGGCGCCTCGACCTGCGCGCCGGCCGCAACCGGCGCGAAGGCGGCAGGGAGGACTTGCGGATCGCTCTCAGTCCATACCACCACGGCGCCCTTGGCCTTGAGATCGGCGAGATCGATCCAGGGCGCCCGCCGCGGCAGGCCGTCGATCAGGACGCGCGGCTGCGGCCGCTCCGTCGAATAGTGCGCCACATTGCCGCCATCCCACATCGTGCCGATCACATAGGCGAGCGGCCGGCCGGTCGCGGCGCGAAACCGCGCATCGAGCTCCGCCGCCAGCCGGTCGCCCGGAAACAGCACGGCACGCACCCGATGGTCGATGCTGGGGAGCACCAGATAATCGGCCACGAACGCGACCACGAAGAGCGAGAGCACCACCCCCCATGCCGCCAGGATCCGCGCCATCCGGGTCCGATCGATCGCCGTCCAGGACGCGAGCACGATCCACAGACCCAGGTACAGCCACAACGGATAGCCCCACATCGCCACCGTGCCGCGCCCGCTCAGCGCCGCGACCGCCATCACGCTCGCGGCCGGCCCGAACGCCAGCAAGGCGACGATCCGCCGGTCGAAGGCGTCGGCGCGCGCCGCCGATGCCGCAGCCTGCGGGCGCGGCCACAGCAGCGGAACCGCGATCAGCAGCGCCGGCGCCAAAAAGAACAATTGGCCGCCGGCAAATGCGAGCGGACGCCACACATGGTCGAGGAGCCCGCGCGCCGGCGCGGCCCGCATCTCCGCATAGCCGAAGGGCAGGAAATCATTTTGCACCAGCCAGGCCAGATGGGGCGCCATGACGACGAGCGCGACCGCCGCCGCGATCCAGGGACCGGGGCGCCGCAGGGCCTTGCGGGCGTCGGCATCGAGCAGCATGAACAAGAGGAACGGCAGCGCCAGCATGGCGACGAAATATTTGGCCCATAAAGCCAGCCCGACCGCGAGCCCGAGCAGGACCCAATGCCGGAGGCGATCGTGCCGAAGTCCGGCATGGAGCGCGTAGCCAGCCAGCCCCCACAGCGGCAGCTGGATCACGTCGTGATTGAACTTGACGGCGGTGAATTGGAAATAGTGCAGGCCGTCGATGATCAGGATTGCGATCAGGGCCCGGCGCGCCCCGACCAGCGGTAGCGCCGTCAGCCACACGGCCGTGAAGGCCACGATCACGGACAGCTGCCCTAGCCCATAATAGGCCGCATCGGCCCCGACCAGCCGGTACATGATCTCGACCAGCCACCAGGGCAGCGGCGGCAGCTTGTCATAGCCGAGCTGCCATTCGCGGCCGTAGTTCAAAGCCTCGATGAGATCGAGCGGCAGATTCGCGTAGAGGAGCGTCGGCAGCAGCGTCCAGATCAGAAAATGCAACGCCAGGAAAGCCGCAAAGGCGGTGCGGGGGCGGCGGCCGATCGTGTCGATCACTGCGGACTTCATCAGGGCCTGAAAAAGCGCGGGGGCGCGGTCGATCAGGTTATAGCGACTAACCGAAATGGCCGCGACCGCCCGCATCCGGCGCGCGGAGACTTCCACACCGAGACTTCAGCACCGAGACTTCAGAACCGCTTGCGCGACCGCAGCCGCTGATAGAGATTAGAGACCCGCGCGCGAATCAGATCGAACGGCGCCCCATTTCGTCCCCGGGTATATCCATGCGGCTCGGTGCCATTTTCGTCGCGGTCTGCATGACGGTGATCGCGGCCTCTGCGGGTGTAGTGGTTTATTTCGCCTATGGCTTCACCGGCGCGGATGCCATCATGGTGGCGATCGCCGCGCTGACCGCGCTGGCGCTCTACAACGCCGTTTCGACCCGGATGAACGTGCGGTCCGTGGTCGGTCCCCAGCTCGCCGAATTGTCGCGCAGCACCGCGGATCTGGCGCGGCAGCTCGCCGAGCTGGGACGACGGCTGGCGGCGGTCGAATCCCGGGTCGAGCGAAGCCGCACGAGGGAAGAGGCCTCCGTCGAGCCCCTGGCGGTCGAGATCAGCGAGCTCGGCGGGCTGCTCGACCAGCTGGCCGAAACGGTCGCCCTGCACGAGACGCAATTGACCGAGATCGAGCGGTCCAAGCCTGAGCGATCCAAGCCTGAGCGATTCAGGCCCGAGCCCGCCCAGCCTGGCCCCGCCCAGCCTGAATCGGCCCGGCCTGAATCGATCAAGTCTGAATGGTTCAAGCCGGAGCCGGTCAAATCCGAGGCACCCAAACCCGAGCCTGCCAAGGCGGAGTGGGTCAGTCCGCCGGCGAGCGTGCCGGCCCCCACCCCGGCGGCGGAAACCCCGGCCACGACAGGGGTTGCGCCCGCGGTGGCTCCCGCGCCGAGTGCCGTTGCAACGCCGGTCGCCGCGATACCGGTTGCTGCCGCAGCGGTTGCCGCCGCAGCGGTGGCCCCGGCCGCGGCTCCCCTCGCAACCGTGCCGGCCATGCCCGCCGCTCCCGAGCCGGTCGTCGCCACGGCGGCTGCCGCGTCGGCCCCCGAGCCCGACACGGGCGTCAGCCGGGAGATGCAGGCGGCCATTCGCAGCGCCATCGAGGCCAATCGCATCGACCTGCATTTGCAGCCGATCGTGACGCTGCCCCAGCGCAAGGTCCGCTTCTACGAGGCGATGTCGCGGTTGCGGACCCAGGGTGGCGACGTGGTCCTGGCGGCCGAGTTCATCTCCCAGGCCGAGGCCGGCGGCCTGATGCCGAAGATCGACAATCTGGTCGTGTTCCGTTGCGTGCAGGTTCTTCGCCGGCTCTTGCTCAAGAACCGCGAGGTCGGCGTATTCTGCAATCTTTCGGTGGCGACGCTGACCGACGCCGTGGTGTTCCCGCAATTGCTGGAATTCCTCGACGCCAACCGGGCCATCGCGCCCTCGCTGGTGCTCGAATTCACCCAGAGCGGCCTGCGCGGCGCCGGCCCGATCGAGACGGAGAGCTTGGCGGCGCTGCGAGCATGCGGCTACCATTTCTCCATGGACAACGTGACGGACCTGCGCCTGGAACCGCGTGAGCTGGCCGGCCGCGGGTTTCGCTTCGTCAAGCTGCGGGCGAACCTGATCCTCAACCGCAGCGGCATCGCGGCCGACATCCATCCAGGCGACCTGCCGGATCTGCTCGGGCGCTTCGGTATCGATCTCATCGCCGAGAAAATCGAAAGCGAGGGCGCGGTGGTCGACCTGCTCGACTACGACGTGAAATTCGGCCAAGGATTCCTGTTCTCACCGCCGCGGCCGGTGCGGGCCGAGGCGCTGCAGGGCATCGCGGAGCGCAACGATGTGGTGGCCCGCGAAAGCGCCGCATCCGATCAAGGCCCGGCCGCCGACGGCCGGGACCCGCGCGGAGGTCCCGACGGCGGCAGGGGCCTGCGCTCGGCCGGCCTCGCCCGCCTGGTCCGCCGCGTCTGATCCGGAAGGCGGATTTCCCTCATCGAACGCCGGTTTGACCCGCCGCGCCGTTTCGCGCACTCATCCTTTCGGGGGCCGCCGCGGCGCAGCGGTTTCCCGCCCCCCGCCCTTTGCAGCCAGGTGCTTCCAGCCAGGGTTTGATGTCGATTTCCTCGCCTCCGTTCACCGTGCATTTCTCGACGTTGGCGCCGGCCTACGATGTCGTGCTGTGCGACGTCTGGGGCGTCGTGCACAACAGCGTGGTGGCGTTCAGCGACGCCTGCACGGCGCTCACGCGGTTTCGGCGCCAGGGCGGCACAGTCGTCCTGATCACCAACGCACCGCGGCCGGCCGAGGTGGTGATGGCATTGCTGGACGGGCTCGACGTTCCGCGCGCAGCCTATGACGCGATCGTGAGCTCCGGCGACGTCACCCGCGCCGTCATCGCAGCGCGCGCGGGCGCGAGCGCGTTTCATGTAGGCCCCGCGCGCGACGTGCCGATCTTCGATGGTCTCGCGCCGCTCGCGCCGCTCGCGAGGGCCGACTACGTGGTCTGCTCGGGCCTGTTCGACGACACCACCGAAACCCCGCAGGACTACGTCGCGCTGATCGCGGCCATGCGCGAGCGCGGCCTCACCATGGTGTGTGCCAATCCGGACATCGTGGTGGAGCGCGGCGACAAGCTCGTCTATTGCGCGGGCGCGATCGCCGATCTCTATGCGGCGGCGGGCGGCAACGTCGTCTATGCCGGCAAGCCGTACCGCCCGATCTACGAGCAGGCGCTCGCAGTCGCGCGCGCGGTGCGCGGGCGGGAGACCGCGCCCGCGCGCGTCATGGCGATCGGCGATTCGATCCACACCGATCTGAAAGGAGCCGCGGCGTTCGGGATCGATTTCCTGTTCGTGACCGCCGGCATCCATGCCGAGGAGCTCGGCGGACGCGACCGACCCGATGCCGCAGCGCTGAGCGATATTTTCGCGGCCGCCGGCCTTGTCCCCAAGTCCGTCACGCAGCGCCTGGTCTGGTAGGCGGGAAGCGGACGAGCTTCGCGGCGGTCAGCAGGTTTTAGAGCGGTTTCACATTAACCTGAGACAGAAGCCGCTCTAACATTTTGCGTCGTCGCATTTTCGGACGGAAAACCGGATTCCACCCCCGCCGGAGTTTATCATCGGGCCGGCCGGACCCGTTGGCGAGGCCGGGCATTTTCCTGAAAATGCTTCAGGCCGCCAAGGGCGGGGTCGGCTCCTCGGCGAACACGGCCGCGATCTTGGTCTGCAGCGTCTGCGCGTTGAACGGCTTGACGATGTAGTTGCTGACCCCGGCGCGTTTGGCCGCGATGACGTTCTCGGTCTTCGATTCGGCGGTGATCATGATGAAGGGAGTCTTACCGAGCTTGGCGTCGGCACGGACCTCCTTGAGGAGATCGTAGCCGCTCATCGGCTCCATATTCCAGTCGGAGATCACCAGGCCGTAGCGTCCGGCGCGCAGCTTGGCGAGCGCCGTGGCACCGTCGTTGGCATTGTCGATGTTCTGATATCCCAGTTGCTTCAGAAGATTACAGATGATGCGGATCATCGTATTGTAATCGTCGACAACCAGGATCGGCATCGACAGATCTACAGCCATCGTCCCCTCCATCAGGCGCCGGCCGGCGCACCCCAAATCGGCTCAGCCGGTGACGGACCCCACATGGCACGCCGCTTTCATCGGAAACGCCCCGAAAGCGCTGTCAAACTAGCGAAAGGCGTTGAACATCCGGTTAATCGCCGTTGAGCGGGGACTTGCGCGGACCGGGGCGGCACGCTCTTGATTTGGACCACGCCCGGCAATTCACCTGCTATTAACGATGGCACCCGCCGTCGCCCGAACCGCACCCGATGACCGAAATCCCGCAGCAGCCGCAACCGTTTGCCGTCGTTCATGGCGAGGACCCGCTCCCCCCGGCACTTGAGGGCGCGGTCATCGCCATCGGCAATTTCGACGGGGTGCATCGCGGCCACCGCGCCGTGATCGCGGCGGCGCGCAGCCGCGCCGACATGCTCGGCCGGCCCGCCGCCGCCCTCACCTTCGAACCTCATCCGCGCAGCTTCTTCCAGCCGCACGATCCGCTGTTTCGCCTCACCGACGAGACCGCCAAGCTACGCCTGTTCGCCGCGACCGGGCTCTCCGGCGCCATCGTGATGCGGTTCGACGCCAAGCTGGCGGAGCCCGCGCCGGAGAGCTTCGTCAACGACATCTTGATCGACCGGCTCGGAATTTCCGGTGCCGTGGTGGGGTTCGATTTCCGCTTCGGGCGCCAGCGGGCCGGCACCCCGGAGCTGCTCGCCACGCAAGGCCGGCTGCGACGCTTCACCGTCGATGTGGTGCCGGCGGTCGAGATCGATGGACGGCGCATCTCCTCCGGCGTCATTCGCGAGGCGCTGGTCGCCGGCCACATCGAGGAGGCGAACGATCTGCTCGGCTATCCCTGGTTCGTCAGCGGGGAGGTGGTGCACGGCGACAAGCGCGGACGCGAGCTCGGCTACCCGACCGCCAATATCCGGCTCGATCCGGCCTGCGGGTTGCGGCACGGCATCTATGCGGTGCGGGTCGGGATCGGCGATCGCCGCTATGACGGGGTGGCGAGCTTCGGCCGCCGTCCGATGTTCGATGTCGGGACCGTGCTGCTCGAAGTGTTCCTGTTCGATTTCACGGGCGATCTCTACGGCCGCGTGATCGACGTCGCTTTCATCGGCTGGATCCGCCACGAGCTCGCGTTCGCCACCGTCGAGGAGCTGGTGCGCTGCATGGACGAGGACACAAGGCGCGCCCGCGCCGCGCTCGCCAGGATGCCGGACGCATATCCACCGCTGGGGAGCGTGCCGGATTACTCGCCGTGAGGGTCGCGGTCCCCGGGCTTGCCGGCAGCCGCCCCGAACCATTCCTTTCCCAAGCCGGCGGCCAGTACGCCGACCGCCGCCAGCGTCATGAGCCGGCGCCAGCCGAGCGTGCGGCCGATCTCGAGCCCGACCGCCAGGAATTTCGGATCGAACCAGCCGGCCTGGCTGCGTGCCGCCAGCTCGCGCCGCGCCCGCTCGATGTTGCGCAGCCGCGCGATCCAACCCGCAAACGCCGCGACGATCGCGATCAGGAAAAAGGCGCCGGCCAGGATCAAGCCGGCCGTCACCGGATCGATGCGGCGCGCGAGCCAGACGAAAGCGGCGACGGACAGAAAAACGAGCCCCAGTGCCAGCGCCACCACGGCGATCAGGAACCAGACCACGAGCGCAGGACCAAAGCCGGTCCTGGCCTTGGCGTTCAGCGTGATGTGACGGAGCCAGTCGCCCATGTTTCGGCCAATCAAATCCGTCCGATCATCGCTGCAGAATCTCGCCGTCGCCGGTTCTTATCGTTGACCGCCGCCAAGTCTTAGCGCCGCCAATCGTTACCGCCGCCATGTGGCGCCGAACAAAAATCCTAGTCCGACCGCGAGCGCGAGCGTCGTATAGGGCCGGCTCTTGAGCGACTCGTCGATCGCGCCGGCCAGGTTGTCGCCGACCTCGCAGACCGCATCGACCGCGTCGCGTCCGTGGTCCTCCACATCCGCGATCGCCTCGTCGACGCCGGAGCGCGCGCGGCTCCAGGCCTTGCCGCCCTTGGCGGCGAAGATGTCGGCGATCTGAAGGGCGAGCTTGGCCACATCGTCGCGCAGCGCCTGCAGGTCGGCCTGAATATCTCCGGACGCCGCCGCGGCGGCATGGCCGGATTCCTTGATCGCGTCGCGCGCGTCCTGGACGGTTTCCTTGGCGGCATTCGACAAATTGGACATCGGCGTGCTCCTCTCCGGCGCCTTCGCCGCCCGGCGCCTCCAGCGCTAGGCGTTTTCGGCGCACGGCGCGTTTTCGGCCCCCGCGCCCGCCCAACCCAACCGCACGAGCACAGGTTCCTTAGAGCATTTTGCCGCAAATAGCATGCCCTCGCCAACCAGATGACAAGCTCCGGCGGGGTGGAATCCGCCGGCCGGACGCCCGGCGTAGCGCCCCCCGCCGCAGCCCATCGGCACGGGCCTTTTCGGGCGCGGGCCGATCTGATAGGAAGCCCGCATGGTGGCACACGCTTTATCGAGTTTTGCCCTCGGGTCGGCCGCTCGGCGCATTATCGGCCCGGCTTCCGCCTGACCTCGAGGTCGGCGGAAGACCGGGACTGTCGAGCCTTTTTCATAATTTCGCCCTCCCCTTTTGGTGACCCGTCATGACCGATGCCACCCGCGATTACAGCGAGACTCTGTTTCTGCCCAAGACCGACTTCCCGATGCGCGCCGGGCTGCCCCAGAAGGAGCCCGAAATCCTGGCGCGCTGGCAGCGGCTTAACCTCTACCGGCGCCTGCGCGAGGCCGCCCGCGGCCGGGCGAAATTCGTCCTGCACGACGGGCCGCCCTACGCCAACGGCAACATCCATATCGGCCACGCGCTCAACAAGATCCTCAAGGACGTGGTCACCCGCTCACAGCAGATGCTGGG
>DASZKX010000177.1:0-6751 GCA_035552735.1 Xanthobacteraceae bacterium
ATCCTTCCATGCCGGCAAGTCGGCCGCCAACGGGGTGCTGGCGGCGCTGTTGGCGGAGCGCGGATTCGACAGCACCCAGGAGATCATCGAGGGCAAGAAGGGCTTCGCGCGCGTCTACAGCGACGTGGCGGCGCCCGAGCAGCTGAATGCCCGTTTCGATCAAGGCTGGCTGATCGAGACCAACGGCCACAAGCCCTACGCGTGCGGGGTGGTGCTGCATCCGCTGATCGATGCTGTCATCGCGCTGCGCAACCGCGATCACATCGATCCCGCCACGGTGAGCAAGATCAGCCTGCGGGTGCACCCATTCGTGCTCTCCATCACCGATGTGGCGGATCCCGCGACCGGACTGCAATCCAAGTTCAGCACGCTGCATTCCGCGGCGGTCGCGTTGGTCGACGGCGATGCCGGCATCGCGCAATATTCCGACGCCCGGGCGCGCGATCCGCTGGTGGCGGCGCTGCGCGGAAAAGTGACGGCCCAGGGGGACGAGTCGCTCGGCAAGGACGAGGCCTATGCGGTGATCGTGGTCGGCAACACGCGTCACGAAATTCACATTCCGCACGCCGCCGGCACCGCCGCCAATCCCATGAGCGATGCCGCCATCGAGGCCAAGTTCATGGCCAACGCGACGCCGGCGATCGGCCTCGATCGCGCCGAACGCGCCCGCGATCTGGTCTGGTCGCTGGACAAGCAGCCGGACATGCGCGAGCTGATCGGGCTGTTGGCTTAGTGCACCGATGGACTGAATGGCGTGCCGCCAAACGCGGCGCCTCCTTTACTTGTCGCCTGGTGCGAGAAGGGGCTGTGTGTGCCGCGCCGCCCCGCTATACTGCGGGTGCTGGTGAGCGCCGCAGCGTTGTTTCGTCCGCCAAGCGGCGCCAGAGGGGAGATAAATGGCCCATCGTCTCGCATCCTTCATCGCCGTCCTGGCCACGCTGTTCGCGCTGCCGGCGGGCGCGGCCGATCTCAAGGTGATCTCGGCCGGCGCGGTGCGCGGCCTGATCGCGCAGATCATCGAGGATTATTCCGCCAAGACCGGCCAGAAATTTGACTTTACCATCGGCACTACCGGTCAATTGCGTAGCGTCATCACGTCGGGCCAGCACGCCGACCTGATCATCGTCTCGATCCCGCTGATGGAAGAGCTCGAGAAGACCGGCAAGCTCACGCCCGGCAGCCGCGCCGAGCTCGGCCGCGTCGGCATCGGGGTTGCGGTCAAGGACGGCGCCAACGTACCCGACGTGGCGACCCCCGAGGCCTTCAAGAAGGCGCTGGTGGAGGCGAAATCCGTCGCCTACACCAATCCGGCCGAGGGCGGCACCTCGGGCATCTATTTCAACGGCCTGACCGAACGCCTCGGGATCCGCGATGCCATCAAGCAAAAGGCGGTGCTGACCAAGGGCGGCCGCGAGGCCGCCATCGAGGTGGCGGAGGGCCGTGCCGAGATGGCGGTCATTTTCGTGAGCGAGGCCATCGCGGTCAAAGGCGTGAAGGTGGCGGGCCTGCTGCCGCCGAGCCTGCAGGACTACTCGGCCTATGCGACCGCGATCCCGCAGAGCAGCACGGACCCCGTCGCGGCGCACGCCTTCATCGCCGCGCTGACGTCGGCCGCCATGGCGCAGCGCTGGCGCTCCAACGGCTTCGAGCCGCCGAAGTAGATCGCGATTACGGAGAGAATGGTCATGCATTACCGAAGCGTGCTCGGCGCCTTCGCCTTGACGGTCATGTTGGTATCGACCGCAGGCGCCCAAACGGCCGACGCGAAGTATCCGGACCTCAAGGGCCAGTGGAACCGGCGGGTCGTGCCCGGCGTTCGCGGCCAGCCTTCATTCGACCAGACCAAGTCATGGGGGCCCGAGCAGGAACCGCCGCTCACGCCGGAATATCAGAAGATTTTCCAAGCGAGCCTCGCGGATCTGGTCGCTGGCGGTTTCGGCAACAACTTCGACCGGGCCCGCTGTGGCCCTTCCGGCATGCCGTTGATGATGGTCGCGTTCCGGGCGCTGGAATTCGTGGTCACGCCGGAGCGGACCTATGTCCTGGTGGGTGACCAGGACCAGCCGCGCCGCATTTACACGGACGGACGAGCTTGGCCGCAGGAGATCACCCCGACCTATGGGGGCTATTCGATAGGCCGCTGGATCGATTCGGACGGCGGCGGCCGCTACGACGTGCTGGAGGTCGAGACCCGCGGGTTCAAGGGGCCGCGCGTCTACGATTCGTCCGGCATGCCGCTGCACTTCGACAACCAGTCGATCTTCAAGGAGCGCATCTATCTCGACAAAGCCGATCCGAACATCCTCCACGACGAGATCACCGTGATCGACCACGCCCTGACGCGGCCCTGGACGGTCGACAAGCGTTATGTCCGCGATCCCGATCCGCTGGCGGAATGGTTCGAGCAAGTTTGCGTCGAGTACAATGGGCAAGTCTTCATCGGCAAGGAGAACTACTTCCTGAGCGCCGACGGGTTGCTGATGCCGGCGCGCAAGAACCAGAAGCCGCCCGATATCCGCTATTTCAAGCAGACCGCGAAGTAATTTCCAGCGGCCGGAGACGGTCATGCTCCGCGAGCGCGGAACATCCGGCCCCGTAGGGCGCAATCGCTCTATTCCGCCATCGGCCTCTCCAAGCGGCGCAATAAAGCGATTGCGCCCTACGCGCGCGGCAGGTCGGCGGCGCCCGTCCGAACATCCCGCGAAGTAGTTCCAGCGCCTGCGATCTCCGACTGTCATGCTCCGCGAACGCGGAGCATCCGGCCCCGTAGGGCGCAATTGCTTTATTGCGCCATCGGCCTCTCCAAGCGGCGCAATAAAGCGATTGCGCCCTACCCGAGCGGCACGCCGCGCTCACTTCTGGGTTTGCTTGAAATACTTCAGATTCGGCGGCGGCTGATCCTTCTTGGACGGCATCAGCATGCCGTCGGCGCTGAGGTAGTAGGGCTCGTTGCCGATCTTGACCCAGGTATTGTCTTCCGAGCAGACGTCCGAGTGCCAGACCGGACGCGGGTTCGGATTGCGGGTGACCTTCTGCAGCTTGACGTAGGGCCGCGTCAGCGCATGGTCGAGCACGGTGATCTGGTCATAGAGCGTGTTGCGGTCGGCCTTGTCGAGATAGATGCGCTCCTTGATGACGGCTTGGCCGTCCTTGTGGAACGGGATGCCGGAGGTGTCGTAGCCGCGCGGCAGCTTGAGGAAACGCGTCTCGACCTCGAGCACGTCGTACTTGCCGTCGCCGTCCTCGTCGACCCACTTGCCGATCGAGTAGCCCGCGAAGGTGAGCTCGGGATTGGTCGGCCATTCGCGCCCGTCGGTGTAGATCCGCCGATACGAATCGTCGTTGTGGCTGATCAGGATGTAGGTGATGTCCGGCATCACGATGATCTCGGCCGGATCGTAGAAGCTCATCATCGCCGGCATGCCGGCCGGGGTGCAGAAGGTCGAAGGCCAATTGCCGGGTCCGCCGGCCTTGAGGTCGGCCGTGATGTCCTCGAAGATCTTCTGATATTCGGGCGTCAGCGGAGCGGGGCCGGCCAGCTCGCGCCAATTGTTCGGGTTGCCGGTGCGAACCCATTGCCCCCTGAAGTCGGGGTATTTTCCAAAATCGACCACCTGGGCGATGCATGGCGTCGCCAGCACCGCGGCTGCCATCGCGATTGCACAGATCGAGCTTCGGTAAAGCATGAGGCACCTCCTTTGGGATCGGCCGATTGGCGCGTGCGCAGCCGCGCCGTCAGCGCTTATTCGATTGCATCACGATACACTGTTCGCCCGGGATGGCGGAAGGTGCAACCCGGCCCAATGGATAAAGCCCGGACGCTGGTCGCAGAGCGTCCCGGCGCGTGGTGGCCTTGCGCGCGGGCAGGGTGGGGTACCGCCAGCCGACTCCCCTGAGCTATGGTGCCGCCATGCTGATCGCCGCATTCGCCATCCTCGGCGCCGCCGTCTTTTTGGGCAGCGTGCTCGCGGTCCTGTACCTGAGGACGGAGGGCGCGGTCGCGCCGCCCTGGACGCTCGCGGCCCTGCACGGGTTGCTCGCCCTGGCGGGCCTTGGCGGCCTCGCTCTCGCGCTGCGGGGGCCGCCGCGAGGGCTGGATCAGGGCATGGCATCCTTCGGCATGATCGCCGCCGCCCTGATGGCATCGGCAGCGGTGTTGGGTGCCGGGTTCCTGGCCACCCGTCTGCGCAAGAGGCGGCTCGCCGGGATGGCGGTCGCCATCCACGCCACGCTGGCGGTGAGCGGCTTCGTCATTCTCACCGTTTACGTCCTCGCCGGATGACGCTGCGTCCCGGGGCGAGGCCGGTCCCGAACGTCAGGATCAATCAATTCGCGTCGTCCGGCTCGATGCGCAAGCCGCCCCGGCTGTCAGGGCGGTGCGAAAGGGGCAGCAGCGTGAAGCCGATCGTCGGGTCGCGGTCGGAATAGAGCAGGCGAACCTTGGCGAGGTTCGTGAACCTGTCGATATGCTCGGGCACCGGCCCCAGCCGGGTATTGTCGGCCAGCTTGCGAAACAGCAGGACGGTCTGATCCGCATAGGCCTCGAGCAAGGCCATTCCCACCCCCGGCTCCGGAAAGTGGCACCCCTTGTTGCCCATCTCCTCGATATACCGGTCGTCCTGCATGCTGATGGCGATCGACAATTCCTCGAACTCGGCCAGGGTGTCGCAGACCGCTTGCCCCTTTTTGGTCTCGAAGTCGTAGGCGGAGCTCGGTCCGCACAGGCAGCCCAAGACCGCCGCAGCAATGACGATGGCACGCATGCTCTCTCTCGTTCTTATCCGTGGCCGGCACGCATACAGGATGGCGCCGGCCAACCCGATGCGGAGGAATGACGCAGGAAAATCGCGCCCTTCGGCAACGGGCGTCGTGTCAAAGGGCGCACGATCGCAAATGGCCGGGAGGCACCGGATGGCTTTCTACACCTGAAAAGGAATATGCTCCAGTATTGTTGCTGAAAAATGTACGGGGTCGCCCCGGGAGCGCTCAGCCCCCCGAATCGCGCCGGAATATTCAGGGAGGATTTGATGGTCGTATTTCAACGTAGAGTTTCCGTGGCCGCCGCGGCCCTGGTCGTGGGCCTTTCGGGCGCCGGGACGCGTGCCGCCGACTACAAGCCGGTGACGCAGGAGATGCTGGTCGATCCGCCGGCGGCGGACTGGCTGCAGATCAGCCGGACCTATGACGAGCAGCGCTACAGCCCGCTCGATCAGATCAACAAGGGCAATGTCGCCAAGCTGCAGATGGCGTTTTCCCGTGGCCTGCCGCCGGGCACGCAGGAATCGACGCCGCTGGTGCATGACGGCGTCATGTACATGATCGAGCCGGGCGCCAGCCTGCTCGCCATCGACGCCACCACTGGCGATGAGATCTGGGAATACAAGCGCGATTATCCCAAGGACATGGCGACCAAGATCCGGGCCGCCAACCTGTCGCGCTCCAAGGTCCCGGCGATCTTCGAGGACATGGTCTATTTCACCGCGCCCGACGGCTATATCGTGGCGGTCGACGCGCGCACCGGCAAGCTGCGCTGGGAGACCAAGGCCTTCGATCTCGACACCAAGACCGAGCATTCGGGCGGGCTGATCGTGGCCGACGGCAAGGTCATCAGCAACCGGACCTGCGTCACCCGCGCCGGCTGCTTCATCGCCGCCCATGACGCACGCACCGGCAAGGAGCTGTGGAAGTTCTACAACACGGCGGGCGCCGGCGAGCCGGGCGGCGACAGCTGGGGCGGCATCGATACCGAAAAGCGCGTTGCCTCGTCCTGGGGGCTGCCCGGTTCCTACGACCCGAAACGCCGCGTGCTGTACTGGGCGGTTTCCAATCCGATTCCCTATACGCGGCTCAAGCGGCACAACGGCGACTCCACCGCCGTGCCCAACGAGTCGCCTTCGGAGCTCTACAGCAACAGCACGCTCGCGCTCGACATCGATACCGGCAAGCTCATCTGGTATTATCAGCATCTGCCCGGCGACGATTGGGATTCCGATCATATCCACGAGCGGACCCTGATCCACACCAGGGTCAGCCCCGATCCGAAATTCATCAAATGGATCAATCCGAGCATCCCCAAGGGCGAGGAGCACGACATCGTGGTCGATGTCGCGGAAGCCGGCGACATCTTCGCCCTCGACCAGCAGACCGGGAAATTCCTCTGGGCGGCGCCGTTCCCCTATGACGTGCCCAACGTCAACATGAAGGCGATCGACGTCGAGACCGGCCGCACCCACATCAACGACGCCATCGTGTTCAAGAAGGACGGTGACCGCTCGGTCGGTTGCTTCCAGAACACGCGCTCCTATTGGGCGACCAGCTACGATCCCAAGAACAACTCGCTCTACGTGCCCTTCCAGGATGCTTGTCTCGACATGACGGCGGACAGCTCCAAGCCGCTGGGTTACGGCCCGCGCTTCGGCATTCGCCGCCCCGGCGTCGCCGAGGACAAGTTCATGGGCATGATGAAGATCGACATGGCGACCGGCGAGATGAGGCGCATCTTCTCGCAGGCGGCGCCCGGCAACGGATCGGCGCTGACCACGGCCGGCGATCTGTTGTTCTGGGGCGATCTCAACCGCCGTTTCCGCGCCTTCGATCCCGATACCGGCAAGGTGCTGTGGGAATCGATCGTCGGCGGCATGGTGATGACATCGACCATCACTTACGCGGTCAACGGCAAGCAATATGTCGCCATCTTCACCGGCGAAGGCCAATCCGGCACCCGCAACCTGCTCGAGATGGCGCCCAGCGT
>DASZKX010000178.1:0-27358 GCA_035552735.1 Xanthobacteraceae bacterium
CGCCAAGGCCGAGGCGCGCATCACCTTGACCTATCCGGCACTCGACAGCAGCCGGGACGCCGTTTTTCTGGTGACCGGAAAAAGCAAGCGGGAGCCGGTCGCACGCGCCCGATCAGGCGATCTTACGCTGCCGGCAGCCCGAATTCGACCGGTCGGCCGCCTGCACTGGCTCGCCGACCGTGCCGCCGCCTTGGAACCATGACCGACCGGGAACCGCCCGGCCTGCCGCAACAAGGAGGCAACTGATGTCTGAGGAAGGCGTATCGAACTCGGAGAGGGCGGTCCCGCCGCTGCCTGCCGTGGTGATCGTCATGGGAGTGTCCGGGAGCGGGAAGTCCACCATCGGGTCCCTCCTCGCCGGACGCTTGCAATGGGAATTCGAGGACGGCGACTGGTTCCATCCTGCCGCCAATGTCGAGAAGATGCACAACGGCATCCCGTTGACCGATGAGGATCGCTGGCCATGGCTGCATTCGATCAAAGCCTGGATCGACAAGACGCAGCGCGAAGGCGGACACGGCGTGATCGCCTGCTCGGTGCTCAAGCGCCGCTACCGCGAGGTTCTGATGGGTGATGGCGCGGAGACCCGGTTGGTCTTTCTCAAGGGAAGCGAGGAGCTCATTGCCCGCCGCATCGCCACCCGGCACGAGCACTTCATGCCGCCGAGCCTGTTGCACAGCCAATTCGCCGCCCTCGAGGAGCCCGGCGCCGACGAGGATCCGATCACGGTCTCGATCGAGCCGCGGCCGGCCGAGATCGTGGCGCACATTTTGTCGGCGCTGAAAGCCGGCGCAGGGGCTGCGTCCACGTCGCGGAGATCGTCCGGAACTGCACCAGTGCAACATCCGAAAGCTTCCTCGGCCAAGTCCTGACCCGGAACCACGCCGCCAGCTCGCCCGGCGGCCACCGTCATTGCCGTCTGATTGATGGAAAGGAGACGAAAATGTCCATGACCGCGACATCGCGACCGATCGCCAGGAGCCTGGCCGGCCAAAAGGCCCTGGTGACGGGAGCCGATTCCGGGATCGGTCGCGCCGTCGCGCTCGCGCTCGGCGAGGCCGGTGCCGACGTGGTGGTCAACTATGTGAGGCAAGAGGGCGCCGCCGCCGCGGAGGTGGTCAAGCAAATCCAAGGCACTGGCGTATCGGCTTATGCCCACAAGGCCGACGTCGCGCGCGAGGACGAGGTGGAGGCGATGTTCGCCCACATGTGCGCGCAATTCGGCACCATCGACATCCTGGTCGCCAATGCCGGCCTGCAGCGCGATGCCCCGTTCCATGCAATGACGCTCGAGCAATGGAACACGGTCCTGAGTGTCAATCTGACCGGCCAGTTCCTGTGCGCGCGCGCGGCGCTGCGCGAATTCCTGCGCCGGGGCGTGGTCGAGGCGGTTTCCCGCGCGGCCGGAAAGATCGTCTGCATGAGCTCGGTGCACCAGGAGATACCCTGGGCCGGCCACGCCAATTATGCCGCCTCCAAGGGCGGCGTCATGATGATGATGCGCAGCCTCGCCCAGGAGGTCGCGCCGCATCGCATCCGCGTCAACGGCATCGCGCCGGGCGCGATTCGAACCCCGATCAACACGACGGCCTGGCAGACGCCGGAAGCCTATGCCGGCCTGATGCAACTGGTGCCTTATGGGCGTATCGGCGAACCCGAGGACATTGGGCGGGCGGCGGTCTGGCTCGCCTGCGACGATTCCGACTATGTGGTCGGGACCACCCTGTTCGTCGACGGCGGCATGACGCTCTATCCCGGCTTCGCGGACGGCGGTTGAGCGCGGGCGGGGCGGCAGCTTGCTTGACCGCCCGCCCGCTGTATGCCATTGTCATACAACGTGAACAACGAGGCTGGAAATTCCGCCATGTCATCTTCGGTATTGAGCGTGCGCCTGAGCGACCAGGAACGTGCCCTTTTGGAAGCGGCTTCTTCGCAAGCCCGGACGAATGTGAGCGACTTCGTGCGGCGCAAGGCGCTCGAGGCCGCCGAGGAAGATGTGCTGGAGCGCCGCATCATCTCCATTCCGGCCAAGGATTGGGAGCGGTTCGAGGCCTGGGCATCGAAGCCTGCGCGTGCAATCGTCGGGCTCAGGGACCTTGCCCGTAAGCCCCCGACATGGCGGAAGTAACGTCGCCGCGCCCGCTCTTAGAAGACGACGAGCGACGCCATTTCGATTGTGCGCGGGACTCTCTGAATTCGTGGTTCCACCGCCACGCTTGGCGCAATCACGCGGCAGGCATATCGCGTGTCAGCGTGATCTGTGATGCCGGCACCGGATTGATTGCCGGCTATGTGACGTTGAGCGCCGCTCAGATCGAACGCGAATTCCTGGCCAAGGCACACCAACGCAACAAACCCGATCCGATGCCTGCAACATTGCTTGGTCAACTCGGTATCGACAAAGCCTATCAGCGCCAGGGCCATGCCCGATCGCTCTTGCTGTTCGCGCTGATGACGGCTTTACGTGCCTCCCGCGACGTTGGGAGCTTTGGCGTGCTCACCCATCCGCTCGACGAGCAGGTTCGCCAGTTCTACCGGCGCTGGGGCTTTGAAGACGTGCCCTTTGATCCGAGCCGCTCGATGATCGTGCGCATGATCGACCTCGAGAAAAGTGGCATCGTTGCGTAGGGCGGTCGCCAGGCGGAGCCTGCGGCGGTAGCATCTTAGTTTGAATTTTCTGACCCTTGACCTCGGTCGCGCTGTCGCTGCAAGCCATGGTATGCTTCGCGGAAGCAGAAGAACGAGATGGCCGCTATTGACCGAGCTTACTTTACCGTGAGCGTGCGCAGGCCTTACAAAAAAGCTCCCTACGACGGCATGAGGGGACGATCCGGTGAGTTACGGCAAGATGGAGCTTCTATACGCGGCGCCCTTTGCTGAGGCTTTGGCGAATTACACCGCCTTCCGATCGTGGGTACTGAAGCAGACCAAATTCGCCCGCTTTGCTGATGAGGCGCAATTATTGCACCGCGAGATGATGGCAAAGCGTATTTTCGGAACCCAATACTGGTGGCGGTCGCATTTTACTGAGTCTTGCCGATGTTTCGGATGCAGCGGGCAAGAAACCGATCTTCTGGCGATTTTCGAAACCTCGACGAGTGTGCGTATCGCACTTCATGTTGAAGTGAAGCATCCAGGCGACAGGTTCAAGGATGCCGGGAACCAAGCTGCCGCATACCCAGTAAGGGCGCAATGTTGGGTCGCTAACTAAGGCGCCCGCGAGGGTATTGCCGCACGCCTTGGCGGCGACTGCGCTGTTATGCAGCGCCCTGAAGCTCCCCGAATACCTCGCCCACACCGGGCATTTCGAGACATTGATTACCTGGGAAGATTTAGCGATGAATTTCCCAAACGCTTTTGGTCACATATCCGCCTTTCAGAATTCAACCTGAGACACCAACCTGCCAGGCAAGAGCCTTGACTTCGATGCCGATCCGTATACTTTGTACTGCAAAGTGAATGGGCGGGTGGGCATGGAAGAGCTGGACCGGGCATTGGCCGACATCACGGCGATCCGCAGCCAGCTCGCGCGCGGCAGCGAATTTCGCGGCTACGGGCCCATGACGGTGGCGGCCACCGGCGTCGTCGCCGTAGGAGCGGCCGGACTTCAGGCGTTTTGGTTGCCCGATCCCGCCAGCGATCTTCTCGCCTATGTGGCCATCTGGGTGGCGACGGCCGCGATCTCAGTCTTTCTCATCGGCATCGAGATGGTGGCGCGCTCGCGGCGGATTCATTCGGGCCTCGCCGACGCCATGATTCATGCGGCGACCGAGCAGTTCATCCCGGCCGGCGTCGCCGGGGCGCTGCTCACCTTCGTGCTGTTCCGGTTCGCGCCGGAAAGCCTGTGGATGCTGCCGGGCCTGTGGCAGATCGTATTCAGCCTCGGCATTTTCGCGTCCTGCCGGTCGCTGCCGCGGGCGATGTTCGCGGCCGGGGTCTGGTATCTCGCCACCGGCCTTGCCAGCTTGGCTTGGGCGAACGGCGCGCACGCCTATTCGCCGTGGGCGATGGCGCTGCCCTACGGCATCGGGCAGCTGTTCATCGCCGCGGTACTTTATTGGAGCGTCGGAGAGAACGATGTCGAAGCTTGATTCAAAAAGCACGGATCCCAAGAACACGGATCCCAAGAATCCCGACCCCAAGAATCTTGACCACAAGAGCGAGCCGGCTGGGCGCTTCGCCTATGACGGGCTCGATCGCGTGATCCACGAGAAGGCACGCCTGAGTGTGCTGACCTCGCTGGTGGCCCATCCCAAGGGGCTGGTGTTCGGCGACCTGAAGCAGATGTGCGGCCTCACCGACGGTAATCTCAGCCGCCACCTGCAGGTGCTCGACGAGGCCGGTCTCATCGCGATCGAGAAGGGCTACGACCACAACCGGCCGCAAACCATCTGCCGGATCACGGCGCAAGGCCGCCGACGCTATCTCGATTATCTCAAGGTGCTGGAGCAGGTGGTGCAGGACGCCGCCAGCGCCGCGAAGGCTAGCGCTATCCACCCGGGCGCGGCACGCGGCTCGGCCTCCTTGACCCCGCGGCGCCTGAAGCTCGCCTGATCCCTTTTTTTGCGCGGAGACTTTACAATGCAAAGTACTATGGAACCGCACGACGGCTGGCACGTCGCCATCATCATGGATGGCAACGGACGCTGGGCGACGCGGCGCGGCCTGCCGCGCTCGGCCGGGCATCGCGCGGGCGTCAAGGCGGTCCGCCGGGTGGTGGAGGCCGCCCCCGATCTCGGCATCGCGGCGCTCACGCTGTTTGCATTCTCGTCCGACAACTGGCGCCGGCCCGATCCGGAGGTGAGAGCCCTGATGGGGCTGCTGCGACATTATCTGCGGTCTGATTTGCGCGAGCTGGTCGAGAACGGGGTGCGCCTATCGGTCATCGGCCGGCGCGACCGCCTGCCCGAAGGCTTGAGCCTGGAGATCGCGAAGGTCGAGCAAGCCTCGGCGAACGGCCGGCGCCTCAATCTGCAAGTCGCCATCGACTACTCCTCGCGGGACGCCATCGCGGAGGCGGCAGCTCGCTGGCTCGCCGCGCAAGCGCCCTCGCGCGAGGCCTTCGGCCGGCTGCTTTCCGCGCCGGCTTGCCAGGCGCGCCCCGACGTCGATTTGCTCATCCGGTCGGGCGGTGAGAAGCGGCTCTCGGATTTTCTCCTTTGGGAATCCGCCTACGCTGAGCTCTGCTTCGTCGATACCCTGTGGCCGGATTTCGGCGCCGACGATCTGCGCGCCGCGATGGCCGAATTTCATCATCGCGAGCGGCGCTTCGGCGCTGTTGGTCTGCTCGGGCAGCTCACTGCCGCCGAATGACCGGCCGCCACCCGGCGTTGACCCTGAAAGGTGGCGCCCGTAACCTGCAGGCGATTGCAACTTCCGAAGCAATACGGAAGCCGCTCGAGGGCAGGAGACGGATTTGTCGAAATCACCCAAGGAGACCCGGCCTGACAAAGAGCCGGAGGATCGCCCCAATGCGGCGATCGACCGGCGCAAGTTTCTCGCCTCGAGCGCCGCGGCCGGTGCCGTCGTCTCGACCGTGCTGCCGGCGCAGACCGCGCAGGCCGCGGACGGGATCACCTGGGACCATGAGGTCGACGTCGTGGTCATCGGGGCTGGCGCCGGCGGGCTGACCTCGGCCATTGCGGCGCGCGAGAAGGGCGCTTCGGTGCTGATCGTCGAGAAAAATTTCGACATCGGTGGGCGCGCGATGATGAGCTTCGGGGGCCTCTATATCGGCGGCGGCAACCGGATGCAGAAGGCGATCGGGGTGCAGGATTCGCCCGATCAAGTGTTCGCGGATTGGAGCAGACCCGAGAAGCCCATGGGCCGGTTCAGCGACCGGGCGCTGGTGCGCACCTATGCGGACAACAATCTCGAGCTGTTCGATTGGTTGGAGCAGCATGGCGTCAAGTGGGACTCCTACCGGCCCGCGCCGGATCGTCTCGATCGCGGGCGCACCCGTTTGAACGTCGTGCCATGGCCCAACGAGGTCACCAATCCGGCGCGCGGCTCGGGATTCGTGCGGCCCCTGGCGAAGACCGCCCGGCAGATGGGCGTCGAGATCCTGCTCCAGCACCAGATGACGAAGATTCACCGGGAAAGCCAGTTGGCCGGCGGGGTGATCGGCATCACCGCCATGGAGGTCGACAATTGGTACCAGCCGAAATTCCGCACCCTGAACATCCGCGCCCGCAAGGGCATCGTGGTCGCCACCGGCGGCAGCGCCGGCAATCCGGTGTTCCGCACCATGTTCGACGTGCGGCTGACCGCGGAATACCAGGCGGAAAACAGCGAATGGACAGAGCGGACCGCCGATGGCGAGATCGCCGCCATGGAGATCGGTGCCGCCTTGGGGGCGACCGCCTGCCAGACCACGCAGGACGACAACCTGATCAACAAGGGCCGCATGGGCAAGAAGTACAACGGCTCCGCCACGCAGATCTATCCGACCAGCCCGCATTTCTTTCGCGCCGGCGCCATCGGCCTCACCGTCTCCGACTACCAGGATGTGATCCTGGTGAAGGAGAATGGGCTGCGCTTCTACAACGAGATGTCCCGCAACCAGGACTACGAATACATCGCGGCCGCGCTGGCCTGGACCGGCGATCGCAAGAAGATGAACGGCGGCGGACCGATCTGGGCCATCTTCGATGCCGACGCGGTGGCGCGCGAAAAATGGCAGGTCAAGCCGCCCTATGTGGATCCATACGGGTACTTTTTCAGCGCCGATACGCTGGAGGAGCTGGCAGTCCGTATCGTCAACGAATACCAATGGCGGCCGATGCCGGGCGTAACTTTGCGCGAGACGGTGGAGCGCTATAATTCCTTCGTCGATACCGGCGTCGACACCGAGTTCAAGAAACCGCGGCCCATGCACAAGATCGCCACACCGCCGTTCTACGCGGCCTGGCACACGCCCGCGCTGCACGATTCCTATACCGGCATCCGGATCAACACCACCGCCCAGGTCCTCGACCTGCACGGCAAGATCATCCCGGGCCTCTATGCCTGCGGGGATTCGGCCGGCGGGTTCGGCCAGCACGGCATCTGCCGGGCCGCCACCTTCGGCCGCCTCGCCGGCATGCACGCCGCCCAGCTGCCCGGCTGAGCTTGTTCCCGGTTCGCAGTTCGTAGGCCATGGCCCGCGAAGAGCATCAGGGCGTTTACGCCCGTCTTCGCGGGCTACGGCACAAACGCCCTGATGCTCTTCGCGGGCTCTGCGAAACCCATCAAACACACGTGATGCGTGTCGCAAGCGTTCATTCCATCGATCAAACGCCCACGATGGGTTTCGCAAGAGCTCAGCCCATCCTACAAAGAGCCTCCACGAAAGGGTACCACTGCCAATGAAGAACATGCTCAACGGGGCTCAGGTCATTGTCGATTATCTGGTTCGCGAGAAGGTGCCGCAGGTGTTCGGCCTGTGCGGGCACGGCAACATTCAGTTCATCGATGCGCTTTATGAGCGCTCCCACGACATCAAGACCCTGTCGGTGCATCACGAGTCGGTCGCCGGCTTCATGGCCGATGTCTATTACCGCGTGTCCGGCCGGCCGACCGCGACCTTCACGTCCTGCGGCCCCGGCTCCGCCAATCTCCCCATCGCGCTCGGCAACGCCTTTTTGGATTCGGTGCCGTTCCTGGCGGTGACCGGCAACGTGCCGACCAGCCAGTTCAATCGCGGCGCCTTCCAGGAGCTTTACCGGCACTATCAGGCCGACTTTCCCTCGACGGTACGGGCCTATTGCAAGCGGGTGTTCCAGCCCACCCGCGGCGAGATGGTGCCGCTCGCCATCCGGCAGGCCTGGAAGACCATGACCACCGGACGTCCAGGGCCGGTCGTGCTCGATGTGCCGTTCGATGTCTTTCTGGAAGCCGCCGCCGAGGAGACGCCGCGGCCGGAGGATTGGAACGCCAACATCTCCTGCCGCTGCGGTGCCGATCCGGAGGGCGTGAAAAAAGCGGTGGACATGCTCATGTCGGCGAGCCGGCCGGTGATCCTGGTGGGGCAGGGGATGCGCTACGGCCGCGCCGGCGCCGATCTGTTGGCGGTCGCGGAGCGATTGCAGATTCCGATCGCATCTTCGTCAAGCGGATTGGGCGCGGTGAGCAGCGAGCATCCGCTCGCGCTCGGGCTGGTCGCCCGCAACGGCCCCTATCAGGCCAACCATGCGACCCGGCAGGCCGATGTCCTGCTGGCCTTGGGGGTGCGGTTCGACGATCGCACCTCGAGCTCGTGGCTGCCCGGATACTCCTTCACCATCCCGCCCACCCGTTTGATCCACGTGGACATCGATCCGGAGGAGATCGGCCGCAACTATCCGGTGGCGCTCGGCCTGATGGCCGACGTGCGCACCTTCCTGCGTCAGGTGCTGGCTGAGCTGGAAAGCCGCAAAGGCGTCGAGCAGGTGGCGCAGTCCAACAAGAGGTGGCTGGCCGAGATCGACGGCTATCGCCAACAATGGAACGCCTATATCGCGCCCGGCTTCACCGACGACAGCACCCCGATCCATCCGCAGCGCGCCGCCGCGGTCATCGACGCGGCGCTGCCCAAGGACGCCATCGTGGTCAGCGATATCGGGGTCCACCACAACTGGCTGATCGAGTTCTGCAAGCCGACCCGTCCCGATTCGCTTGTCGGCTCCATGGGCTTTGGCCCGATGGGCTTCGGGGTCGCCGGCGTGCTCGGCGCCAAGGTGGCGGCGCCCGACCGGCCCTGCGTCTCCGTGTGCGGCGATGGCGCCTTCATGATGCATGCCAGCGTTTTGGCGACCGCGGTCGAATGCGACCTGCCGGTGGTGTGGGTGGTCTGGAACAATTATGCCTATGCGTCGATCCGCGGCTTGCAGCGCGGCTACCTGGGCGGACGTGAGCTGGCGACCGATTTCCACGATCCCAAGACCGGCGAGCGGTACAGCCCCGATTTCGCCGCGATGGCGCGCGCGGCCGGCGTCGAGGGCGTGCGGGTCGATCGGGCAGGCGATCTGGGCGATGCCATCAAGGCGGCGGTCGCCGCGAACAAGCCGTTCCTGATCGACGCCGATATCGGCGCCGACAACAACCCGGGCGGCTCCGGCGTCTGGGAGCTACCCGGATTGGGCCAGAGCCAGCCGGCGTTCGGGGGAAGGTATCAGCCTTGATGGAGCCCTTGTCCCGGGCGCAGCGCCCTCTTGATGCAGCGCTGCTGAACCGGGACCGTTCCACACTCCAGTGTTTGGAACGGATCGGCAGTGCACTGCTGCGCATAGCCCGCGAAGACGGGCGTAGACGCCCTTATTTTATGAGCTGCGCGCTGCACTGCATCCGGGAAGAGAATGAAGATCGGAAGCAATCAGCGCGGCGGCTTCGCCATCGTCTCCACCAAGGCTCCGACATCGTCAACGTCTTCGATCGCCCACAATCCGCGCGCCAACCTCGCGCTGCCGGCAGCGCCGAGGACGGGCGCGACGAGATCGTGGAACTTGGCCTGCAGCCCTTGATCGTCGAGCGGCACCAGCCGTGAGCCGAGCGCCTCGTCTGCCTGGCGCGTGAAGGTGCCGCGCGCCGTGGTCACCGTCACGCGCGCCGGGCGAAGGCCGGGATAGAGCCGATCGATGTCGGGTGGCGCCGTGACATGGACGTTGGCGGCGAGCCCGGCGAGCGCCGGATCGCGGCGCTGCGGTTCACCGAAATGCTCCAGCTTGATCGCGCGGAATTCGAGCGCCAGCGCTATCAGGTAGGGAAAGCTGAGCTGGGCGCTCGCGAAATCCTCCCAGCCGGTTTCGGTATGCGCGGCGGCAATCCGGTAGGTCGCGATGTCGACCCGCGTCACCTCTGCGGTTGCGATCTTCTCGTCCCTGAGCAGGCCGATCAGCGCCTCGACGGCCGGCTGGATATGGCGGCAGCACGGATAGGGCTTGATGTAGCAATCGGTGATGCCGAACGGCACCGCGGGTGGCAGCTCGATGCCGCGCGATTGTCCGGCGCGGCCGAACGCGAACGCTTGCATGAACCCGTCGCGCGCCTCGATGACATGAGGTGGCCCTTCCACGCCTTGCTCGGCCAGCAGCGCCGCTTGCAGTCCCTCGCGGGCGGCGTGGCCGGCATGCAGGCGCTTGATGTCGGCGCCGCCATTGACGAAGGCGAACAGTCCGGCGGCGGCGCTCGCCGCCAGCCCCAGCGCATCGGCGAGTTGCGGGACGGAAAGGCCGCGCAGCTTGCCGGCCGCCATGGTGGCCCCCAACACGGCGACCGCACCGGTCGGATGGAAGCCGCGTTGGCGCAAATCGGGATGGCAGGCGCGGCCAATCGACGTCACGGTCTCGTAGCCGGCGACCAGCGCTTCGACCAGTGCCTGGCCGGATATCTTGCGATCACCGTTGCGGCCTTGGACCAGTGCGAGCAAAACCGGTACCACCGCGCAGCCCGGATGCACCGAGCCCTGCCGGTAACCATCGTCCAGCTCGATGCCGTGGGCGGCGGTGCCGCCCAGGAAGGCGGCGTCCAGGAGATCGGCATGGCGCGCCCGCCCCGGCACCGCCACGCCGCCCGCCGGCCGCACAGCGGCCAGCATTGCCTCGGCACGCGTGGCCACATCCCCGCCGGCACCCGCGATCATCACCCCGACGGTGTCCATGAGATGTCGCTTGGCGTAGTGACGGACCTCATGGTCGAGCGTATCAAAGCGTAGCCCGCTCACGAAACCGATGAGCGCGTCGGTGGCGCCGGCGACTGCGCCTGTTTCCAATCCGTCTCGCTCAGGCGGGTGAGGTTTAGGGGAAGGGCCTCCGGCGGGCGACATGGAATTCTCCAATCGGCGTGGCCTTTTAGGCCGATGCTTGAAGCTTACACCACAAGCTTCACCAGCGCGTCGACCGCCACCACGCCCAGTCCCGCGGGGCGAACGATGAGCGGATTGATTTCGGCCTCCAGGATGGCGGGGCCCTCCATCACCGCAAGCCGCGACAGCGCAACGATCGCCTGCGCCAGCGCGGCGAGATCGCCCGCCGGCAGCCCGCGATAGCCCGTGAGCCGCGTGAGGCCGCGCACATCGGAAATCATCTCGTGCGCGGTGACGAGGTCGACCGGTGCCTGGCGCAGGGCGCGGTCGCGATAGATTTCGGTGAAGACGCCGCCGGCCGCCACCACGATGACGGGCCCGACATCGCGATCCACCCGGTAGCCGATCAGGACCTCGCCGAGGCCCGAGATCAGCGGCTGCACCAGCACCCGAACCACGGTGGTGCCGGGTTGGCGTTCCGCAACGCTCGTGCGGATTTGGCGGATCGCCGCCAGCAGCGCTTCGTCGTCCGATACGCTGAGCACGACCCCGCCGACATCGGTCTTGTGGGCGATCCCGGCCACCAGTGCCTTAACGGCGACCGGGTAAGGGAAAGGCAGGGCCGGGGCGCGCGTCACGTCGGCGTCGATCGCGATGGTGGGAGCGCGCGCGATCCCGAGGCGATCGAGCAGCCCATAGTTCTCGAACTCGTCGGGCCCGCCGGCGCGCTCGCCCGAGCCAGGCGCATTTTCGAGGCCCGCAGGCCTAGCCGTCGCGTCGAGCATCCGCGGCGCCCGCCGCGCGAGCGCCGCCGCGATGGCATCGGCGCAGGCCTCGGGGGTGCGGAAATTCGGTACCCCGGCTTGGCCGAGCGCCGCCAGCGCGGCTGGCGCATCCGGCACCAGGAAGGCGGCGAGCGGCTTGGCGGAGCCCGCGCACGCGATGATGGGTTTGACCGCGAGCTCGGGATGGAAGCGCGCCGAGGATCCGACCACCGCCAGGACGAGATCGAATTCCGGCGCTGCCACAAGGACATCGAGCGCCGCCTTCATGCTTTCGTAGCGTGTTCCTGCAAGCGTGAGATCGATGAGCCGCGCCGGCTTGACCTCGGTGCCGGCTGCGGCGAGACGCGCGAGCGTGCCGGCGCTCGGCGGCTCGATTCCGATGCCGCGCATCGCCAGCGGATCCACCACCATGGTGGCGCCGCCCGCCGTCGTGGTGACCACGCCCACCCGCGGGGGCCGCGCCGCGGCGGACGTCGCTGGTGCGCGAACCGGTACGCGCGCCAGGAGCGGCACCCCCTCGATCAGGCCGTCCAAGGTGTCGACCCGGGCGATGCCGCAATCCGCCAGGAACGCCTGCGCCACATCGTCCTCGCCGGCGAGCGCGCCTGTATGGGAGACCGCGAGCTCGCGCGCCTCCGGGGAACGCCCGAGCTTGTAGGCCAGGATCGGCTTGTTGCATTGCGCGGCCGCGAGCGCGAAGGCGCGCAGCGTGTCGGCACGGCGCAGCGATTCGAGGAACAGCATGTAGCCCTCGATCGCCGGGTCATCGAGCGTCGCTGCGCAGATCTCGCCGAGCGAAAGATCGACCTCGTTGCCGACCGAGACCAGGCCGGCAAAGCCGATGCCGCGCGCCAGGCCGCGCGACAGCAAGGCCCCGATCATGCCGCCGCTGTGGGAGGCCGCGAAGATGCGGCCGGCCGGCAGCGGATGCTCGTCGAAGGCGGCGTTGGCGGTCAGCATCACCTGGGCGCGCAGGTTGACCACGCCGAGGCTCGAGGGTCCAACGACGCGCAGGCCGGTGCGATCGATCACCTCGCGCAATTGCGCCACGCGTGCGAGTCCCACTGGGCCCGCCTCGGTGAAGCCGTCGGCCAGCACGGTCGCGACCTTCACGCCGAGCCGGCCGCATTCCTGCACGGCTTCGACCGCAACTTGGGTCCCGGTCACGATATAGACGTGCTCCGGCACCTCGGGCAGCGCCGTCAGCGACGGCCAGGCGCGCTCGCCAAGTACCGTGTCGCGCCGCTCATTGACCGGATAGACGCGCCCCGCATAGCCGGCTTGTCGCAGATACTTGAGCGGCCGGCCGGCGGTCTTGGCCGCGTCGTTCGATTGGCCGACGATCGCGACCGAAAGCGGCGCCAGCAGAGGCCGCGCCAGCGCGCCCGCCGGCGCGGTCTTATTCGGCGGCGTCAGCATGGCGCTTGCGCTGATCGAAGCGGCGATCGAAGACGTGCTCGGCGATGCGGTTCTTCAGCATCTCGATCGAGCCGCCGGCGATCATCCAGCCGCGGGTGCGCCGCATGCAGTACTCCACCAACGACTCGCGGCTGTAGCCGAAAGCGCCCATGACCTGGATCGACTCGTTGGCCACCTCGAAGCCGGTCTGGTTGCAGGCCGCCTTGGCGAGCGCGGTCTCGTAGGCCGAAGGCAGGCCGCGATCCGCATTGACGGCCGCCCGATAGAGCAAAAGCTGCGCGCTTTCGAGCTTGATCGCCATTTCGGCGAACTTCCACTGCAGGCCCTGGAATTCGCACAACGGCCGGCCGAATTGCTCGCGCGTGCTCGCATAGACGCGCGCCGTCTCGTAGGCATGGCGTCCGAGCGCGAGCGCGCGCGACGCGTTGCCGAGGCGCTCGACGTTGAAGCTCGCCATCTGCTTCTTGAAGCCGCCCGGACCGAGCAGCACGTTCTCGGCCGGCACCCGGCAGCTCTCGAAGTGCAGCTCGCACCATTGCTCCCCGCTCATGAAGCTCGATGGCTGGCCGATCGTGAAGCCCGGCGTGCCGCGCTCGACGATCAGCGAGCCGATGCCGCCCAGGCCCGGTCCGTAGCGAACATAGATGAGAAAGGTCGCCGCATCCGGGCTGAAGGTGGAGAACACCTTGGTGCCGTCGACCAGGAAGCCCGCTCCGTCCGGGCGCGCGCTGGTGGTGAGGTCGGTCACTGCCGAGCCCGCTTCCGGCTCGGTCATGCCGAGACTGAGGACCATGCGGCCAGCCAGGAGATCAGGCAGCCAGCGTTGTTTCTGGGCGGGCGTGCCGTATTCCGCAAAGGTGCGGATCGGGCCGAAATTGCCGAACTGGACGACGTCGGCGCTGCGCGGGCACACCGCCGCGACCTGCTCGATGGCGATGATGGCGTCCATGAGGGTGCCGCCCTGACCGCCGTCGGCTTGCGCCAGGGTGATGCCCATGAGCCCCTGCGCGCTCATCAGCTTGGCCACGTCGAACGGGAATCTGGCCTCGTGCGCGCGCGCGAGCGAATCCTTCGCCAGTTGCGCCAGCGCGAAGCGGCGCACCTGCTCGGCAAACAGCTTCTGCTCGTCGGTGAGCTCGAAATTCATGCGGTCCTCTTGATCAGCATTTCAGGCATCTGCACCGAGGCAACCACTGGGTCGTCACACATTCTCACTCCGCCTTGGCGCCCGACTTCCGCACGATCGCCGACCATTTGGTTTCCTCGCGATCGATGTCGGCGCCGTATTCGTCGGGCGTGCTGGGGAGCGGCTCGGTGCCGTCCGCGGCCATGCGTTCCTTGGTGTCCGCTGCATCCAGCGCCTCGCGCAAGGCCGCATTGAGCTTGTCGATGATCGGCCGCGGCGTGCCGGCGCGCGCCACGATCCCGTAATGCAGCACCGATTCGTAGCCCGGCAACCCGGCTTCGGCGACGGTCGGCAGCTCCGGGAACACGTCCGAACGC
Organism: Xanthobacteraceae bacterium; assembly: GCA_035552735.1. Lineage (GTDB taxonomy): Bacteria > Pseudomonadota > Alphaproteobacteria > Rhizobiales > Xanthobacteraceae > VAZQ01. The sequence continues at coordinate 14,467 of DASZKX010000178.1, forward strand.
TTGGCGCCGGTCACCGCCAAGGCCCGCACCTTGCCGTCGCGGGCAAGGCCGATCGCGGGCGGCAGCGAGCTGAAATAGATCGCCACATGCCCGCCCATCAGATCGGTGAGCGCGGGCGCGCTGCCGCGGTAGGGCACGTGGGTGAGCTTGATGTCGGCCATCTGCTCGAACAGCACGGTGCCGAGGTGGATGCCGCTGCCGACGCCGGCCGAGGCGTAGTCGAGCTTGCCAGGCTCTCGCTTGGCGAGAGCGATCAACTCGCCGATGGAGCGCACCGGCAGCCCCGGATGAACGAGCACCACCAGCGCGCCGGTGCCGATCAGGCCGACCGGGGCGAAATCCTTGCGCGAGTCATAGCCGACATTGTTGTAGAGCGTCGGATTGACCGCGAGCGTCCCGGTTCCGCCGATGACGAGGGTGTAGCCGTCCGGCGCGCTCCTGGCCACCTGGCGGGTGGCGATGCTGCCGCCGGCGCCGGCCCGGTTCTCGATGACGATCTGCTGGCCGAGCGTGTGGCTCATCTTCTCGGCCACCGTGCGCGCCATCACGTCATTGCCGCCGCCGGCCGCGTACGGAACGACCAGCGTGATAGGCCGGACCGGATAGTCCTGCGCGTTCGCCGGGACGATCGCGCATATGAGAGCGAGCGTTCCCAATACGGCCACCGCGCTGGCTCGCCAGTCATCAAGCCTGCGAGGCCGCATCCGCTCATTCCCGCGCATCAGGGCGTTTACGCCCGTCTTCGACGGGCTTCGGCGGGATTCCAGTCCCTTTGCGAAATGCGCCTGCACACGAAGATCAAGGCACATTGCGAAGGAAACCAGATCCCCGCTTTCGCGAGGACAAGCGGACTGTAGCTGCGGCCCCTCGGTGCCCATTGCTGCCGCCTACTCGCCTTTCAAGCCGAGCGTGTTCGCGACCTTCGACCAAGTCGCCTCCTCCCGGTCGATGTCGGCGGCATATTCCTCCGGCGAGCTCGGCAAGACCTCGGCGCCGTCGGTGGCGAGCCGCTGGCGGACGTCCTCTGCGGACAGCGCCATGCGCAGTTCCTTGTTCAGCCGCTCGATGACGGGTCGCGGCGTTCCGGCCGGCGCGACGAGCCCATAGCGCAGCGCGGCTTCGTATCCAGGCAGGCCGGATTCCGCGACGGTCGGGAGATCCGGGAGCAGGCTCGAGCGCTGCGCGCTGGTCACGGCCAGCGCCCGCAGCAATCCGCTTTCGGCCTGGGCGTGGGCGGTCGGGATCGGGGTGAACATCATCGGGATGTGGCCGCCCAGGAGATCGGTGATGGCCGGGCCGGTGCCCTTGTAGGGAACGTGGACGAGCTTGAGACCCGCCATGGTGGCGAGCAACTCTCCGGCCAGATGGCCGACGGTGCCGATGCCGGCCGACCCGTAGTTGACCTGGCCAGGGTGCTCTTTCGCATAGGCAATCAGCTCGGCGACCGAATGCACCGGAAAGCTCGGATGCACCACCAGCATGGTGGGGGCCGATCCGATGCGGCCAACGGCCGCGAAATCCTTGCGCGGCTCGAAGCCCGCATTGGCGTAGAGGCTCGGCCCGATCGCCAGCGTGCCGGTATAGCCGAGCAGCAGCGTGTAACCGTCAGCCGGGCTCTTGGCCACCAGCCGCGCCCCGATGGTGCCGCCGGCGCCGCCGCGATTCTCCACGACGATCGACTGGCCGAGCGTCTCGCTCATCTTCTCGGCCACGATGCGGGCGACCAGCGAGACGCTGCCGCCGGGTGGGAATGGCGAGATCAGCATGATCGGACGCGCCGGGTAGTCCTGCGCGGACGCCGCGGGCGGGGCGGCGAGCGCCATCAGGACGGCCAGGCAGTGAATTCTCCACTTTCGCATCGCGGCGGCCTCAATTGGTTTTATGCGTAGAACGAGGTCGTTCCTGGCAGGTTTGGAGGATCGACGTCATCCATGAGACGTCATCCATGAGACGTCATCCTATCGATCTCATCCATATCGACGTCATCATAGCGACAATTTCCGAAGACGGCTCAAACCTTGCGTCCGCTGCCCCTAATGAAGCCGCCTTCGACTTATGTTACCTTTCTCCCGCGAGCAAAGTAAGGGACGCTCGAGGGTGGCTGATCGGCGTGACCGATCGTCGCGCGCGCAAGCTTCGCACTTGCGCGGCCCGTATTTGCGAAGCCTACACTTTCGAAGCCCAATAGAGGGATGACGAAGGTTGCATCTCGATCCGCTCTTGTTGTCGCGCATTCAATTCGCCTGGGTCATCGGCTGGCATATTCTGTTGCCCGCCTTCACGGTCGGTCTTGCTTCGTTCGTGGCCTTTCTCGAGGGCGGCTACGCTTTGACCAGGCGGCCGGTCTTTCTGGACCTTTCGCAATTCTGGCTGCGCATCTTCGCGATCTCCTTCGGCATGGGGGTGGTGACCGGCATCGTCATGCCGTTTCAGTTCGGCACCAACTGGAGCCGTTTCGCCGATGACGCCGGCAACGTGATCTCTCCGCTGCTGGCCTATGAGGGGCTGACGGCATTCTTCCTCGAGGCCACGTTCCTCGGAGTGCTGCTGTTCGGCCGCAAGCTGGTGCCGCCGGCCATGCATTTCGTCGCCGCCCTGCTGGTCGCGGTCGGCACGCTCTCCTCCTCATTCTGGATTCTCGCGACCAACAGCTGGATGCAAACCCCGGTCGGGTACGAGGTCATCGATGGTCGCTTTTTCCCGAAGGATTGGTTGGAGATCGTTTTCAGTCCGTCGTTTCCCTACCGGCTGGCGCATACGGTCAGTGCCTTCTTCGTGACCACGGCCTTCGTGGTGCTGGGGGTCGGCGCCTACACGCTGCTGCGCGGCCGCTTTGCGCCGCAAGGCCGCATGATGCTGCGGCTCGCCTTGTGGTTCCTCGCGATTTTTGTGCCCGCCCAGATCATCCTGGGGGATCTCCACGGCCTCAACACGCTCGCCTATCAGCCCGCCAAGCTCGCCGCCATCGAGGGCCTCTGGGACGGCGGCAGCGGGGTTGCGGCCTCCATCATCGGTTGGCCGGATCAAACAGCGGAACGCAATCTCGGCGAGATCGCGATCCCGCGGCTGGGCAGCCTTTATCTCACCCATTCCTGGGATGGCGCGGTCAAAGGCCTCAAGGACTTCCCAGCCGATCAGCGCCCGCCCGTCGGGGTCGTCTACTTCTCGTTCCGGATCATGGTTGGGATCGCGCTCCTGATGATGACGGTGGTGGCGGCCGGCTTCGTGCTGATGGCGCGCGGCCGCCTCGATCAGGCAGGCTGGTATTTGCGGTTGTGCGAGCTCACCAGCTGCCTGGGATTCATCGCGGTCATCGCCGGATGGACCACCACGGAAGTCGGACGACAACCCTGGACGGTCTACGGCTTGCTGCGCACCGCCGATTCGGTGTCGCCCTCGCTCGCCGGCTCCGACGTCGCGCTCTCGCTGTTGCTCTATGTGGCGGTCTATCTGGTCATCTATCCGCTGGGACTCCTGGCCATGCTGCGGATCGTCTGGCGGGGGCCGGCGCGAAGCGATGCCGCCGAGCCCATCGCGGGCGGCCGCTCCAAGTCTCCGATCGAAGCCCTGAGCCCGGCGGCTGCGGAGACGGCGCGATGACGCCGACCATCAGCCTCGTCCCGGTGTGGACCGCGATCCTGGCGCTGGCGGTTTTCTTCTATGTCGCCCTCGACGGTTTCGATCTCGGCGTCGGCATGCTCTACAATTTCGCGCCCGATCGCAGGGCCCGCGACGTGCTGATGAACTCGATCGCGCCGATCTGGGACGGCAACGAGACCTGGCTGGTGCTGGGAAGCCTGGGGCTGCTGGCGGCCTTTCCGCTCGCCTTCGCCATCATCATCCCGGCGGTCTACTTCCCGATCCTGCTGATGCTGCTCGCGCTCATCTTTCGCGGGCTCGCCTTCGAGTTTCGCTATCGGGAGGCCGAGCACCGCACCTTCTGGGACCATGGCTTCGCCTGGGGCTCCGCGCTTGCGACTTTTGCGCAAGGCGTGGTCCTGGGCGCCTTCATCCAGGGTTTCCATGTCGAAGGCCGTCGTTTCGTCGGAAGCTCGCTCGATTGCTTCACGCCCTTCTCGGTCTTCACCGGCGTCGCCCTGATGTTCGGCTACGGCCTCTTGGGCGCCGGTTGGCTGGTGATCAAGACCGAGGGCGAGCTGCAGGACTGGTCGCGGGCGCTCGGCCGGCGCTGCTTGCTCGGCACGGCGCTGGCTATCGTGGTGGTCAGCCTGTGGACGCCGTTCCTGGATGCCCATATCGCGGCGCGCTGGTTCTCCTGGCCGAACGTCGCGATTCTGGCGCCGGTGCCGCTCATTGCGGCCGGCCTCGCTGCTTACGTATGGCGCTCGCTCGGGCGCGGACCTGACCAAGGCCCGTTCTTGGGCGCGCTCGCCCTGTTCGTGATGTCCTACGCGGGAATCGCCATCAGCCTGTGGCCCATGATCGTGCCCGGACACTATACGCTCGATCAGGCCGCGGCCTCGGAAAGCACCCAGGCCTTCCTGCTGGTCGGCACGTTGGTTCTGCTGCCCGTGATCCTGTTCTATACGGGTTGGTCGTACTGGGTGTTTCGCGGCAAGGCGCGCGCTGACGTCGGCTATCATTAGCGGTTGGACACATCAGACCGGGAGGATGGGATGCGCGGCATCGGCACGGCCGTCTTTGGGGCCATTGCGTTCCTTCTATCCGCGGGCGCGGCGGACGCCGCCGATCTTCGCGTGCTCAGCGTCGGCTCGGTGCAGATTGCCGGCAAGGCGCTGGCCGCGGATTTCAGCAAATCGACCGGCAATCAGGTGGTGCTCACCATCGTGGCGCCCTCCGAGATCGCCGGCAAGCTGGCGAGCCAGACCTACGACATGGTGATCTGCTCGGTGCCCGCCATGGCGGCGCTGGACCAAGCCGGATCGCTGCGGTCGGACTCGCGATCCCCGCTCGCGCGCGTCGGCATCGGCGTCATGGTGCGCGAGGGGGCGCCGCTGCCCGACGTCTCGACCCCCGAGGCGTTCAAGAAAGCCTTGCTGGCGGCGCGCTCGATCGTCCATGGTGACCCGACCACGCCCAATCAAAGCGGCGTGGTGACCATGAAGATCCTGGCCAATGCGGGCGTCCTGGACGCGATCAAGGGCAAGTCGCGCGCCGCCAACCTGGCCGAGGGGTTTACGATGGTGGCCAAGGGCGAGGTTGAGCTGGCGCTGTTCAACCTGGTGGAGCTGCCGCCGGGCGTGCGGCTCGCCGGACCCGTTCCGGCCCCGTTGCAGGAATACACCTCCTACGAGGCCGCCGTGCTGGCCAAGGGCACCGCACCACAGGCGGCACAAGACTTCATCGCGCTGATGACCAGCGCGTCCGCGCGCAAGATTTGGGAGGCAAGCGCGCTGGAGGCCTATCCGTACCGGTGACGGACGCACTTCCAAACTGAATGAGAATTCAATCGAATTTGATGTCGGTGCCGGCCAAGACCTTGGACCAGCGGGCGGCTTCCTTGCGGATGAAGATCTCGAATTCCTCCGGCGTGCTGCTGACCGCGAAGTTGCCGGTTCGATCGAACCTCTGCCGCACGCCGGGGTCGGCCAGGATCCGCACCACCTCATGATTGATCTTGTCGATGATGACTTTGGGGGTGCCTTTCGGCGCCACCAGCCCCAGCCAGACCGACACATCGTCGAGATCGCGCAGAGCGGCCGCATCTGCGAGCGTGGGAAGCTCGGGGTAAGGGGTGCGGCGGCTGTCGAGCTTGGCGAGCGGGCGGATCTGGCCGCTCTCGATCAGCGGCCCGACCACGACGGTGGCGGCATAGATGAGGTCGACGCTGCCGGTCAGCAGGCCTTGCACGGTCTCGGCCGTTCCCTTGAACGGAACGTGGATGATGTCGAGCCCGGCCGCCTTGTGGAACAGGAGGCCCATGAGCTGCGCCGTGATGGTGCCGGAGCCGTAGTTGAGCTTGCCGGGCGCCGCCTTGGCGCGCGCGATCAGCTCCTGAACGGTCCGGGGTCCGGACGCGGACCCGACCGCCAGCAGCGACATGGATTTCACGGTCGGCGTGATCGGGGCGAAATCGTTGAGGGGATCGTAGGGCAGGGTGCGATACAGGTATTGGTTCATGGTCAGTGTCGAGTCGATGACCATGAGCAGCGTGTAGCCGTCGGGCGCCGACCTCGCCACCACTTGGGCGCCGATGATGGTGTTGGCACCGGGGCGGTTGTCGACCACCACGGGCGCCGCCCAATCCGCGCTCATCTTTTGTCCGATGAGGCGCGCCGCGATATCGGCCGGCCCGCCGGCCGGGAACGGGACCACGATGTGGATCGCCCGATTGGGAAAAGTCTGAGCGGCCGATAGCTCCTGCGCGGCGGCCGGGACCGCCCCGAGCGCGCCGAGAACCGCTGCCGCAACGGCTCGTGCAGCACGAACCATGATGTCCTCCGCGTCCCTAAACCCAACCGCGACGGTGCGGCTTTATGACTTTCCCGGGCAGCGGGTTTCTTAGGAAAGGGAGGCAAACGATGCGGATTTGACTCGATTTCCCCTCGTAACACCGCAAAAAGCGTGAATTGCTCTCCTTGACCGGCCTAGTCGCGAGTCGCGTTACCAGACGAATGAGGACTTTGCCACGCGGGCTTGTTCACTTTTATACAGACTTCGTTCCTAAATAAGGGCATAGTAATACCCGAGTGGCGCAGTTCGGTGCCGCCATGTTCTCAATCCAATCGATCGACCGGAACCCATCCGGGTCTCTGCGGCCCTCGCTCCGAACGATGTCGGGCGAAAGGAAACACCATGGAATTGCCTTCAATCCTTCAGGGCGAGTCGGTCACGCGCCTGTTGCAAGGGGCGATCGCCGGATTTCTGGCGACTGCGGTCATCGGCTTCAATTGGGGCGGCTGGATGCTGGAAAGCACCGCCAAGCAAATGGCCGACCAACGCGCGAACAGCGCCGTCGTGACGGTTCTGGCCCCGATGTGCGCCGACAAGTTTCGGGCGGCCTCGGATTCGACGCTCAACATGGTCGAGCTGAAGAAAGTCAGCTCGTGGATGCAGGATTCATACATCGAGAAGGGCGGCTGGGCGACGTTCTCCGGCGAAACCGCGCCCGAGCGCGGCGTCGCTCAAGCGTGTGCGAACCTGCTGACCGCTCTGAAATAAGCTCTGCAGGACAGACCGATGGGCGGCGCCCCGGCTACGGCGAGGAGCGGCCCGTTTTGCTGTCGTGTTTCAACCCCTGGATTGAGAGTTATTGATGCACGGACTTAATTCCACCGTCGCCGCCGCGCCCGACGCCCGCGGCTTGACGCAGCTGCTCGCCCGCTATCGCGCTCCGAGCCTGGCGCGCAGCACGACCGAGATCGCCATCACGGTCGTTCCCCTCGTCCTCGTCTGGGTCCTGATGTGGGCGGCATTGGGCATCAGCTACTGGCTTTGCCTGCTGCTCGCCGTCCCGGCTGCGGGGCTGCTCGTGCGGCTGTTCATGATCCAGCACGATTGCGGTCACGGCGCGTTCTTCCGTCACCGTCTCGCCAACGACTGGGTCGGACGCGTGCTCGGAGTGCTGACGCTCACGCCCTATGACTTCTGGCGCAGCACCCACGCGATTCACCATTCGACCTCGGGCAATCTCGATCGCCGCGGAACCGGTGACATCGACACCCTGACCGTGCGCGAATACCTGGCGCGCTCGCGATTGGGCCGGCTGCGCTATCGGGTGTACCGTCATCCGCTCGTGATGTTCGGCGTCGGCCCGGCCTATCTGTTCCTCATCCAGCACCGGCTCCCGGTCGGGCTTATGCGGCAGGGCTGGTTGCCGTGGCTGAGCACCATGGCGACCAACTTGGCCATCGCGGTGATCGCCGCGACCATGATTTGGCTGGTGGGTATCGGGCCGTTCCTGCTTGTGCATCTTCCGATCACGCTGCTCGCCGCCTCGATCGGGGTCTGGCTGTTTTATGTCCAGCACCAGTTCGAGAACACGCAATGGGCTTATGATGGCGCCTGGAGCCTGCACGAAGCGGCGCTGCACGGCAGCTCCTATTACGAGCTGCCGGCCGTCCTGCGTTGGTTCACCGCCAATATCGGCATGCACCATATCCATCATCTGTGCAGCCGGATCCCCTACTACCGGCTGCCGCTGGTGCTGCGCCAGCACCCCGACCTCGGCAACATCGGCCGGCTGACCCTGGAGGAAAGCCTCGGCTGTGTGCGGCTGGCGCTGTGGGACGAAAATCAGCAACGGCTCGTTTCTTTCAACGACGTGCGCGGGCGTTACGCCGGCGATTGAACGCCGCTTCGGCAAGCGAGGGTGATCCGCGTTTGCGGCGCTTTTTGCGCCGGGCTGGCGACCCTCGGGTCAGGCCCCAAGGGCGGGTACGGACGCCGAGAAGGCTCCATTGCTCAGGCTCGGACCGGTCTTAGGTCGGTGAGGATCGCGTTCAGCAATGAGGCGTGCTGTTTTGGATGTCTGGCGCAGCCGATCAGCCCTGTGTCGAAAAAATTCGTGAAGATGCCCGATGACTGTTGTGTTTGACGATCAAGTTGCATGGGACGGCGGCATTCTGCACCTGCGGGCGATTTGCGGGACCGAGCGCATTCGTTGCAGGGCCGGACGTGAAACGATCGCCGAGCTGGCGGAATTCGCCCAGGCCTCGAGCCTCGAGATCGGCGAACGGAAAGCGCAAGCTGCCGAGCTCCTGAAGCCGAGCATCGTTCATAAGATCGAGATCGGCGGGTTTGATCATGGCCCGATCAGGACGGTCACTATTTTCCGGTACGACCTCCTGCAGCGTTGATGCGGGCATCGAATTCGGCTCGCAGGTTGACTTTTTGCTCGATATCGTTTGTTTCAATTTGCGGGTTTGTAGGAGGATTCGTAGATATCAGTAAGTGAAACGGTCCTCGCACTCGACCTGAAATAGCTTGGCAGATGAATTCGGAAGGTGCTAGAACCGCGCCTTCATTGGAGGAAAGTTGAAATGGCGAAGAAGATCAAACGTCGTGCTTGGACCAAATCCGACGTGCGCGAGCTCAAGACCCACGCAAAGCAGAAAACCCCGGCACCCAAGATTGCACGCGCGATGAAAAGAACGCTTGGGGCGACCCGGCAAAAGGCATTCCAGCTGGGTGTATCCCTGGACTCGCGCTGATCCTCTGAGCGGATGCGATTTGCCGGGTGGCAAAAGCGCGATGGGCGCGCATCATGCTGAATTTCCTGCTCGCCCAAAAAATAGCCGTCGGCCGGATACTCAGCGTGGTCGGCGCGACGGCAACCGTCGTGATCTTCGAATATTCCTTCGGGTTGGACTGGTACATATCGATTCCGGCCGCCGTGGTGGCCTACGTCACAATGCCGATCATGTGGGTCGCATTGCTCGATGCGCTCGTGCTCAAGATCCGGCGTTGACGAGGCCGTTTACCGGTTCTCGCCGACACTGAAGCGGGCCGAACCGGATCGCTGTTGATTTGGCACGCAGGCGGCGGGCGGCCGCAAGCCTGCCATCGGCAAGTTGCCTCTGCATCGGCGAACGCACCCGCGAACTAAGCTCATAGTGGCGAAAGGGTGTCGAACGCCGCATGGCCGCTCCAAATGGAGCGAGGGCGGAACGCCGGAGCGCTTCCCGTTTCCAGCCGTCGCAAGACCGCCCTAGTGCGCGGGCTCTCTTTAGGCTATCGGCTAGGTGGCAGGCTGGCGATCCGACTCGGCGCCGGGCGCCGGCTGTAGGGAGGCCCATGGCAAGCAGGACCAAGGTGACGGTGCAAATGGAAGTGGTGCCGCCGGAGACGGACGGCGCCACGACCTTGCCGGACAGCCCGTTGCTCGATCTGGCGGATGGCGCCGTCAAGAAGCTGATCCGCAGCGCCAAGAAGCGCGGCTACGTCACCCATGAGCAGATCAACTCGGTGCTGCCTTCGGACGAGGCCAATTCCGAGCAGATCGAGGACCTGCTGTCGATGTTCAGCGAGATGGGCGTCAATGTGGTCGAGAACGACGAGGCCGAATCGAAAGAGGAAGGCGCGTCGGAGGAGCCGGATGAGGAGCCGGAAGGCGAGAACGAGCTGATTCCGACCCAGCCGAAGCTGCCGGCCAAAACCGACAGCAAGGTGGCCACGGACCGCACCGATGATCCGGTGCGCATGTATCTGCGCGAGATGGGAACCGTGGACCTCCTCTCGCGCGAAGGCGAGATCGCGATCGCCAAGCGCATCGAGGCCGGCCGCGAGGCCATGATCGCGGGCCTGTGCGAGAGCCCGCTGACGTTCCAGGCCATCATCATCTGGCGCGACGAGCTCAACGAGGGCAAGATTCTCCTGCGGGACATCATCGACCTCGAGGCGAGCCATGCCGGGCCCGACGCCAAGGTGGCGCTGGCTCCGGCGATCGGTCTCGACGGACAGCCGATTGTCGGCATGGTGCCGCCGCAGATGCCGCCGACGGCGCCCGTCAGCGCCCGCCCCGAGGGCGAGGCGGTGACGGTCGGCGACACGCTCGGCGAGAGCGATGTCGACGAGGACGAGATGGAGAATTCGCTCTCGCTGGCCGCCATCGAGGCCGAGCTCAAGCCCAAGGTGCTGGAGACGTTCGACAACGTCGCCGACAGCTACAAGCGGCTACGTCGCCTGCAGGAGCAGGACATCCAGTTCCGGCTCGCCAGCGCCTCGCTCTCGCCCGCGCAGGAGCGCAAATACAGGAAGCTGAAAGAGGAGATCATCAGCGAGGTGAAGTCGCTGCGGCTCAATCAGACGCGCACCGATTCGCTGGTCGAGCAGCTCTACGGCATCAACAAGCGCCTGGTGGGCTACGAAGGCCGGTTGATGCGGCTGGCCGAAAGCCATGGCGTCGCGCGCGATGACTTTCTCATGAACTATTATGGCTCCGAGCTCGATCCGCGCTGGCTCGCGCGGGTATCCAAGCTGCCCGCCAAGGGCTGGAAGAATCTCGTCGCCCGGGACACGGACAGAATCCACCAGCACCGCCACGAGATCCATGCGCTCGCCGGCGAGACCGGTCTGGAGATCGGCGAGTTCCGCAAGATCGTGCAGATGGTGCAGAAGGGCGAGCGCGAGGCGCGTCAAGCCAAGAAGGAGATGGTGGAGGCCAACCTGCGCCTCGTCATCTCGATCGCCAAGAAATACACCAATCGCGGCCTGCAGTTCCTCGACCTGATCCAGGAAGGCAATATCGGCCTGATGAAGGCGGTCGACAAGTTCGAGTACCGGCGCGGCTACAAGTTCGCGACCTACGCGACCTGGTGGATCAGGCAGGCGGTCAGCCGCTCGATCGCCGATCAGGCCCATACCATCCGCATTCCGGTGCACATGACCGATGCCATCACCAAGGTCGTGCGCACCAGCCGGCAACTGTTCAACGAGATCGGCCGCGAGCCTACACCCGAGGAGCTGGCCGTGAAGCTCGGCATGCCGCTCGAGAAGGTGCGCAAGACCCTGAAGATCGCCAAGGAGCCGCTCTCCATGGAGACGCCGGTCGGCGATGAGGAGGACAGCCATCTCGGCGATTTCATCGAGGACAAGAACGCGGTTCTGCCGATCGACGCCGCCATCCAATCGAACTTGCGCGATACGATGACGCAGGCGCTCGCCTCGCTCACGGCGCGCGAGGAGCGCGTCCTGCGCATGCGCTTCGGAATCGGCATGAACGCCGATCACACGCTTGAGGAGGTCGGCCAGCAGTTCTCGGTGACGCGCGAGCGCATCCGCCAGATCGAGGCCAAGGCATTGCGTAAGCTCAAGCATCCGTCACGGTCACGGACGCTGCGAAGCTACCTGGAACACTGAAAAGCCGCGATCCGGCCGCAGCAGCGACTCCGGCTTTGCCCAGATATCTTTGGTGCTGGGGCTGTTTTTTTCGCTGTTTATGTTTACATTCGCCATCTGCCTTCCGGAGTAGTCATTTCATTCATGTTTTGCATATATTTGGAGGCATCCACCACCAAGGCGGCCTCCAAGGCTCATGCCGGTAGCAACGTGGCAAGCCTTGACGGCTTCGCCGAGGCCAGCCGAACGGTCCGCCGCGAGGTCGGAGCCAAGTGGGGCAAGTTCTCCGAGCAGGATCTGTCCGCCCTCAGGGACCGGGACGATCTGGTGCAAAAGATCGTTTCGAGATACGGCATCGAAACGAGCGAGGCTCAGCGCGATGTTGACCTTGTCTTGAAGGGCCACCACATCTGATCGGGGTGCATGCCATTGCGGTCACCCCGGCGGGCGGGATGCGGGCTGCGGGCTGCCGCGCGCATTAGCGAAAAACCCGCGAACAACTGCGAACGACCGCGAAAAAAACAAAAAACAATAACACCAGTGCAGCAAACACACTGATGAAACAGCAACACCGATGAAACGACGATCCAGTAAAGGAATATCGACCAATGCCACGACAAGACAACAAAACCCTGGGCTTGGCTCAACCCGAGCCGTCTCCGGAAGAGGCCGCGCCGGATCTGGCGGGGCGGCGCAAGAGCAAGACCATCAGCCTGGCGCAGCCCGACGCCGTCGCTGAAGAGCCCGTGCCCGAGCTGCTGGGCCGGCGCAAGCGGCCGGAGGTCGGCCAATTCCGCCTGCTGGTGGACCGGCAGACCAAGGCGTCATTCGCAACCTATGAAGCTGCCGAGAAGGCCGCGATGGCGATCAAGACCGGCCATCCGATCGTGAACGTGGTGGTATACGACGCGAAAGACGGCGAGAACCACGTGATGGAATTGGCGAAAAAGTAATTCCAGTTCCGCGGCATGCACGGTTTGTTTACTGGAGGCCGCGCGCGAATCGCCTGCCCCCTGTTCGTTCCTTTGGAACGCAGGACGAACACCGGTTTTCAATTCAGCAATCAATCTGGAGCAACGCCAGATGGCGTTCCTGCGCAGCCAGGGGCCCATACGCCCTGCCTGTCGAGTGG
>DASZKX010000179.1:0-7715 GCA_035552735.1 Xanthobacteraceae bacterium
CTATATGCCGCCCATTCCCGGCTCGGCCGCGAGCCTGAATTCGCCCAGCGTGCAAAGGACGGTCCGACAGCGCTGGCATTTGACCGGCGCATCATCGCTGAGCCGATCCGGATAGACCACGGCCGGCGAGCCGCAAGCCCGGCAGGAGAATTCCGTCGCGGACTTGCGGAGCGGATGATCCTGCACAGCGTCCATGGGCCAAGCCTCGTCCTTCCACCCGTATCGTCCCCCATGCCACAAACACCGCATGCGGAATATGGTTCCGACGCTCGAGCTCCTCATTCGAACGGTTCCCGCGCCGACTGCAGCCCGTACACCGGCTCCGGCGCGGTCACGGCCAGCGCGTCCGCTCCACGATCCATCAGGTCCGCAATCTGCGGATTGCCGGGATCACGCTCCAGATCGGCAAGCACCTTCTTGATCCATTCCACATTTGGAGGACGCCGCTTCATACTCGTCTCCCACGCACGAGATATCTGACCAAACATGCAGCGGATCACCACCAGGATGAGATCACTCGAGACCGGGGCTCGCAACTTCAAGTCCGCTCCACCGGCGCCTGCATGACAGTCAAAGCAAGATTCCAACCGGCGGCAAGAGGTGCGCCCCGAGCAAGCTGCGCCCCCGTTCGGGCGCGGCGTTTCAGTAACGACCGCTGATGTCGGAAATGGGGTAAAAAAAAGATTCCGCGTGTCGGGTCCAACCCTGATGGAAATTGGTTGGAGAGCAATTCGGCAGTATCACGTTACGGTAATCGGTACGATACTGCCGCGTTCCGACATTGGCGGCACGCGATCGAGCCCGCTTCATTCGCAGCGCCAGAAAAAAATCCGCCCCCGAGCAACTCGGGAGCGGATGATCGTCATCGGATCGCACTACCGGGAGTGCTTTCGACTCCCGGCCTATTGCGGCTGCCCGCGTCTACTGGAGAAGCTCCACGAAGCCCACACGGCCGGGCGTATTCCCGCTGAAGAAGATGCGGTTCGGGTTGGTCGGATCGATATCGAGCCTGCGGGGATCGCTCTCCGCCTCCGGCAGCGGGAACTCGACCCACTCCTGCGTCTTGGGATCGAAGCGGGCGATCTTATCGACCTGATGCTCGCTGACCCAGATGTAGCCGCTCTTCTTGTCCACGATCACCGAATAATTGCCGCCGGTCTTCGAGGGCGGTGTGTAGACGGTCATCGCCTTGGTCTTGTAGTCGATCTTCATCAGCTTGCCGGCGTCCCACAGCGCCACCCACAGATCGCCGTTCGCATCGGTGTTCATACGGCGCGGGAAGGCATGGCCGCCGACGTCCGGAATGGTGAACTCCTCGACCTTGCCGGTGGCGGGATCGACGCGCGCCATCTTGTCGATCTCATCCTCGGCCCACCACACCGAGCCGTCGCCTGCGACCGCCAACCCGTAGGCGCCGGGAGCCGGACTGCCGGGCTTGGCGCTCGGGGACGGATAGGCCTTGAACGTCACGGACTTCGGATCGAGCATCCGCACCTCTTTGTTGGCGCCGGTGGCCCAGATCGTGCCATCCGGATGGAGCGCCATGCTGTTGCCGCCGGCGCCCCCGGCCATGCCGCGCGGCCAGGCGTAGGCGACGAACTGCTCGGTCTTGGTGTCGAAGCTCAGCCAGCGATTGTTGGGACCATCCGGCACCCACATGATGCCGCGCGCGTCGATCTGCGGATTGCCGAGGCTCTGGCGATCCTCCGCCGCCGGCCCGGGCGGCGTCTTGAACTCGACGAACTCGAGGGTGCGGGGATCGAAGCGGCCCACGCGTCCGGCGCGCTCGCCGACCCAGGCATTGCCCTGCGGATCCATCGCGACGTCGTGCGGCTCGGCGAAATGATCGGCCAGATCGTAGGTCACGGCGCGATATTTCAGCGCCTTGCCTTGCAACAATTCGGTCGGCAGACGGCTGTTGGGATCGTAGGGCTGCACCGGTTTGAAGCTGCTCGACAGATAGGCCACGATCTTCTTGGCGTCCTCGTCGCTGACTCCCGGCTGGCTCGCCGCCGCCATGCGGGCCCGCATGCGGGCCACGATGTGATTCCAGTTATCTTCATCGGAGCGCTTGACCATGATGCGCTGCACGTCATGGCACGGCGTGCAGCTCTGGGCGACCAGCATCTTGTTGTCGCCCGCCGGCAGGTCGTTGAAGTCCTTGGAGGCCTTGTCGGCCAGCGCTTCCGGAATGCGTTGCGGCCAAGCCGGCGGCAGCTGCGGGCCGCGCGCATTGGTGAGCGCGACATCGGCCTTGGCGCTTTGGTTCGCGGTGACGCTCACGGGCGCCGAGATGCCGCTCTGGAAGCCGCCGCCGACGCCTTGTACGGTGTATTGGCCGATCGGCAGATCCTTCGCCTCGAAGCGGCCCTGGTCCTGGCTTGGGACCATGAAGGTCAATCGCCGCTCCGCATTCTTCAGCTTCACCATGGCGCCGGTGACGGGCTTGCCGGCGGCGTCGTTGACGACGCCTTGCACGGAGCCTCGGTCATCCGCCGCCCAGGCGGACTGGGTGGCGATCAACGCGATGCCCGCCGCAATCCCGACAGCCAGATTTCGAGTGACGTTCCGAAGGGTCATTGAGTCTCTCCTTGTGCGTGGTTCCTAGAGCTAGCTCCCCCGTTCTCCGGGGTGATGGTCTTGCGACAACGGCGCACGCGAGAAATGATTCTGATGAAGTAGGCCGCCTCGGGAGGTGGGTGGCATCCTAGAGCATTTTCGGGAATCGTGCCATCCGGTATTCGGACCGTACGCAGTACAACTCCCTCCCCCTACCCCAGCGGGCCGGGATTCTTCTTGTAGCGATTGACGATCGCGTCGGCGCTCATATAGGCGAGCGCCTGGATGGTCAGCGTCGGGTTGAAGCCGGCCCCCATGGTGGGGAAGGTCGAGCTGCCGATGATGAAAAGATTGGGAATGTCCCAGCTCTGGCCGTAGCGGTTCACCACCGAGGTCTTGGGATCGCTGCCCATGCGGGTGCCGCCTTCGTGGTGGGCGCCGGGCGCGCCCTGCCCGGTGGGCGCGCGCCACACCTTGGTGGCTCCGCTCGCGCGCGCGATCTCCTCCAGCTTGCCGAACAGGAAGTCGATGCGGGCGCGTTCATTGGGCCGCCGCCAATCGTAGGTCATGCGCGGCGCCGGCAAGCCCCAGATGTCGCGTAGGTCGGGATCGAGATCGATGGTCTGGTCCGCATAGGGCAGATTCTCGGTCTGCGCCGTGATGCCGACGTAGCGCGTGAAGCTCTTGGCCAGGAAATCCCGATAGGCGGCGCCCCAGCCCGGCGTGCCGGGAGGCGGCGGCAGGCCCATGGCGGTGCCGATCGGGCCGGCCTCGAGAGCGGCCGGAACGACCGAGATCTGCGCCCCGCGGATGAAGCCGAGGCCGCCATGGTCGAAATTGTCGGCGTTGAAGTCGTCGAGGCTGTGCCGCTGCGCGCTCGGCCCCATGAAGATGTTGGCGTGCCGGTCGTCGAAGGTGGCGAACACCCGCGCCCCGATATGCGCCATGATGTGCTTGCCCACCTGCCCGCTCGAATTGGCGAGGCCGTTGGGAAACTTCTCGGTCTTCGACAGCAGCAGCAGGCGGGTATTGTCGTAGATGAACGGCGCCACGATCACGAGCTCGGCCTCGATCGTGTTGTCGGAGCCATCCGGCCCGTAATACGACACGCCGGTGGCGCGCCCGCTGTTGTCGCTGTTGATGCGGTGGCACATGGCGCCGGTGATGAGCTTGAAATTGCCGGTCGCGTCGGCCTCCGGCAGCTTGGTGACCAGGATGCTCGATTTGGCGCCGATGAAGCAGCCGAACGACTGACAGAAGCTGCAATAGGCGCAGGCCGGCCGGTTCTGATAGGTCTGCGAGAGGATCGCGCGCGGCGAGGAGAACGGGTGGTGGCCGAGCTTGTGGGCGGCGGATTCGAAGATCGCGCCGGCCTGGTCCACCTGCAGCGGCGGCAGCGGATAGTCGCGCTTGCGCGGCGCCTCGAACGGATTGCCGCCGGCGACCTTCTGGCCCTGCAGATTGCCGGCCTTGCCGGAGACGCCGAGCTCGTATTCGGCGCGGTCATAGAACGGCTCGAGATCCTGGTAGCTCAACGGCCAATCCGTGAACGAGGAATCCTCCGGGATTGCGGCCGCCCCGTAACGCTCGATGGTTTGCGAGCGGGCGCGGAAATCGCCCTCGTGCAGGCGCCAGGACAGCGCGCCGTAATGCACGGTGCCGCCGCCGGCCTGGTTGCCGTTGTTCTGGTTCGGCGTGGGGCGCGCGCGCGTATTGGGGTTCGGCCGCCAGGTGACGGGCGTGCGCTTGACGTTGGGACGCAGATCCTGGCGCTGGAAATAGCGCAGCTCGTCCAATTGGAAATCGGCGGTCTTGAGGCGCGGGCCGCGCTCGAGCCCGATCACCTTCATGCCGGCCTTGCCGAGCTCGGCGGCGAGGATTCCGCCGGCCGCGCCCGCGCCGACGATGACAACGTCCGTCTTTTCGGTCGCCATGGCTCATATCCTCTTCGAGGGGGCCTTGGCCTGCGACTGCAGCCCGGTGATGGGGATGCGCGTGAAGGCATCCTTGCTCTGCATGTCCGCCGTGGTGAACAGCGGTTGCGCGCCCGGAAAGCCGACCAGGCGCCAGCCGGCAAAATCCTTGTTGCCGCCATAGACCGGGTCCGCGAACATGCCTTCCATCGTGTGCGTGCGCAGGGTGTTGAAGAAGGCCTGCGCGGTCGGCCAGGTGAAGCCGCCGGCCTTGCCTTCCTCGAGCGCGGTGATCACCGCATCCTGGCGCGCCGGATCGAGCCGCGCGAACGACGCCTGATGGGCCTGCTGACAAAAGGCCTCGAGCTGGGCGAGCCCGCGCCGGTAGAAATCCTGCATGTCCTCGTAGGCGCCGGCCAGCGCCAGATCGATGTAGTTGAGCACGTCGGCATCGCGCGCGCCCGGCAGGCCGGGCGCCCCGGGCATCAGCCGCTCGGCGAAGGCCCCGACGGTCGCCGCATCCTCGTCGTTGAAGAAGGCGCCGTGCCCGTCCCCGCTGGCGTGCATGTGCGCCGCCGGGGATTCGGCCGCGTCGGCGGCCGCGGTCTTGCGCTTCTCGTGCGCCGGCTTGGCCATGGCGTCCGCAACCAGTCCGGTCCCCGCAAGGACTCCCGCCCCTGCGGCAGCGCTCTTGAGAAATGCGCGGCGCGCTTCATCGTGCTTGCTCATGCGGATCCTCCCTTGGCCTTTTCGATCGTCCTGATCAGACGGCTTAACCGGCCACGCTCGAGGGCGGCCGGTCCCGCGATCAAGGATGCCTCTTTCGGGCTTGAGGGGCAAGAAGCCGGACCACCGGACCGCCGCCCTCCGGGGTCCTGCTCAAGGGCGGCCACGAGGGCCGCCCTTAAGGCGCGCCCCTGCGGTCGGCAAGGCGTCGGCTCTTTCAAATTCTGCGCAGCTTGCGCCGCGTCGGCGACTTCGCGGCACCTCCGCGGCTGCGGTCTGCGCCGCTGCCGGGCAGCCCCTCGGACGCCAGAGCGAGGTAGCGTCCCTTCAAATAGGCCTCGAATTCGGCAACCGGCAGCGGCTTGGCATACAAATAGCCTTGCGCCTCTTCGCAGCTCTCCTTCAGCAGGAACGCGGCTTGCGCCTCGGTCTCGACGCCCTCGGCGACGACCCGCAGGCCGAGATTATGCGCCATCGCGATCAGCGATCGCACGATGGCGGCATCCTCGACGCTGTTGGTGACTCTGTTCACGAAGCTGCGATCGATCTTGATGCGCCAGATCGGGAAGCGCGTCAGATGGTTCAGCGAGGCGTAGCCGGTGCCGAAATCGTCGAAGGCGAGCCGCACCCCCATGGCCTGCACCTTCCGCAGCGTCGTATTCGAATCCTCGAAGTTGAGGGCGGCATTCTCGGTGATCTCGAGCTCGAGCGCATTGGCCGGCAAGCCGGTCGACCGCAGCGCGTCCTCGACGTCCTTCAGGAGATCCTGGCTGTGGGCCTGGGCGGGGAACAGGTTGACGCCGATGCGCTTGAGCATGAGCCCGGCGCCATGCCAGGCCGCGGTCTGCTCGCAGGCGGTGGTGATGATCCAGCGGCCCACCTCGGGCGCGATCGAGGATTCGGCGAGCGCGTCGATGAAGGCGGCCGGCGCGATCAGCCCACGCTCCGGGTGGCGCCAGCGCAAGAGCGCCTCGGCCCCCACCACCGCATTGTCGGCAAGACGGATTTGCGGCTGATAGAACAGCTCGAGCTCGTTCTCGGCATAGGCGCGCCGCAGCTCGACGCCGAGCCCGCGCCGGGCCTGCGCCCGGGCCCGCAATGCCGGCAGAAAGAAGCGGTAGGTCTGGCCGCCCTCGGACTTGGCCTGATACAGCGCCAGGTCCGCATTGGCGATGAGCTCGTCGGCTTGCGCGGCGTCATTCGGCGCGATCGCGATGCCGGCGCTGCAGCCGAGATGCAGGACGTTGCCGTTGACGTCGAAGGGTTCCTTGAGCCGCTGCAGGACCAGGTCGACGATCTCCGCGATCACCCGCGGATCTCCACAATCCGGGACGATGATGACGAACTCGTCGCCGCCGAGCCGGCACACCTTGGCGACCCGCGCGATCTCGTCGATGACCTCGACGAAGCGCTGGCAGACTTCGATGAGCAGCTGATCGCCGGTCGAATGACCCAGCGTGTCGTTGACGTCCTTGAAGCCGTCGAGATCGAACAGCGCGATCGCCACCGGGCTCTGTTGGCAGCCGGCCAGCAGGCGCCCGAGCACCTTCTGCAAGGACAGCCGATTGGGAAGACCGGTCAGCGGGTCATAGTGAGCGAGCCGGCTGAGCTGCTCCTGCGCGCGCTTGCTTTCGGTGATGTCCTCGTAGGCGCGCGCGACGCCGCGCACGGTGCCGTCCAGATTGTACATCGGCGCCGCCGCGACCCTGACCTGGACCGCGATGCCGTCCTTGCGCAGCCGCACACCTTCCCGGTTTCGGATCGTCTCGCCGCTGGCAGCCCGCTCGAACAGGCCCTTCGACTCCGCAGCCGCGTCCGGCGGCGTCAGCCGGCTCGGTAGGCCCATCATCTCCTCGGCCGTATATCCGAACATTTCTTCCGCGGTGCGGTTCCAAAGCATGGTCTTGCGCTGGAGATCGCAGCAGACGATCGCAACCGGGGAAGCGTCGATGACCGCGGCCAGCGTATCCTTCGCCTGCCGAAGCTCGTCAGCCGCAGTGTGTGCCTCCCGGGCGCGGCGATCGAGCGCCATCGCCATCCGGTTGAAGTCGTCGGCGAGCGTTCCGACCTCGTCGCGCGAATGCACCGCGCTGCGGTGCCCGAGCTCGCCCGACGCCAGCAGCGAGGCGTCCTTGCCCAGCTGCCGCAACGGCTCGATGAGGCGTCCGGAGAAAGCCCAGGCGATGCCGAAGCCGATGACGAGGGTCGCGATGAGGAAGAGGCCGGCCATCGCCAGCCGGAAGACCACCATGGCGAAGACCGCATTCTTCGGCAGCCCGACGACGACCAGCCAGGGGGCCTGGTGCGCCGTGGTGAACGCGGTCACGCGCTCGCCGGCGCCTTCGGACCATGACCCGACGTCGCTCCCCTCCTTTTCGGCAAAGTGTTTCGCCAGGTGCTGCCAAGAGCTGGCATCGCGACCGATCCAGCGCGCCCCATCCACGCTGCGCGCGATGACAATGCCCTTCTGATTGACGAGCGTGACGATAGTGCCCTCGGGCAGGGCCTTAATTCGCA
>DASZKX010000180.1:0-2987 GCA_035552735.1 Xanthobacteraceae bacterium
TCTGCTTGCCGCCTGCGTGCCCGGCACCTTCGAGACCTGGATGCTGCTGTTGCGCGACTACGGCACCCTATCGCTCGCCGACGTGCTGGGGCCCGCGCTCTCCTACGCCACCGAGGGCCATCCGCTGGTCGAGCGCGCCAGCGCCACGATCGCGAGCGTCGAAGAGCTGTTCCGCCAGCATTGGCCGACCTCGGCCGCCGTCTATCTGCCGGGCGGCCGGGTGCCGCAGCCCGGCACCCTGTTCACCAACCGTGGCCATGCCGAAACCTACCGGCGCATCTTGCGTGAAGCGCAGACCGCGGGCGGCAGTCGCGAGCATCAGATCGATGCGGCGCGCCGGGCCTGGTCGCAAGGCTTCGTGGCGGACGCCATCGACCGCTTCTGTCGTACCCAGGACGTGATGGACACCAGCGGCACGCCCCATCGCGGCGTCCTCACCGGCGTCGACATGGCTGCTTGGCAGCCGCCGGTCGAGGCGCCGCTCACCTACGACTATGACGGCTACACGGTCTGCAAGGCCGGGCCCTGGAACCAGGGCCCGGTGATGCTGCAGCAACTGGCGCTGCTCAAAGGCTTCGATCTCGACGGTGCCGATCCCACCAGCGCGGATTTCATCCACACGCTGGTCGAATGCAGCAAGCTCGCCTATGCGGACCGCGAGACCTTCTACGGCGATCCCAAATTCGTCGACGTGCCGATGGAGATCCTGCTGTCGGACGAATACAACGCGGCGCGCCGCAAGCTCATCGGCGCCCAGGCCTCGGGTGAATTGCGGCCCGGCACCGTGGCGGGTTTCGGCAAGGCGCTCGGGCTACGTGCCCACGGCAGCGTGACGGGCGGCGCCGGCGCCGGCGAGCCGACCGTCGGGCGCGCCGCCTGGACGCATGATGAGAAGGTGGGCGCAACGGCCTCTATCACCAATTCGGGCGTGGTGCGCGGCGACACGGTCCATTTCGATATCGTGGACCGGGCCGGCAACATGGTGTCGGCGACGCCGTCGGGCGGCTGGTTGCAATCCTCGCCGGTGATCCCCGAGCTCGGCTTCTGCCTCGGCACCCGCGCCCAGATGTTCTGGCTCGAGGACGGCCATCCGGCTGCGCTCGCGCCCGGCAAGCGTCCGCGCACCACGCTCACCCCCACGATGGCGCTGCGCGACGGCGAGCCCTACCTCGCCTGGGGCACGCCCGGCGGCGACCAGCAGGACCAGTGGACCACGCAGCTCTTGCTGCGCCACGCCCATGCGGGCATGAACCTGCAGCAGGCGATCGATGCGCCGGCCTGGCATTCCGAGCATTTTCCGTCATCGTTCTGGCCGCGCGAGGCGCGCCCGGGCGTGCTGGTGGTGGAAGGCCGCATGCCGAAGGAGACCATCCGGGAGCTCGAGCGCCGCGGGCACATCGTCGAGGTCGAGGCCGATTGGTCCGAGGGCCGCCTCACCGCCGCCGCCCGCGACGGCCGCCGCCGCCGCGCCGCCGCCAATCCGCGCGGCATGCAGGGCTATGCGGCCGGGAGGTGAGGGGTCGGGCCAACGTCAAATTGCTTGATTTGCGTCGTTCTTGACGCTTCGCGGGCGGTATCTCATCTTTCGCCAAATGTCCTACGACGCGTTCATCAGCTATTCGAGCCTCGACAAGGCGCCGGCCGATGCGACTTGTGCGGCGCTCGAGGCATCGGGGATTCGCTGCTGGATCGCACCGCGTGACATTGTGCCGGGCGTGGAGTGGGGCGAGGCCATCGTCCTCGCCATCAATCAATGCCGCGTCATGATCTTGATCTTCTCCGCGAATGCCAACGAGTCCCCGCAGATTCGCAGAGAGGTCGAACGGGCCGTGAGCAAGGGGATACCCATCATCCCGTTGCGAATCCAGGACATCACGCCCACGCATTCGCTGGAATATTTCATCGGAACGGTCCATTGGCTCGACGCGTTGACGCCGCCGCTGGAAGCCCATCTGCGGCGCCTTGCGGAGACCGTGAAGACCCTTCTTCAAATCGACCCCACGCCCCCGCGGCTCGTCACGGCATCGGGCGGCGGTGTGCCGGCGGCTCCATCGGGATCGCTGAATCGTCGCATCCGGGCGATCGTGGCGATCACGAGCCTTGTGGCGGCGGTGGCGGCGGGCGTCGGGATCTGGCGGCTCGGCGTCACGCAAGCGCCGCTGCCGGCACCCGTTTCAAGTCCGCAGCCACCTGCGCCGCCTGCCGTTCAAGCCAAGGCCGCCATCGATCCGCTCCTGGTCGGGACCTTCGTGCACGACAGCGCGAATGACGACTACGATTGGCACTACGTCTATTCGGTCTCTGCTGATGGAACCTATCAGTCGGTCACCACCCAGGAGGAATATGGCCGCTACCAGGCCGCCAACGGCCGGTACCGGACGGTCGGCGGCAAGACCGGCCGCGTGCGTACCGGCACTTACCGCGCGGCCGGCACCGCGGCGATCGAGGTGACGAGCGCCACCGGAACCGCCACGTTCCGGCCGGCGCAGCCGACGGCTCCTGTCAATCAGGCGAATCCGGTCATGCTCGGGATTTGGCGCGCCACCATCGTCCAGGGCGGCGTGACATGGACGCTGACGATCGAGAACAATCCGGATGGCACCTACCACTATCAGGGGCGGGCCGAGGACACCGGCAGCTGCGCGATCGCCAACCAGCAATGGCGCACGACCTCAGCCATGACCGGTCAATCCAGCGTCGGCACCTACCATGCGGTCGACGCCCACAGCGTCGAGATCACGGGTGCGGATGGTCCGGCCCTGTGGCATCGGCAGTAGAAGGCGACGGCACTGGAACGATCGTTCTCACTCCCCCTTCCATGGGATCACCTTACGCTCGATCTCCTGAAACAGCGCCGAGCTGATCAGGCCGAGGATCCCGATCGTCACGATGCCGACGAACATCACGTCGACCTGCAGAAGCTCCCACGAGTTCCAGATCAGGTAGCCGATGCCGGCCTTGGTGGCGACGAATTCGGCCGCCACCAG
>DASZKX010000181.1:0-4953 GCA_035552735.1 Xanthobacteraceae bacterium
GGTGCTGTGGGAATCGATCGTCGGCGGCATGGTGATGACATCGACCATCACTTACGCGGTCAACGGCAAGCAATATGTCGCCATCTTCACCGGCGAAGGCCAATCCGGCACCCGCAACCTGCTCGAGATGGCGCCCAGCGTCAGGACGGTGCGCGGCAGCAACGCGCTCTACGTGTTCGCGCTGCCGAAGGACGATTAAGAACGAGAATCATACGACCCGCAAGGTTCTTTCAGAATCAGCTCGGTCGCCCGGCCGGGACCGCAACCACCGGACGCTCGTCGGCGACCGCCTGGCGCATGCGAAGCGCGATCAGCCCGGCGAGCGCGAGCCCGATGCCGATGAGCAGGACCGCGACCGAATAGTCGCCGGTCGCGGTCTTGACCCAGCCCATGAAGTAGGGGCCCAAGAAGCCGCCGAGATTGCCGATCGAGTTGATGAGCGCGAGGCCGCCGGCCGCGGCCGTGCCGGTCAGGAACGCGGTCGGCAGCGTCCAGGAGGTCGCGATGGCGGCATAGATGCCGATCAACGCGACGCCGAGCGCGAGCGTCGAGAGGATGGGATTGCTCACCGTGGCGCTGGCGACGAGCCCCAGGCAACCCGCGAAGGCCGGCAAGGCCACGTGCCAGGGCCGCTCCCGCGTCCGGTCCGAATGGCGCGTCCAGAGCACCATCACGATGGCGGCGGCGAGATTGGGCACCGCCACGATGAAGCCGACCTCGAGATTGCTCACCCCGCCGAAACCCTTGACGATCTGCGGCAGCCAGAACGTCACCCCGTAGAGGCCGGTGACGAGCCCGAGATAGAGCAGGCCGAGCCTCAGCACCCTGCCGTCGCCGAGCGCCTCGGCAAGCCGGTACTTGTGCACGGACTCGCGGTGCGCCCGCTCGCGCGCGAGCGTTGCCTCGAGCCATGTGCGCTCGCTCGCCGTCAGCCAGCCTGCGTCGCATGGCTGGTCGGTGAGGCAGCGCCAGACCACCACGCTCAGCAGCATCGAGGGCAGGCCCTCGAGGATGAAGAGCCACTGCCAGCCGCGCAGGCCGAACGTGCCGTCGAGGCCCAAGAGCCAGCCCGACAGCGGCGCGCCGATCACGCCCGACACCGGGACCGCCGCCATGAACAGGCCGACCATCTTGGCGCGGTGCTGCGCCGGAAACCAATAGGTGAGGTAGAGCACGACGCCCGGAAAGAAGCCGGCCTCGGCGGCGCCCAGCAGGAAGCGGGCCGCGTAGAAGCTCGGCGCGTTCCAGACCAGCGCGGTGGCGGCGGAAACCAAACCCCAGGTAAACATGATGCGCGCGATCCAGACGCGCGCCCCGACCTTCTCCAGCACCAGGTTGCTCGGCACCTCGAAGAAGAAATAGCCGATGAAGAAGATGCCGGCGCCAAAACCGAAAATGGTCCCGTTGAAACCGAGATCCGCATTCATGGCAAGCGCCGCGAAACCGACATTCACGCGATCCAGGAAGGCGACGAAGTAGCAGAGCATCAGCAACGGCGCGAGCCGCCAAGCAACCTTGCCGGCAATCATCCGGTCGCGGTCGTCGATCGGGTCCGCATCGGTGTCGGTCATGGTGGCTCCATGACTCGACACGGGCGAACCTGAAAGGAACGATCGCTTGAACTTTTCCCGGGCGCAGGGCAGCACTGCCATAGCGCGTCGAAGACGCGCGTGAACGCGCTTGTAGTGGTGCGCTGCAGACCCGGGATCGTTCCGGACTCCGGCGTGTGGAACGGTCCCGGATCAGCCGTGCACCGCTCCGCAAGAGCTGCGCGCTGCACCGCGTCCGGGACAGGCAAAGGATTGACGCGGTTCAGCGCTGCGCTTGGCGCGGCGAGCCGTATTTCTTGATGAAGGCAATCGCCGCGCCGACCGCCTTGATGGAATTGGGATCGAACGGATGCTCGTTGACGAAGGTATGGTGCGCGCCATCGAGCAGCAGCAAATCCAAGGTGCCGCCGGCACCGCGATAGTCGGCGGCGAAGCGCTGCGCGAGCTCGACCGTGGTCCATTCGTCCTTGGTGCCCTGGAACACGAAGGCAGGGGGCAGATAGACCTTCTCGCCGCTCTCGATGATGAGCGCCGGCGTGGCTTCGAGCTGGGTCGCTTCGCTGCCAAAGAAGGTGTCGTGGTTCACGGTGAGGTCCGGCCGGCCCTGCGCCTTGGCGAGCTTGTAGCGCTCGAGCGGGAACAGCACGCCCCAGCCCGAGACCACGAAGGCGAGCTTGGCGTCCATGTCGGGTGCTTCCTGCAGCGGCAGCGCCCGGTAGCGCGGATCCTCGGGACGGATGGCGGCGAGCAAGGCCTGATGGCCGCCGCTCGAGGTGCCGTAGGCGCCGACCCGGTCGGCGCTGCTGCCGAACTCGCCCGCATGGGCCTTGAGCCAGCGGATGCCGAGGTTGATGTCCTGCAGGGAAGCCGGGTAGGGCGCCTCGGGCGAATTGCGAAAATCGATCGATAGGACCACGATGCCGGCGGCCGCCAGGTCGAGCGCGGTGTTCTGGCCGTCGGTGCGGTTCTTGTTGGTCCAGGCGCCGCCGTGGACCTGCAGCACCGCCGGAAACGGTCCGCTGCCGCTCGGCTGGTAAAGCCGCGCCAGCCGCGCCTTGGCGCCGTTGCGCTGATAGACCAGATCCTTGACCAGGAACTCGTAGCCGGTCTTGCCGGGCGCGTCCTTCTGGGCCTGCGCCAGGACCTTTCCCGGCATCATCGCGGCGCCCAGCATGGTGGCGCCCGCCTGCAACACGCCTCGCCGTCCGAGGTTGCCCGTCATGTCGTTTCCCTTTCCGCGTTTGTGGTGTTCTTGGCCTCGATGCTAGCTCAGGTGCGGGATTCTGGCCAGCCACAACCTTCTGACGCGCGCCAGTGGCTGCGGTAGCGCGCCAATCGCCCAAGGGGTATATGATGCAGCGGTGCGATTGATATCTCTCCCGGCAAGGACCTGGCGATGATCCTGTTTCCCGCGATGTTGGTCGGTGGCCATCTGTTGGTCGCGGTCGTGGACCGCGTTCCGGACCTCAACTTCGAGCCCATCTGCCGTGACGGCGCAGCCCAGAGCCTCGGCGTCAAGGACGATGGCGCGGTCTGCATCAAGGACGAGAAGGCGGCCCGCGACCAGCTCGCCAAGAAGTGGGACGAGTTCGAATCCGCGGACCGCACGCGCTGTGTGCGCATGTCGACCACGGAGCGAACCGCCTCCTATGTCGAGGTGCTCACCTGCCTGGAGATGAATCGCGACGCCAGGAAGTTGCGTCAGGGGACGGATGCCGCAATTGCCGCGCCCGAGCGCGCCCCCGGTCCCGCGCCGGAAGATGTCGCCCCGCCGGTCCGGAACGTGCGGGTTGCGCGGCAACCGGCCCCGCTTCCGCTGGCGCCGCCCGAGCCGAAGCCCGCGTCCTCGCCCGGCTTCCCTCAGATCCTCTGTCTTCCGGGCCTGCAAGCCCTCATTCCGGCCTGTCAGCCCGCCCGATGATTGCCCCGGTGCATTCCTGATCGATATTGCGCAGCCGATGCCCACCTCGCGCTGGTGGTTGCAGTCTCGACGACCTGCTGCCGCGAGCTGCGAATAGTTGGCTCATTCGACAAAGAGCCGATCAAACAATCTCAAAGGCCGAGCGCCTGTTCGATCTGCGGAAAATGGGCCGAAATGTCGGACCAGTTCTCCAGACCCAAGACGGCAACGAACAAGCTCACCGCGATGATGATGACCAACGCGCCGGGTCGCGTCGGTGGATACGCATCGCTGGGATTGCTCGTTTTTGTGGAATCCGGGGTTGGGTTGGGTTCGGTCATGAGCCGCGCTCCCGAGCACTGGACGCAAGGTGCGTCCTGCGGAGCTAACTTCTGAACGGCTCGAAAGGCGCGTGCATGTGCTGCTTTGTCGCAAGCGGCTGGCCGCCGGGCAGCTGATCGCTCAGGCCGCGCGCTCGCCCCACAGCCGCTCCCGCATGACCGGTAGCGCGGGGCCGGCGCCGGTCTTGCTCCGGTCGGTGATGTCGAGGCTGATCTCGCAGCGAATGCCGGCCGGCGCGAATGTCGTCGCGATCGTTCCGTGGAACGGATCGAGCGCGCGCCGGAACAGTCCGGTCCCGAACCCGCGGCGCTGCGGCGTGCTGACAGGCGGGCCGCCGCGCTCGCTCCATTCGATCCTGAGAATATCCGAGTCCAGCCTCCAGCGTATCGCGACCTCGCCGCCGGGCAGCTTCAGGGCGCCGTGCTTGGCCGCATTGGTGGCGAGCTCATGAAAGATCAGCGTAAGGGTCGCGGCGTGTTTCGCCGGCAATCGGACATGATCGCCTTGCGCGCTGACGCGCTGTTCGCCGTATTGCGAAAATTCGGCCGACAGGATCTCGCGGATATCCACCACCTCCCAATCCGGCCGCATCAGCAACTCGTCGGCCGCGGCCAGCGCTTTCAGGCGATCCAGGATGCCGGCGCGGATATCCTCGTGATCGCGCAATTCGTGTCGCAGGATGGCGTGCACGACCGCGAGCTTGTTTCGCAGCCGATGTTTGAGCTCGTCGACCACCAGGCGCCGATAGTGCTCCTCCTCGTCGAGCCGTCGGATGAGCCGCCGATAATGCTCGGACGCCCACATGATCAGGCCGGACGAAAGGCCGTATAGCGCGAAGTCGCCGATTTGATCGCCGAAGGCCTGCGCCGGCGGCGTGAAGGACGGATCGAAGAACAGCCAGGCCGCGATGCCGCCGAGGACCTGGGCGACCATTCCGGCCCGCCAGCCACCGATGACGGTCGCCAGCAGCACCGCCGGATAATAGGTCGCGAAGATCGCGAGGTCGGGCCGGAACAGCCAAAACAGCAACCGCACCCCGAGCGCCACCATGACGCAACAGACCGCAAAGGTCATGGCGGCGGCCGATCCGGGTCGCAGACCCCAGCGCAGCAGCCGATTGAGGGCCTCTCGATTGAGCGTTTCGCGATTGGGCGAAGTGGT
>DASZKX010000182.1:0-5403 GCA_035552735.1 Xanthobacteraceae bacterium
AACAGGATCGAAAGCCGATTGATGGGCGACACCACCGTCACGGGCGCGATCGACATCGCCATGTAGAGAAACAATTGCGAGACGGCGACCAGGATGCCCGAGAGCGTGAACCATTTGGCGGGCTCGCGTCCGACCGCGAGCGCGTGCGCAAGCCGGCGCGGCGGCAACAGGAACAATCCCATCACCGCTGTCGCGGCGAGGCTCGCCACCAGATTTCCCGCCACGCTGACGGCGAGCCCTTTGCCCTCGAGCCCGATGCGGACCAGGATTGGGCTCAAGCCGTAGCCGGTTGCCGACAACAGTGCCCAGAAATAGCCTTCCGCATAGCTGGGCCGGAACGCCGACGGCGCGGTGGCGATGCTTTCTTCAGCCAGGTTGCCCGCCAGATCCTGGCTGGTGACGTCGGCGCCAAGTGCATTCGCGCCAAGTGCTTTGGGGCGAAGTGGCGCCTTGGGGCGCAGCGGCGGCGCGGATTCGGCATCGCGGGCCCGCAGCGTGAAGCTCGGACCCAGCAGCACCAGGGCAATTCCCAGCACGCGCAGTGGCGTCAACGTCTCGCCCAGGATCCAGATCGCCAGCAGCAAGGTGAAGATGAGATTGATCTGCTGGATCGGCGCCACCAGGTTGGTGCCGATCGCCCGCGTTGCGCGATAATTGCAGTAGCGTCCCCAGACGAAATGCATGATGCCGGAGAGCGAGAGCGCGACCAGCGCGCGCGATGAAAATCCCGCCACGGCGGCGAGCGAGCCGGTCACGACCGCGACCAGGAACGAGATCGGCAGCCCGATCGGAACCGTGATCGCCATCGCCTGCAGCACCGAGCCGGTGAGCACGCCGCGCCGCACGCTCGCATTGTTGAACGCGAACGTGGCAGCGGACAGGAGCGCGATCAATCCTCCAAGCACCCGGACGTTCTCCCTGGGGATTTTTTCTCGTTGCAACGGTGCTTAGGTGAAACGCCCCGAAAAGGAAAGTTCACGCAGCGCGGAGGTGTTATGCGGCCGCGCTTTTCCCGGACGCGGTGGGTCGAGGCTTGCATGCTTTTCCCGGACGCGGAGCGCCAGCACCGCTCACGGCCCCGCCAAACCCGCCGTCTTCGCCACCTCGGCCCATTTGGCGATTTCGTTTTGCAGCAAGGCGGCGAGCTTCTCGGGTGGGCCACCGATCAGGCGAAAGCCGAGCTGGGCGGCGCGTTCGCGCATGGCGGGCGCGGCCAGCACCTGCTCCATGTCGCGGTTGAGCGTGGCGATGATCGGCTCGGGCGTGCCCCGGGGCACGAAGATGCCGAACCAGGTGGACTCCGTCAGCGAAGCGACACCCTCTTCCGCGAAGGTCGGAACCGCCGGCAGGGATGGCGCCCGCGCCGGGCCCGAGACCGCCAGCGCCCGCACCCGGCCGGACTGGATATTGCCGAGATGGCCGCCCAGCGTCGCGAGCCAAACCGAGATCCGCCCCGCCACGATGTCGGTCACGGCCTGCGAAATGGACGTATAGGGCACGTGCTCGAGCCGGAGGCCGGTCACCCGCGCAAACAGCACGGTCGCCAGATGTCCGCTCGAGCCGGTGCCGAGCGACGCATAGTTGAGCTCGCCCGGATGCGCCTTCGCGTAGGCGATCCATTCGGGCAGGCTGTGGGCGGGGGAGTCGGGCGGCACCATCAGCACGTCCTGCGCGGTCGCGACCGCGATGACCGGCACGAGATCGCGGCGCGGATCGAAATTCGGCACCGGCGCCATGGTGACGTTGGTGGCGAGCGACTGGGCGCCGAGATGAATGGTGCTGCCGTCGGGCGGCGCCTGCGCGGCCGCGATGGCGCCGAGGTTGCCGGCCGCGCCGCCGCGGTTGTCGACAACCACGGACTGGCCCCAGCGCTCGGAGAGCTTCTGCGCCAGGATGCGCCCGAGCGCGTCGATGGTGCCGCCGGCCGAGAACGCCAGCACCATGCGCACCGGCCGGGCCGGATAGGTTTGCGCCGACGCGTCCGTGCTCAGCGCCAAGAAGGCGAGCGCCGCCATCGCGGCCGGACGGGCCCAACGCCGCATCTGTGGCTTACTTGAAATAGCGAAGGTCCGGTGGCGCCTGACCCTTCTTGACCGGCATCAGATAGCCGTCGGCGCTGAGGTAATAGCCCTCATGGCCGATGATCACGTGCTGATTGTTCTCGCTGCATTCGTTTTCGTAGAAGATGACGTCCTTATCCTGCACCCGCAGGTAATGCTTGTCCACGGTCCACGGCTGGGTCAGGGCATGGTCGTAGGTCGTGATCACATTGTGCATGACGTTCTTATCCGCCTGGTCGAGAAACATGCGTTCCTTGACGACGGTCTCGTTGTCGGGGTGCATCGGAATCCCGCTCGCCTCGAAGGTGCGCGGACCCTTCAAGAGGCGGGTCTCGACCTCGAGCGCATCGTAACCGCCATGTCCATCGTCGATCCATTTGCCGATGGAGTAGCCGTTGAAGGATGGCTCCTCATTGGTCGGCCACGCGCGTCCGTCCGTATAGATGCGACGCGGCAGGTTGTTCTCGAAGAGGACGTAGGTGACCTTGGGGGTGATGACGATCTCCATCGGCCACACCACGGTCATGATCCGCGGCATGCCGTTGGGGAGGCAAGTATAGCGGGCGTCCTCGCCCTGCCCGCCCAGGGTCTGATCATGCAGGCTCGCCTCGAGCGAGGCCTGGAATTCGGGCTTCAACGGCGCTTTCTGGGCCAGGCCCAGCGGCCTGGTCTGGTCCCATTGCACCCTGGCGCTGTCGGGCTTGCGCCATTGGCCGGCGAAGTCCGGGTATTTGGAGTCATCGAACGCCTGCGCGTCCGCCATGGTCAGGCAGAGCGCCGCCGCGATCGTGATGGCACCGATCGAGCTGCGAGACAGCATGCTGATCCTCCCTGGTTGGCAACAGCACAGCAGATACGAGGCCCATTGCGCGGGCGCATTTCATTGGCAGGAAATTATCACATCCCCACAGTCGGCGCCACGCAACAGCGCCAATGATCTCATGCCCAGAAGCCAAGTGACGACTTTCCGTTGTCATCGTCCGCGAATGCGGACGATCCAGTGATCACCGACGCTCAACTACAAAACGCTAGCGATTACTGGATGCCCCGCATATGCAAGGATGACAGTCAGGGAGCGTAGCCCCTGATCTCAGCCGCCGGGCGCGCCTTGCGTGTTCACGTAGACCGAATAGAGCGAGTGGGTCGCCGCCATGAACAGGCGGTTGCGATGCAGCCCGCCGAAGCAGACATTGGCGGCGCGCTCCGGCAGCGAGATGGCGCCGATGCGCTTGCCCTCCGGGTTGAACACCGCCACGCCGTTGATGTCCGGGCCCGAGCCCCAACCGCACCACAGATTGCCGTCGACGTCGCAGCGGAAGCCGTCCGCATTGGCGCCCGGCTCGCAGGTCACGAACGTACGGACATTGGCGAGCTTGGTGCCGTCATCCACCACGTCTGCGATCCGAATGACCCGCGGCGTTGGAGCATTGTCGACCAGGTAGATCTTCTTCTCGTCGGGCGAGAAGGCAAGGCCGTTGGCTCCCAGCCCCTCCGCCACAACTGTCGCCTTCCCGCTCTTGTCGAGACGGTAGTAGTTGGTGGGCAGCTCCGGCTCCGCCTTGACGCCTTCGTAATTGCCGCGAATGCCGGCGGGCGGATCCGAGAACCAGACCGAGCCGTCGGATTTGACCACCACGTCGTTGGGCGAGTTGAGCGGCTTGCCGTCGAACTTGTCGATCAGCACCGTGATGCTGCCGTCGTATTCGGTGCGCGTGATCCGCCGCCCGCTGTGCTCGCAGGTTACCAGCCGGCCCTGGCGGTCGCGGGTGTTGCCGTTGGCATTGCTGGAGGGCTTGCGATAGATGCTGGTCCGTCCGGTTTCCTCGTCCCAGCGCATGATCCGGTTGTTGGGAATGTCGCTCCACAACAGGCAGCGAGCATCGCCCATCCAGACCGGCCCCTCGCTCCAGCGCATGCCGGTGGCAAGCCGCTCCACGCCGGCGTTGTTGATCTTGTATTTGGCGAAGCTCGGATCGAGAACCTTGATGGCCGGATCCGGATAGCTTTCGCTCGGCTCCCAACCCCCGAAGGCCTGCGGCGCGAAGCTGGCGGCGGCCGCGACCGCCGCGCCCGCCCCCAGCATGTTTCTTCGTGTCATCTGCATTGGCGTCTCCCCGTGTTTGCCACGACCTTGACCGGTCGTGCTGGCCGCATTCTATGTCGGAAATGGTGGCCGTGCCGAGGCTGCTTGGATGCCGGCGATGATATGCCCTTGCGGTCCGCATGAGCCCGCGTGCGCGGGGACGAGCGGGCGAGGGCGTTTTCCTCACAAGCTCTAACCGGCCTAAACGCTCCAATGTCCCGGCCACGGAGAGGCGGCGACGCTCGATTGATATCAGGTTCACCAGGCCGAGATTACCGCGATAGTGCGGCACGGCACCTGTCGTCGACCGGCGGCTCAAGTCGGGGCGGCCACATGATACCGCGAGCGGCGTGCGCCTACAGCATTCACCCGAGGCCAAGCCATGATTTTAGTTAGTTGCGTTAAGAATAGTCGATCACATTTTTATAATCATGTCATTGTTGGCGCCCAAGCCGCCATCCAACGCGATCTCGTCGCGAACGTTTTGGCGCGAAGCCTTACGATCGTGCGATGAGGGAATTTGCTCGAGCGCCCGGTGACCAACTCATTGTCCGGAGGTCCGCGATGAACTCGCCCGTGATCAAACGTTCCGTCGTCATCGCCGGTCACAAGACCAGCGTCAGCCTGGAGGATGCGTTCTGGACATCGCTCAAGGAGATCGCGATCGGCCGCGGCGTGACCCTGTCGGAGCTGGTGACCTCGATCGACGTGGAGCGCCAGCAGGGCAATCTGTCATCCTGCCTGCGGCTGTTCGTCTTGGATTTCTACCGTTATCAGCTCATCAAGCTGATCGGGACCAGCGACGCATCGCCGGACAGCACCGCGACGGACACGGCCAAGTCGGCTTAGTTGGAACGCGGCATGTCCCCAACTCCATTCAGCGGTCATCGCTTCGGGCGCGATGTCGCCTCAAGGCGCCGTCGCAAGCGAATTGCTGATCTCGGACAGGAAGCCCAGGACGGTCGGGCTCTGCAGGCCGCGGCCCTTCTTTGTCGCCGGATCGACCGCGGTCTTCATAATGTCTTGGATGATCAGCGCGATCAGGCCGCTGTTGCGGTCGGCCTTCATGGCCGCGATGGCGAGCTGAGCGTATTTCCGGCCGGTTTGAAGGTCCTTCTCCCGTCTTCCGATGGGCCGGATGTGCCAGAAGCTTTCCGGACGCATCATGGGCTGATCGTTGGGGCTGAGCTTCACGAACGGCAAGGCCTTGGTGGCCGGCAGCGTGAAGCGGTGGATTTCGGTTGCGATCGATTCACCCGG
>DASZKX010000183.1:0-21870 GCA_035552735.1 Xanthobacteraceae bacterium
GGCGTCTAATTTCTGGCAATCCCGCGCCGGCTGCGTCATGATGATCCGGTATCGGGGTCGGGCCGACGCATCGCGGCGGCGCAAACAAAGCGGGGGGCCATGATGAAGCAAATCGTGCTCGCAATTGTTCTCGCGCTCGGCGCGGGCGAGGTTGCACTTGCAGAGACGGCGGAAGAGCAGCAGGCGTGCACCAACGACGCCTTCCAGCTCTGTCAAAACTTCATTCCCGACCGCAACCGGGTGTTCACCTGCCTGGTGGAGAACAAGAACCAGCTCTCCGCGCCCTGCCACACCGTGATGGCCCCGTATCTGCCGGTCGAGCCGGTCGTGGCGCTGAGGAAACCGTCCGCGCCAGCGCCGCGTGATAAGGGCGCCGCCAAGAGCAAAGCGCCGCTCAACCTCGCGCCCCACTAGCGGGCGGCCGGCGGGCGAAGAGCCAATTCCGTTTTCGCGATTGGGTGAAGGCGTTCCCTCCCGCTCGTCCCCGCGAAGTGCCGTCATCTGAGTGAGAGCATCTGATTGGCTTTGATTTGCGTCAAAGCCTGGCTCCCCGCGCCCGCGCTACGGCAAGTGCGCAAGTCGAGCAAACTCGACTTGGGATGGCGAGGGAGTGAAACGCCGTGCCTACCCTAAATCAAGTCCGACACATTCGCGCCGAGATGTGTGCGTGCCGTAGCGCGCCCGTGGGGACGAGCGGCTTCCAACTCCACTTGCTGAACGGCACGCGCGCGTCTTGACGCCCGCCGGGCTTCGATGCACCAACATCAACGCTGGCATGTCCGACATGTTCGCCATCCCGGTTCGCCATAACGAGGACCAGCCATGACCGAACGCATCCCAGGCTTCGCGACCCTGGCTATACATGCCGGCGCCCAGCCCGATCCGACGACCGGAGCACGGGCGACGCCGATCTATCAGACCACCTCGTTCGTGTTCGAGGACGTCGATCATGCGGCTTCGTTGTTCGGCCTGCAGGCCTTCGGCAACATCTATACCCGCATCGGCAACCCAACGACGGCGGTGCTGGAGGAGCGGGTCGCCGCGCTCGAGGGCGGCACCGCCGGGCTTGCGGTCGCCTCCGGCCATGGCGCGCAAGTCATCGTCATGCACTGCCTGATGCAGCCGGGCGAGGAATTCGTCGCTTCCAAGAAGCTCTACGGGGGCTCGATCAATCAATTCAATCACGCCTTCAAGAACTTCGGTTGGAACGTGGTCTGGGCCGATCCCGACGATATCCGGACGTTCGAGCGCGCGATCACGCCCAAGACCAAGGCGATCTTCATCGAGTCGATCGCCAATCCGGGCGGCGTCATCACCGATATCGAGGCGATCGCCGCCGTGGCGCGGCGCGCGGGGGTTCCGCTCATCGTCGACAACACCCTCGCCACCCCCTACCTGTGCAAGCCGATCGACCACGGTGCCGACATCGTGGTGCATTCGTTGACCAAATTCCTCGGCGGCCATGGCAACTCCATGGGCGGGATGATCGTGGACGGCGGCAGGTTCAACTGGTCGCGCGAGGGACGCTATCCGATGCTGTCGGAGCCGCGGCCCGAGTATCACGGCGTGGTCATGCACGAG
This sequence comes from Xanthobacteraceae bacterium, assembly GCA_035552735.1. Classification (GTDB taxonomy): domain Bacteria; phylum Pseudomonadota; class Alphaproteobacteria; order Rhizobiales; family Xanthobacteraceae; genus VAZQ01. Next base: position 1,582 of record DASZKX010000183.1, read on the forward strand.
ACCTTCGGCAATTTCGGCTTCGCCATGGCGTGCCGCATGCTGGCACTACGCGATATCGGGTCGGCGATCTCGCCGTTCAACTCGTTTCTCATTCTCATGGGGATCGAGACCTTGCCGCTGCGCATGCAGTGCCACTGCGACAATACCCAGGCGGTGACCGAATGGCTCGCCCGCCATCCCAAGATCGCCTGGGTGAGCTATCCGGGTCTTGCAGGCGACAAGTATCACAGCCTGGCGCGCAAATACGTGCCCAAGGGCGCCGGCGCGGTCTTCACCTTCGGGCTCAAGGGCGGCTACGATGCCGGCGTCAAGCTCGTATCCAACGTCATGCTGTTCTCCCACCTCGCCAATATCGGCGACACCCGTTCCCTCATCATCCACCCGGCCTCGACCACCCATCGCCAGCTCACCGACGCCCAGAAGGTGCAGGCCGGCGCCGGCCCCGATGTGGTGCGCCTATCGATCGGGCTGGAGGACAAGGACGACATCATTGCCGATCTCGAGCAGGCGCTCGCGACCGCATAAGAGCGAATATCGGCGCTGCCGTCGATCAAACTCGACGGAACACGCTGAATTGGAAGCGCTGCGTGCTTCCCATCGGCGTGTGATGATCGTGACGCCGCGTTTCGACCAGAATGAAATTGTCGCCTAAGACTTCGCCAAGGCTCGCGGCGTCGTAGCGGATCACCGGAAGGCCGCTGCACCGCTCCGGCCCGTCGGGCGCGAATGTGGCGATGATGGCATCTCCGCCTGGCCGGAGCGCTTCGCGCAAGCATTTGACGTAAGCGCTCCGATCCGCGGCGTCGGTCAAGAAATGAAACGCAGCGCGATCATGCCACACGTCAAAGAGTTGAATCGGTTTCCATTTGATCACATCGGCAACGATCCATGTCACCCCCGCGGCCGCTTGTCCCAAACGTGCCTTCGCGGCAGCGAGAGCCGAGTCCGACAGATCGAGAACGGTCACGGCCTGGTAACCCTCATTGACCAGAGCGTCGACGAGGCGCGAAGCTCCTCCGCCGATATCAACGAACGCTGAATGGCGGGTTGCACCGATCGATCGGATGAGCTCCAAGCTGGTCGACGGAGTCTCTTGAAACCAACTGACCTCCCGTTCGCCCTTGGTCCGGTAGACATTTTCCCAATGCAGGCCGCGGTCCGAGGCGTTCATGGCCTTCTCTCTCTCAGCCGCGCGCCATAGCGCCAAGCTTGTCGGCCGGACCAGCGTTCAATTCCGCGGAATGGGCGCCCTCTGGCGCGGCCAAGGCGCGCCCATGCAGCACCGCGATCGTGAGCACGATCATGGCGGTGGCTTGATGCATCAGCGCGAGCCCGAGCGGCGCCTGCGCCAGCAAGGTCAGGATGCCGAGCGCGGCCTGCAGCGTGACGGCTGCGGCGAGCGTGAATGCACTCCGCAGCGCCGCTCCCCTCCGCAAGGTCCGCGTTACGTCGACGGCGTGCAGGATCGCGGCTGCCAGCAGCACATAGGCCACCATGCGATGATCGAATTGCACCGTCAGGGGATTTTCGAAGATATTTCGCCACCACGGCTCGTTGAACCATAGCTGCGATGACGCCGGTACGAGCCCGCCATCGATCAGCGGCCACGTGTTGTAGATGAGGCCGGCACGCAGGCCCGCCACCAGCGCGCCCAGATAGATCTGCACCAGTACCAGGGCGACGAGGAATTTTGCGCTCGATCGAAGCCGCGTCGGCACGGTCGTGCCGGACCGGGGCGCGAGCCCCTGCGCGGTCCACAGCAGCGCGACATAGATGAGACCGGCGAGCGTCAGATGAAAGGCCAGCCGATATTGCGAGACCTCGACGCGATTGGCGAGGCCGGAGGCCACCATCCACCAACCGGCCGCGCCTTGGAACGCGCCGAGGCCGAAGATCATCCAAAGCCGGGGGCGCAACCGCGGCTCGACCCGGCCCGTGAGGAGAAACCACAGGAACGGCAGCAGGAACGCGGCCCCAATCAGGCGCCCGAGCAGGCGGTGCGCCCATTCCCACCAGAATATGGTCTTGAACGCATCGAGGCTCATGCCGGGATTGAGCGCCTGGTACTGCGGAATGGTCTTGTATTTGTCGAACTGCGCCTGCCATGCCGCCGGGCTGAGCGGTGGCAAGGCGCCGGCCACCGGCTGCCACTCCACGATCGAGAGGCCGGATTCCGTAAGCCGCGTAGCGCCGCCCACCAGCACCATGGCAAAAACGAGCGCCGCCACGGCCAAGAGCCAGGTCCTGATGGCACGACGGCTGCGGTCAAGGTCGGTCATGCGGAATAGCGATGCTGGGTCACGGTGCGGGATCACGGTGCTTGCCGGGGACGGGCCGACCATATAGTCGTGCGCGCGCGGTCGCAATCGAGCCCCCAACAGCCCAGCCATGCCCATCCGAATACGCAAGCTCTTCGGCGCTGTCGCCCTCATCATCCTGGTGGTGGTCTGGGCGCTCGTGGCGATGGCGGTGGCTCAGTTTCCGGCCGTGAAGGCGAACGGGTTCCTGGAGACGCTCTACTACGTGCTGGCCGGGCTCGGCTGGGTCCTGCCCGCCATGCCGCTCATCCGCTGGATGTCACGCGGCGAGCGCCGCCGCATCGGCGACGGTCCGGTGGGATAAGTGAGTCGTCTTGATCTCTGCATGTCGTCCCGGCCGTGGCGCCGGGACCCATACGCTGCAGCCTCTACGGAGAGGGCACGGCGTATGGGTCCCTGCCTTCGCAGGGACGACTCGCTGAGGGACGTTCGAATACAACGAAGGGAGTGAGGCTGGCGCCCGCGCCCCGCTACGCCGCGTCCACCCGGCGGAAGCCGTTCCACATCGCGGTCGCCGCGCCGGAGAGCAGCACCCGCACATAGCGCGATTGCTGGTGCTCGCCGTTGAGCGAGATGCGGGGCAGCGCCGTGAGGTGGCCGCCGTGCTCCGGAAACAACACGCCCGGCCGGGTCGTCACCGCCGTCTTGAAGCCGAGCTCGGCCGCCAGGCGGAATTCGCGCGGCCCCGCCGAGGTCGGATCCCCCACTGGATAGCTCAGATGATCCGGGCGCACCCCGAGCGAGGCTTCGATCACCGAGCGGCTCATCGCCATCTCGGCCCGCGCCTGTCGCTCCGGCGTCTTCGCCAGCATCACGTGATTGACCGTATGGGCCCCGATGGTGACCAAGGGATCCGCGGCGAGCCGGCCCAAGTCCTCCCAGCTCATGCACAATTCCTCGCAAAAGGCCGCAATGTCGACCTGATAGCGCACCGACAGATCCCGCACCACGCGGCGCAGCTGGTCCTCGGTGCGAAAGCTGCGCACCCACTTGTAGAGCTGATCGAAGACGTGATGCTTTTCCTCGAGCGTGGTGCATTCGAATCCGCGTTCCTGATCATCGATCAGGAGGACGATGCGCTGGTTGCGGGCCACCACCGCCTCGATGGCGAGCCACCACAGCTCCCCGATCCGGTCCGGAAAGCTGGTCGGAATGTAGACGGCGAACGGGACCTCATGCGCCTTGAGGATCGGATAGGCGAACTGCAACGTGTCGCGGTAGCCGTCGTCGATGGTCACACAGACGAAACGGCGCTTGAAATCCCCCTCGACCAGGCGGCGGTGCATCTCGTCGAGGCTGACGAGGTCGATGGGCTGGCGCCGCAGCTTGCGCACCACGCGTTCCAGAAAGCGGGGCGTGACCTCCAGGAGCTGGTTGGGCTGGAATGCGTCGGGGCGCGGCGGACGCACGTGATGCAACGTGACGATGGCGCCGATTCCGCCCACGAACGGCTGCATCAGGGCATGAGCGCCGCTGAAATAGAGCGTCTCGAGCCCGGCCCGAATGACGGTTTTCTTCAACCCGCTCAATGGTCTGATCCCATTTCAGCCAGACTATCCCAACTCTTTGTTGATAATTCTTTGCCAATGTCCGCCTGGAATCCGGCTTTCCGTCCGGAAATGCTGCAACGCACCGATGCTAGAGCGGTTTCTGCTTCCGGCCAATGTGGAACCGCTCGAGGCCAAACCAAGGGGGGCTCGCTCGAGCCGCGCAATGGGAATGAGCATCGCCGTCAACTATCACGCCGGCCAAGAGAATATCGTGTCCGACACCCTGCCCTGCGCGGGCCGGATCGTGCGGGTTGCGGTGCTCGACGACATGACGGCCGCCGAGCCGTTCTGGCGGGCGCTCGAACGCGAGGATGCGTGGGCGACCCCCTATCAGCGCTTCGATCTGCTGGCCGCCTGGCAGCACAATGTCGGCGCCCGCAAAGGCATCGTGCCGTTCATCGTGATCGGGTTCGATGTGTCCGGGCGGCCGCTGTTCTTGTGGCCGTTAGGGCGCAAGCAGATGGGGCTGTTCCGGGTCGCCGGCTTCCTCGGCTCCAAGCATGCAAGCTTCAATATCGGGTTGTGGCGTCGCGATCTGGCGGCCGCGATCGGTGAAAGCGACATCCGCAACCTGTTGACGGCAATTGCAGGCGGCCAGGCTGCGGTCGACGTGCTCACCCTCTACAGCCAGCCGCTGAGCTGGGCGGGAGTCGCCAATCCGTTCGCCTTGTTGCCGCGGCGATTGTCGGCCGAAGACGGCGCATGCCTCAACCTGGCTGCCGCCGCCGGCATCGAGGCGGCCGTGAGCCCCGGAATTCGATCACGGCTTCGCATCAAGGAAAAAAAGCTGAAGAAGCTTGCCGGCTATGGCTACGTCCAGCCGACGAGCGCGGCCGAGATCGATCGGCTGCTCGACGCCTTCTTTGCGCTCAAAGCCGTTCACATGCGGGCGCAAGGCCTCACCAATGTATTCGCGGAACCGGGCGTGGCCGAGTTCGTGCGCCAAGCGAGCCATACCCGGCTCCCCGACGGAAGGCCGCTCATCGAGCTGCACGCGCTCGAAGGCGGCGGCGAGGTACTCGCCCTCTACGGCGCCGTCGTCGACCCCTACCGCTTCTCGGCGATGTTCAACACCTATACGCTGAGCCAGCATGCGCGCCACAGCCCCGGCCTGATCCTGCTGCAGCACATGATCGGCGCTTGCGCGCAGCGCGGGGCGCGCAGCTTCGACATCGGGGTCGGCCGCGCCCACTACAAGTCGTTCTTCTGCAAGGAGCCGGAACCGCTGTTCGATACATTCCTGGCGCTCACGCCGCGCGGCCGCCTGGCCGCGCCGGTCTTCCGGATGGCATTTGCCGCCAAGCGGATGATCAAGTCCAAGCCGGCCCTATGGGCGGCGGTGCAATACTTGCGCCGCGCGCGCGCGGGTTAGCGTCTTCGCATCCGCCGCACCGCATCCGGGCCTTTGAGTAGTCAATCAAGCGGCCGCTTGCGCCCAGCCCGCTTCGGCGGCTTGTATGGTCGGTGCGCTCGCCACTACGCTCACCTCGGCGAAACCGGCGCGCAGCATCCGTTCGCGCGCCTCAATCGTGCCGAAATCATCGAGGGCGCCCGCGACGAGCACTGCGCGCGGTGCGAATTGCGCGAAGCGTTCGGCATCGATATCCCCCAATGCGCCGGCGTCGATCACCAGATGATCATAGCTGCGCGCCAGCGCTTCGAGCGTCACCGCCAGACGCTGTGAGGCGATGACGGCATCCTCGTCCCCCAGCGCACATCCGGCCGTGACCACATGCACGCGCGAATGACGGTCGCGCGTGATGATGTCTCCATAGGAGGCCGCGCCCCGGATCAGCTCGGCAATGCCCGGTGCCGAAGGATCGGCGGCGATCACCGCGACATCGGGATTACCGAGCGCCAGATCGACCAGCACCGCCCGTCCGTTGCGGGCAAGGCTGCGGGCGAGCGTGATCGCCGTCACCGTGGTGCCGACATTGCGCGCCGCGCCGACGACCGTGACCCGCCGTCCGGCCTCCCCGGCCGCGCCGATCTCGTGCCCCAAGGCTTCGATGGCCTCCAGCGGCACGCCGGCAACGGCCGGCGGGTCCGCAACCGGCTGGGCGCGATCGGGCTTTACAGCGCGGGCGCCCGGCGAGGCTTGCGTTGCGCCCGGCGCGATTGCGGCGGCTTGCATCGGCATGGCGGCCAAGAGCTCGCTGGTCAGCGCGAAACCGATCGCGAGCGCCAGCACGCCGAGAGCCGTCACCAGGACGGTCGGCAGGGTCTTGGGCCAAGCCGGCGTATTGGACACGGTTGCGGTCGAGATGACGCGCGCGTCCGGCGAGGCCGCGTCGATGCTGTCGCGCGCCGTCGCCTCGCGATATTTGGCGAGATAGGATTCGAGCAGATCGCGCTGCGACTTTGCATCGCGCTCGAGCGCGCGCATCTGGACGTCCTGGTCGTTGCTCACGCTCGCCTGCTGCTTGAGCTGGTCAAGCCCCGTATCCAAGGTTCCCATGCGGGCCTCGGACAGCTTGGCGTCGTTCTCCAGCGAATGTGCGACGCGCTCGCCTTCGGTGCGGATCTGCGCTTCGAGATCGGCGATCTGCGCCCGCAACTCCTTGATGCGCGGGTGCTGCGGCAACAGCGTCGAGGACTGCTCTGCGAGCTGCGCCCGCAAGGTCACGCGTTGCTCGGACAGGCGCCGCAGCAGCTCCGAATTGGTGATGTCGGAGAACTCGATCGGCGCGCCAGCGCGCAATGCGTCGCGGATGAGCTTGGCCTTGGCCTCGGCGTCGGCCTTCTGGGCGCGCGCGGCGGCGAGCTGGCTGTTGTAGTCGCCGAGCTGCTGGTTGGAGAGCGTCAGGCTGTTTGGGCCGCCGACGAACAGGCTGGCCTTGCTGCGGTAGCGCTCGATCGCCGCTTCGGCTTCCGCCACCTTGGCGCGCAGCTTGTCGATCTCGCCCGAGAGCCATTGGCCGGCGGCGCGGGTCTGCGCCTGCTTGGCAGAGCGCTGGAGCACCAGATATTGCGCCGCCACCGCATTGGCGACCTGGGCGGCGAGATCCGGATCCTCGGATTGGAACTCGATCACGATGACCCGCGATTTCTCGGCCTGATAGGCGTTGAGCCGCTCCTGGAAGCTCTTGAGCACCCGTTCCTCGGGCGTCATGGTCATCGGATCGCGGCCGATGCCCACCAGACCCAAGAGCGTCCGGAGCAAGGAGGCGCCGTGCAGGACCGGATCGAATTCCGGCCGCTCGCCGAGCTTCAATTTGCTGATGATGTCGCGCGCCAGATCGGGCGAAAGAACCAGCTGGACCTGGCTCGCCACCGCCTCCTGGTCGACCGTGGCGGTCGGCTCGTTGGTCTTCTCGGCCTCCGGCCGCAGGAAGATGTTGTCGCGGGTCTCGATCAGCACCCGCGATTCGGATTTGTATTTCGGTGTGATCAGGCTGACAACGATGAAGGCTGCGGCCGCAGCCGCCAGCGTCACGGCGATGATCGAGACTCTTCGGCGCCACAGCGCGCGCCCGAGCGCGCCCAGATCCAACTCCTCGACGGCGGCCTGCATGACACCAAGCCGCGTGGTCAACTGCGCACTCGCACCCATCACTGACCTCGTACTCACGCGCTCAACGCGCGACTCCCGATCTTACATCCCCATCTCATCCCATTATGGTTGATGGCACGTTAAGGCGCCCCGGTGCGTTGTTGTGCATGTCGCGGTGATTTTTTGTTAACCCCCGGCGGCGTTAATGCGGATTAACTCTTTGGTCCGGGGGCGGTGCCATCAAAGCGCGGTCCGAAAGCCTGAAAGTCCTGCATGTGCTGCGGGCCCCGGTCGGCGGGCTGTTTCGGCACGTGCTCGATTTGGCGCGCGGACAGGCGGCGCGCGGCCATCGGGTCGGCATCATCGCGGACGCGCTCACCGGCGGCAGCCGGGCGGAAGCCGCATTGGGGGAATTGGCGCCCCGGCTCGCGCTCGGCGTCAGTCGCGTGCCCATGAGCCGGCAGATCGGCCTCCAGGATGTGGCGGCCGTGGCGCATGTGGGACGGCGGGCCGCCGATGTGGCCGCCGACGTGCTGCACGGCCACGGTGCCAAGGGCGGCGCCTATGCGCGGCTTGCGCGCTGCCGCTCCGCCATCCGGGTCTATACGCCCCATGGCGGCAGCCTCCATTTCGGCTGGGGCTCGCCGACCGGCTTCCTCTATCTGACGCTTGAACGGGTCCTGATCACGCGGACCGATCTGTTCCTGTTCGAGAGCGCCTATGGGCGCGATGCCTTCCGCGCCAAGATCGGCGATGCGGGCGCTATGGCAAGTGTGGTCCACAACGGCGTCACGCCGGCGGAGTTCGCGCCAGTCACGCCCGATGCGCAGGCAACCGACCTTGTTTTTGTGGGCGAGCTGCGCGTCCTCAAAGGGGTCGACGTCCTCATCCAGGCGATCGCGCTGCTCGCGCCCGACGGCCGCGGCCTCCGCGCCACCATCGTGGGGGAAGGCCCGGATCGGACCGCCTTCGAGGCGCAGGTCCGCGCGCAGGGCCTCGCCGAGCGCGTCCAGTTCGTCGGCGCCAAGCCGGCTCGCGAGGCGTTTGCTTTGGGCTGGTTGCTGGTCATTCCTTCGCGTGCCGAATCCCTGCCCTATATCGTGCTGGAGGCAGCGGCGGCGGGCGTACCGCTCATCACCACCAAGGTCGGCGGCATTCCTGAGATTTTCGGAGCCGACTCCGCCGCGCTCGTCCCGCCCGGCGACCCGGCCGCGTTGGCGCGCGCGATCGATCTCGCCCTGCGCGACCCTGATGCCAAACGCGACGCCGACCTGCGGCTGCAGGCGCGAGTGCGCGAAATTTTTTCCAGCGACGCGATGACGGACGCGGTTCTCGCCGCCTACCGTACAGCCTCGGCGTGCCACCATGGTTAATGGATCGTCGACTTCTCTCTAATCTCCTAAGCATTCTTTGATGCTTTTTCGCTAACTCTGCTGGCGAGCCGGCACGATCCTGCCTGCCGGCAGTTGAGTGCAAGTCCATGTTCCAGACAGAGCCGGTGCTCAAATTGGATGCGCGTCAAGCCACAGAGGGGGCTGCCGCCCGCTCCGCCCATCGGGGGGCTGATGCCCAGCCCGCCAAGGCGCTGTCGGCCGCCGCGCTCGACGTCACCGCCGAGCCGACCATGCCGGCTTATTCGCCGATTGTGCTCGCCGGAACCGTGCGCCTGATCGAGTTCGCGCTGACGGTGCTGGTCGGGTCCGCGATCTACGGCGCCTATGTGGTGCCGGTCGAGGGGTTCGAGTGGCACTACGTGGCCGGCATCCTGGTGATCGCCCTCATGTCGATGCTGGCCCTGCAAGTGGCCGATGTCTACCAGGTGCAGGCGTTTCGCGGCCACGAGAAGCAGTATATGCGGCTCGCCTCGGCGTGGTCGGTGGTCTTCCTGATTGCCATCAGCATGTCGTTCTTCGCCAAGGCGGGAGACGAATTCTCGCGGGTGTGGCTCAGCAGCTTCTACGTCCTCGGCCTGGCGACCCTGATCGCTTTCCGCCGCGCCCTGTTCCTGCTGGTCCGGCGGTGGACCAAGCAAGGCCGGCTCGACCGCCGGACTGTCGTGGTCGGCGCCGATGAGCGGGGCGAATTCCTGATCAACGCCATCCTGGCGCAACGCGACAACGATGTGCACATCGTCGGCCTGTTCGACGACCGCGGCAACGATCGTTCGCCCACCACCGTGGCCGGCCGCCAGAAGCTCGGCTCGGTCGACGATCTGGTGGAGTTCGCCCGCCGCACCCGCATCGACCTGGTGATTTTCTCGCTGCCGATCTCGGCGGAGGGGCGCATCCTGCAGATGCTCAAGAAGTTGTGGGTACTGCCGGTCGACATTCGACTGGCCGCGCACTCGAACAAGCTGCGTTTCCGACCCCGCGCCTATTCGTATATCGGCAACGTTCCGGTGCTCGACGTCTTCGACAAGCCGATCACCGACTGGGACGTGGTGACCAAGATGCTGTTCGACCGCTTCATCGGCGGCGTTCTGCTCCTGCTCGCCTCCCCGGTCATGCTGCTGGCGGCGATCGCCGTCAAGCTCGACAGCCGCGGTCCCGTGTTCTTCAAGCAGAAGCGCTACGGCTTCAACAACGAGCTGATCGAGGTCTACAAGTTGCGCTCCATGTATGTGGACAAGTGCGACGCCGCCGCCGCCGTGCTGGTGACCAAGGGCGATTCCCGCGTCACCAGGGTCGGCGCCTTCCTGCGCAAGACCTCGATCGACGAATTGCCGCAGCTCATCAACGTGGCGGTGAAGGGAAATCTCTCGCTGGTGGGACCGCGCCCGCACGCGATCCATGCCAAGGCGGAGAACCGGCTCTACGACGAAGCCGTGGACGGTTATTTCGCCCGCCACCGGGTCAAGCCGGGGATCACCGGCTGGGCGCAGGTCAGCGGTTGGCGCGGCGAGACCGACACGCAGGAGAAGATTCAGCGCCGCGTGGAGCACGACCTCTACTACATCGAGAACTGGTCGGTCCTGCTCGACCTCTACATCCTGGCCAAGACGCCGTTTGCGTTGTTCAATGCCAGGAACGCCTACTGACGGCGATGCCCTCTCTCGAGTCCGCCACTGCCACTGCCACTGCCACTGCCACTGTCGCCGGCCTCTCGCGCCGGCCCGATGCCGGGGGTGTGCGCACCCTGACGGTGCAGACGGAGTCCATGCGCGGGCTCCTGCTCTGGCTCATGGGCTTTGCGGGCGCGTTCGTCTTCATCGAGCCCAGCCCCTACGAGATCGTCGGGCTGGCCAGCATGCTCCTTCTTGTCCTGACCGGAATATCGTTGCGGCCGGCCCTGATGCCACTCGCCCTCATGCTGATCCTGCTCAACATCGGCTACGCCATCGCGGTCGTGCAGGTGTCGGGCGAGAGCAAGCCGGTGACCTGGGTCTGGATCTCCATCTTTCTCGCCGTCACCGCGGTTTTCTATGCCGCCATATTGAGCACGAACACGCAGGCGCGGCTCGATCATCTGCTGCGCGGCTATTTGGCGGCCGCGCTCGTCGCGGCGGCGGCCGGCATCGTCGCCTATTTTCATCTGTTCGGCAGCCTGTCGGACCTGTTCGTGCTCTATGGCCGCGCACGCGGCACCTTCAACGATCCCAACGTGCTCGGCGCCTTCCTGGTGCTGCCGGCGGCTCTCTTGTTCCAGCGCATCCTGATCGGCCGCGCCTCCGCCGTCGTCGGCAACGGCATCCTGCTGCTGGTGTTGCTTGCGGGCCTGTTTCTCACCTTCTCGCGCGCCGCCTGGGGACAATTCGGCCTCGCCGCCTTGGTGGTGATGGGATCGAGCATCGTGACGGCGCGATCGGCAAAGAGCCGCATCCGGATCGTCTCCATTGCGATCATGGGCGCCGTGATGGGGGCGATCTTCCTGGGCGCGCTATTGTCGATCCATCAGGTGTCCGACCTGTTCAACGAGCGGGCCACGCTCGATCAGAGCTATGACGTCGGCCATTTCGGCCGATTCGGCCGCTATGTGCTGGGCGCGGAGCTCGCCCTCGATCGGCCGTTGGGGATCGGGCCGCTGCAGTTCTCCAGCTTCTTCGGCGAGGACCCGCACAACAGCTATCTCAATGCCTTCATGTCCGGCGGCTGGCTGTCGGGCTTTGCCTATCTCACGCTGACCGCGGTGACGCTCGCCGCCGCGACCCGATTTCTGCGGGCCGATACGCCGTGGCGGTCGAGCTACCAGGTGATCTACGCCGCCTATCTGGGGGTGGTGATCGAGAGCGCCATCATCGACATCGATCACTGGCGCCACTATTTCCTGATCCTCGGCGCCCTGTGGGGGCTTATGGTGGCGTCGCGGCCGTACATGGCGATCGGGCCGGCGAATTTTCGCAGACCCACACGCTGAGTCATGCCCGCACTTGTTGCCGGCACCCACGTCTTAATGGCGAACCGGCAAGCAAGGCGTGGGTTGCCGGGACAATAGGGCGTTTACGCCCGTTTTCGCGGGCTATGCCCGGCCATGACGATGTGGATGCGGCGTGCGCCGGATTCCGCTTCCTGCGCCCCCGCCCTCACTTGCCCGGCAGCATTCCGCGCGCCTTGTAGACGGCCGCCGCCTCGGGTGAAGAGAGGAAGCTGATCAGCGCCTTGGCGGCCTCGGCATTCTTGCTGTCGGCGGACAGGAAGGCGGTGAGGAACGTCGGAGTTGAGATATCGCGCGGCAGCGGGCCGACGGCTTCCACGCCGGGCTCGGTGATGATCTCGCTCACGAAGGTGAAGCCGTAATCGATCTCGCCCTTGGCCAGCAGCGCCATGGCGCCGGCGCCGCCCTGCGCAATCTTGATCTTCGGCTTCATCTCCGCGGCGATGCCGAGTTTCGTCAGCGTCTCGTCGAAGCTGACGCCGGCCGCCGCCCCGTTGGCGGCATTGGGATAGGAGATGAATTTGGCGCCGAGCAGCAGCTTCTTGACCGCATCGGCCGTGGAGATGTCGGGCTTGGGAGCGCCCGTGCGCACCGCCAGCCCGACCGAGACGTTGGCGAGCGGAGTTTCGCTCGCCACCACCACGTGACCCGATTTGATGACTTCCTCGTAGGGCACCTGCACGACCGGCACATCGAACGGCTCGCCCTTGACCACCCGCGCCTTGGTGCCTCCGCCCGACCCGAAGGTCGCCTTGACGGTATTGCCGGTCTTTTTTTCAAACTCCGGGATCATCTGGTTCACCGCGGCGCGGATGCCGCCGGGCGCGATCAGCGTGATCTCGACCGCGTTCGCGCAGGTCGCACCGCCGAGCGCAAGCGCGAGCATGGCTGACGACAGCAGATATTTCATGATCGATCTCCTCGCTCTGGAGGCGGCTGGATCAGGGTGTGGGCCGGGTAAAGCGTCCGACGATGCTCGCCGGCGCGAGGCTCTTTCCGCGCAACGCCGCCAGGAGCTCGTCGCGCGTAAGACCGGGCTTGAGCGCGTTCGGCTCCAAGGGTGTCGCAATCACGGTGATGACATAGTGATGAAGCGCATGGCCGCTGGGTCCGCACGGCCCGAAATAGTGATCCGAACCTATGCTGTTCTTGCCGCCGGTCCAATCCTTCGGGCTCGCGCTCGCCTCGCCTTCCGCGAGCGAGGTCTTGGTCGGCGGAATCCCATAGGCGACCCAATGAACGGCGCCGGTGCCGTTGCCGCCGTCGGGATCAAACATCACGATCGCGAAGCTTTTGGTGGCGGCCGGAGCGTTCGACCAGGCGAGCGGCGGCGAGACGTTCTGGCCCGGACATGCCGGATTGGTGCGGCTGGGATCGGCGCCGGCGAATTTCGCCGGCCACACGTCGCCGTCCTTGTAGGCCGAAGAGGTGACGGTGAAGGGGTCCGCCGCCAGGGCCAGTCCGGCGTGTATCGCAAAGCCGGCGGCCAATCCGAGCGTTGTCAAGCGAAATTCCATCAAGCGCAGTTTCATAGTGTCCTCCCTGATCGTTTTGTGAATGCTCTTCGGCCTCGAGCCTTTGCGGCATTATGCGCTTCAAAATCAGATGCGCAACAGGCTGCGGGCGTTCGTGTCGAATATTTGCTCGCGCTCGCCGGTGGCGAGCTTGGCCTCCTTGACGAACGCGACCGCCTCGCCGTTGGGCTGGAACGGCCAATCGACCGCGAACAGGACGCGCGCGACGCCGAGCTCCGCGATCGCGCATTGCAGGGCCGGCTGCGAGAAGTTTCCGGATGTGGTGATGTAGAAATGATCGGTGAAATATTCGCGGAAGCTGCGGCGCAGCTTGCTGCGGCGCGAGAGCGTGTCGTCGGCGCGCCACAGCACGAACGGCAGCGCCTCGCCGAGATGGCCCAGGATGATCTTGAGCTTGGGAAATTCATCGAACACGCCGCTCACCACCAGCCGCGACGCCTGCACCGCCATCTCGATGCCGAAGCCGAGCGCCGCCCGGCCGAGCCCAGGATAGTCCTTGTAATACGTATCGAACACCGCCGGCTGCGGTGTGCACGGGTGCAGGTAGATCGGGACATCGAGCGCGCTCGCGCTTTCGAAGATCGGCCAGAACCGGCGCTCGTCCAGGAAGTGGCCGCGGCTCGAACCGTGCACCATGGCGCCGCAGAAACGCAGCTCCTTGACGGTACGCTCGAGCTCGCGGGCCGCCGCCGCCGGATCGGGGGTGGGCAGTGTCGCGAAGCCGGCGAACCGCCCGGGGCTGCGCTTGACGGCTTCGCGCAGCAAATCATTGGAGACGCGGGCGAGCGGCACCGCGACCTCGGGCGCCAGGTTCTGCACCCCGGGCTCGGCCTCGGAGAGCACCTGGATGTCGATGCCGGCTTCGTCCATCTCGCGCAGGCGCAACGCGCCGAGATCGCCCAGCCGCTCGACCGATTTCGGGTTGACCTGATCGACCGTCCGCCGCAAGGCGATGAGCTCGGGCGTCCAGAAGTGCTCTTCGAGTGCGATGATCCGCGCGGCCATGTCGTTCTTTCTGTGGGGGAGAGAGTCTCGGAGCGAATTTGTCATTGCCGGGACGAGTCAGGACGAGCCCGGCAATGACAAGAGGAGAGGCAGCACGCAATTGCATCTAATTGCGCTTGTTCGGGGAGCCCATGACAAGAGGAGCCGCAGAGGACGACGGCAACTACTTCCGCGGCGGCAGGAACTCCTCCGTATAGAGCCCTTTCATATCCGGCTCGGCGGGCAGCAGTCCCATCTCGACGAAGGATTTGGCGAGCAGCGCCAGCGCCACCGGATCGAATCTGCCGTCCTGCGAATAGGCATCCATCCATTGATCGTAGCCGCGCGCCGCGAGATCGCCCGGCAGGTCCACGATCGGCATCGCGATCCTGATGCTCTCTTCCTTGTGGGCGCGCATATACGCGATGGTCTCGTACCATCCGGCCAGGAAGCGCCGCACGCGGTCGGGATCGGTGGCGATCAGGTCGCGGCGCGCATAGGCGGCGTTCTGGATGAAATCCTTGATGATGTCCCCGAAGTAGAGAACGATGCGGCCCTCGCCCGCGCTTTCGAGCCGCAGCGCGGTTGCGACGTCGAGCACCAGGCCGTCGATCTGGTCGGTCTTCATGGCGGCGATCTGGGCGGCATCGCTGCCGAGCGCGACCGCCTGGATGCCCTCCCGCCCCCACCCTTCCCGCCGCGACAATTCCCGGGTGAGCCAATCGGTCAGCGAGGCCGCGGTGGAGACTCCGATGCGCTTGCCGCGCAGATCCTGGGCTTGGCGGATCGGCCCGCCGGCCCGCACCGTGATGGTCATGCGCGGCGACAGCACGATGGCGCCGACCGCGATCACCGGCGCGCCCTTGGCCACCATGGCGAGCTCGGGCCCGGAGCTGAGCCCGATGTCGATGCTGCTGGCCGCCATGCCCTGCTGCAGCCGCGCGCTGCCGGTGAACGACACCGACTCGATCTTGAGGCCGTGCTTGGCGAAAATCCCCGCCGCCATGCCGACATCGAGCGGCACGAACGACCACGAATTCGCGATGGCGCGACCGACCCGCAGGCTGTCCTGCGCGGCGGCCTGCGTCGCCGCGGTGCTCAAATGCGCGGCCGCGATGGCGAGCCCCAAAGCCAGCCGTGCCGCCGCAATCGTGAAGAAAGGCCTGGACATCGGGAGGCTGTCTGTCGGTCGACCGCCCCGCAACCAGCGCCGGGCATCAGGGAAATCGAAAGCCACCCATGATAGCCAGGGTCCGTCCCATTCCACAATCCGGAGCTCGCCCGAGGGAAGGTCCGCATACGCGCTTCCACGCCCTCGGTCGAGGGCGCGAGAACAAAGCCGGCGAGTTGATGATTTCAGCCGGTCGTGTCCGGCCGCGGCGGCTTTCTTTCGCCAGGACCCGATAATTCGCGGCCGCCCGAAACACGCTACGCGGCTGTCTTGCCTCCGACAGGAGGAACCTCTTGCAGCCACGCCTCACGCTTCCACCAGATGTGCTCGCCGCCACATGCAGGGCAGCGCGCCTGCATGGGGACGTCAGGAGCCTTGTTGAGGCTGATTTGATCGGTCTCGATGCCGGTATAAACCGGTTGGCCCATCTGCGGGCACTTCATCATGAGTGCACTCACGATACCCCCTCCCCACCATTCCGGCCCATCTCGAATCCTCACTATGAAGTTTTTTCTATCTGTCCGATAGCTGACATTATCTTCCGCAAAATATTCCGCAAATGATCTCGATAAATTTCGTCTCTACTTTTTTGCCTTGCAGGCGACCGGAAGGCCAGGCGGAGCTCTGCGCAGCGTTCGTGGTCATCGTGGCGACGGTAAAAGGTTAACACCTCTGCCCTTGCATCGGCCGGACCTCTGTAAATACCGTAATGCTCCCTTTAGAAAAGTTGTCTTAATTCATTTGGCATGTCTCGAGTATTCTCCATCCGCCGCCTCCGCCGAAGCCGCTACGTGGCCGCTTGGGTCGCGCATCTGATCGTGTGGGGGAGCATCGTCTGTGCCGCCGCGCTGGTCTTTGCCTTCTCGCCGCAAACCTCGAAGGCGGAAGCGCCGCAAGCGTCCGAAGTCCCGGTGACCAGAATTCAGTTGTTCCCGGATCGTGATAATTTGTGCCCGACGCTCTTTTTCCACAACGATTCCGGCCACTACCAGGACGGCGGGAGGCGGCAGTGCACCATCCCGAGGGACATGCTCATTTGGACCGTCCGTAGTCGCACCGAGGCGTTCGCGGAAGCATTCAGGTCGTCCTGGTGAGGGGACGCCTCGGCGACCCGTCGTCGACCATTCGGATTGAGGCCACCCTCGATGCTGCTCTATAGTCGCAAGCGGAATAGTCGCAAGCGGATCAGAAAGTATACCCGGCAGTGACTGATGGTCCTCTCCATATAGTATTCAATCCTTCAGCAGCAGGTGAACTGCGCAAAGCGCTGCGCGAAGCCGGCCAAGAAGCTCGCGTTGTCCGCCTCTTCGACAACCTTGCCTATGGCCCCATCAATCCGCCCGACCCGAAAGTCCGGCAAAAATGGGTCGAGCTGGAATTGGGTTATACGGGCTTCGAAAAAGTATTCGAAGAGACGGATGTGTTTTGGAGGGAAGCGCTTGTTGAACAAGGCCGGAAGATCGCATGGATGTCGCGACGGTCGGCGCCAGAATACGCCGGCTTTCTTGAGTGGCTGTGGCGTCTCGATGAATTGCCTTGTGAGGTCGTCGATCTCACCGACATGAATCTCCCGGGCAGTAGCCAGCGCGGGCCACCAACGCCGCCAAGGCCTGCTATCAGTCTGGCGCTTCTAACCTCCCACGAGATACTCGAGAACGGTCTTATCGAGCGGGCGGAGACGCTCGCGTCTGCGACGCGCGAGCTATACCGCGGCGGCTGGCAACGTCTTCGTGCCGAGAACGCGCCGCTCCGCGTCTTGAACGCAGATGGTCTCACATCCGCACCGATTACCTTTTTCGACTTATTCTTGCTATCCTGTGCAACAAGTAGCTGGCAAAAGACCGCGAGAGTTGTTGGCGAGGCTCTATCCAGGGAGTGGGATGATATGCTGCTGCAGGCTGGCGATATCGTGCTGTTCCCCCGCATACGTGCTCTTGTGGACCTTGGGCTTCTCGAGGCCCGCGGAGATTTATTTGATATACAGCAAAGCTACGTGCGTCTGCCGGATTGAGACTCATGCAGCCGTGCAGGTGCAGCAGTTTGGCGTCCATACGCGCGCCGTTGATACCGCAGGCCCGCGTCTCAGGTTGCCGAAGGAACGGATTGGTCGCCGGTGCCGGGAAGACGCACCTCGCTGTGGCGCCATGACGACAGATCTCCGCGGGCCTCAAGCCTCCCGGCCGCCACCAGCGCCTCCACGCGTGCGCCGGACGTCTCGGCGGTAAGCTCCAAGTGCCCACATCGCGATGCCCGGGCTGCAATCATCGCAGCCTTCTGCCATTGCGCATCGGCGACAGATACGATCAAATCATCCAATGCCGCATCGCGGCGCGCGCGGCGATGCGCGATCCACCAATCGCACTGCCAATCCTCGTATCCGAACAGCATGACTTCCATGCGCTCGAAGTCGTCGGACCAGCGCGTCTTTAAAGCCGCCGTCCAGAGCAGCTTGGAGGCCGGGATGCGCCATTCCTCGCCTTTGCGGGCGTAGTACACGATACGTTGGCCCTGGTAGACCCGCCCATTGACCTGGTGGGGCTTGGCAAAGGGCTCGACGAGCACTTCCTTGTAGATCAAGCCTTGCGCCACATAGCGGTCGAAGCGCTCCTCGCCGATATGCCGCTCCGGGGGGTAGACGTCGCTCATGCGGGCAAAGGGTTTTCGGCCTTCGAGCAGAAGCGGCAATTCGTAGCCTTCGTGCGAAAGATAGGGCACCTCGCGCCACCAGTCCCAAGCGCAAAGGCAGGCCTCACGCCCCTCGGGGTCGAACGCCACGCCAAACCGGCTGGTGATCGCCGCCACCTCGTCCGCGTGAAGCGCATAAGACCACTCAAGGTTGGAGTCCTCCTCGCGGCATTCGCCGATCAGTGAACGAAGGTCCTCCAGCTCATCGACCCGGAACAGCGCCTCGATGACGGGACTGCCGTGGTCCGGATCGAGAGCCTGCAGAATGAAGCGGCGCGATTCGCTCATAGGGGGTGTTCCAGTCATGGCGATTGGACGAAGCTAGCCAGCGATTGTTGCCTTTTGGTGCATGTTCTTGGAGTCGGGGCCTATTCAACTTCGGGCGCGGTAGTCCGTGATGCCGGCCGGCCCATAAATGCAGATTGTGATAGAGCGTGCGTGTACCCGTCTCTTGGACTTGGCGCAAAGCCCAACTTTTCCCAGAACGTGGGAGCATCGACGTTACCGGCATTCACCGTCACAAACCGACCTGTGCGGAACGCCTGCTCGATCAAAATCAGGGCGAGCTCGCTGCCGACACCTTGGCGACGAAAGAGCGGTCGGACGTAAAAGCGCCGCATGCGAAATGCGCCGGCCACGGCAGGTTCATGTGTCAGGCCGCCGATGCCCACCAACGAGCTGTTCACATACGCCGCAAGAAGTGCTTCGCCCGCACTATCGAAGCGCATCGCGCGCGCTGCCCAGTCGGCGGCCAGTCGCTCCAAATGCCGGTAGCCCTCAGCGCGCGCCTCGGCTTGCATCACTTCGACGCCCGAGGGTAGGTCGTCGATAACTTCGACAAGTCCAATCATACCCCTCCCCTGCTCCGCCCGCGTTTCCCGGCCCATTGGTCCGGCGGCTAGGCCAGAGGGGGAGCGAAACAGGTGCAGCATTCCTCGGTCAGCCGCTTCGTGAGCGAACGTGCCGCCCGGGAAACGGGGGCCCGATCGGTTCATGACCACGGTACGCGCTGAGCAAATTAAATGCACCCTGCGTCATCCTGGTCATGGCGACTAGCGCGGAGGGTTGGGCGCTCACTCGGCCTTGATGTTCGCTTCAAGGATGATGCGGCCAAAATCATCATACTGCTTGCGAACAAGCTCGCCGAAGGCCGAGCCGCACGCTCCAACCGGATAGAGTCCCTGGATGACGAGCTTGGCCTTGACCTCTGGGACTTGGAGAGCGGCTGCAAACCAGCCCGACAATTGCGAGATTACTTCCTTCGGTGTGTTTGCTGGCGCAAACATCCCGAACCAAGTCACATACTCGGATTCCTTGTAGCCAGACTCGGCGATGGTCGGCAATTCGGGCAGCGGCTCGATCCGTGCCGGCGTGAACGTGGCGAGCGCGCGCAGCTTACCGGCTTTAAGGTGCTCGACCAGGTCCGCGTAGTTTGCAACCGCCGATGTCACGTGCCCACCGAGTATCGCGTTGACGGTCGGCGCATTTCCGGGAAACGGCACGAAGGTCATCTCGACATTGGCCACTCGTTTGAGCATCTCAAATGCAATTTGCGCTGAGGTTGCGGGACCAGTGCTCGCCAGACTTAATTGGCCGGGCATGGCGCGCGCAGCGGATACCAGATCGGCTATCGTGCGGTAAGGTGAGGCGCTGTTGACGACGACGAGCTGCGGCGACTGTGCTAGATTGCAGATGGGATCGAAGCTAGCCAGCGGTTTGTAGGTAACCTTCCGCAGATGCGCATTGATAACGAGGGCCGACGTAGTGATCAGCAGCGTATTGCCGTCAGGCGTCGCACGCGCAGCAAGTTCAGTCCCAATCACCGTGCCGGCCCCCGGCCGGTCTTCGATCAGCATTGTCACGCTTTGGGTGCGGCTGATTTGGTCAGCCAAAACGCGGGCTATGATGTCGGCGGTGCCGCCGGGCGGAAACGGATTGACGATTTTGATCGTTCTAGACTGAGACGAGGCGTTGCGACTGGTGGGCGAGAGGGCAAGAAGGGATAGGACAGCCAGAGCCGAGGCACCGGCTGCCCGACGCAGAAATCGTCGATGCGAAAACCTCATGGCCACGCCCCCTATAGTTGTACCGGCGCAGCCTACCAGCTCGATGCGCGCATAGCGAGCGTTGAAACTCCGCCTGTGTCCCGGCCCTCCGGGCTTGGTCCGGCCGCCCTTGCGCC
>DASZKX010000184.1:0-3481 GCA_035552735.1 Xanthobacteraceae bacterium
CGGCTCGGTGGGCAAGTTCGACGATCTGCCGCCGCAATACCGCGTCAACGTCAATGTGGAACCGCCGTTCGACCGTCATGTCGGGGACAAGCCGGCGCTATCCGAGGCCGACATGGACGACATCATCGTGTTCCTGACGACCTTGAACGATGGCTATCGAGGCAGCAAGGAGTAGCTCCGGATAGACGCAACCCATGCCGATTGCCTGGCCGCCCTTGGTGGTGCCGGCAGGGCGGACGCGCGTGCGACCATCCATCCAAGAGCATGCAGGCTTTTCATGCTGCTTCTCCACGACACTTATTCCGGTTCTGGCCTTCCGGGCTCAATCGAGCTTTACGCGGCCACCGTTGCGCGAATGTGACTTCAGGAAATCGACGAAGGCCTGAAGCGCGGCCGGCGCTTGCCGCCGTGTCGGATAGTACAGGAAGAATCCCACCGAGCGCGGCGTCCAGTCTTCCAGCAAGACAACGAGCCGTGCTTGGGCGATGTGAGCCTGGACCGAGGTGATCGGCAGACGAGCGATGCCGACGCCGTCCAGAACAGCACGTAGCGCCAGATCTCCATCACTGACCATGAGAGAGCCCTTGACCATGACCTCCAGGCTCTTTCCCCGTTTTTCGAACGCCCAATGGTGAATCGCGCCGCTTGCGAAGCGCTGGCGGATGCAATTGTGGGCCTGCAGATCGCCGGGAACTTTGGGACGGGCGTGCCGGCGCAAGTAGTCGGATGAGGCCACGACGGTTGGACGCGCGTCCTCGCCCACGCGAATCGCGATCATATCCTGCTCGAGAACATGGCCGGGCCGGATGCCGGCGTCGAAGCGATCGCGGACGATATCGGTGAGCGCGCTGTCGGTGATGATCTCGAGGGTGATGGCCGGATACGCCGCGAGAAATTTCGAGAGGATGGGCTCGATCACCACTTTCGCCGCCGGGCGCGGAACCGTGAGACGAAGGTGTCCTGCCGGCTTGTCGCGGAACATGTTGACCGACTCCAGCGCGGCGTCGAAGCTCTCGAGCGCCGGCCGCAGCTCCGCGAGCAGGCGCTCGCCGACCGCCGTCACGGCGACGCTGCGCGTCGTCCGATTGAGCAGCCGAACCCCCAGCTTGTCCTCGAGGCCGCGTATGGTCTCGCTGAGCGCCGAGCGCGACAGGCCGAGATGAACCGCCGCTTTGGCGAAGCTGGATCGCTCGGCGACGGCCACGAACGCCGTCATCTCGGCAAAGCCTATCTTCCGCATTGTTCACTTTCTCCGACTAGGTCATTCGGATAATGCCAGATTGCCGAATAAGCTTCAAAGCTATAGCTCCCCGTGTGGCGGGCTCGTCCTGATCAGGCCCGCGCGCTGCGAAGGAGAAACGGGCATGCGGCCGGTCTCGCGTTATCATCCGCTTCTGGTGACCCTGCATTGGGTCATGGCCTTTTTGATCATCGCCGCCTTGGCGCTCGGCGCCTTGGTGATGGTCAATATTCCAAACAGCGATCCCATGAAGCTCGAGGCGCTGCGCAGCCACATGGCCGGCGGTCTCGTGATCCTGGTGCTGATGTTTGTTCGCCTCTTCGTGCGCGCGCGAACCCGGCATCCGGGTCCGGCTTCGACCGGGAATCCGACATTGGACCGGCTGGCCTGGGCTTCGCACCGATTGCTCTATGTCGCGGTGCTGGGCATGGCGGGCAGCGGGCTGTTCCTGGCGCTGCAAACCGGGTTACCGGCCATCGTGTTCGCCGGCGACGGCGTCTTGCCCGCCGATTTCTGGGTCTTTCCGGTGCGCACGGTTCACTACCTGTTGTCGCGGCTGCTGATGGGGCTCATCGCGCTGCACATCGCGGGCGCCCTCTACCACACCCTGATCCTGAGAGACGGCTTGCTGCGGCGCATGTTCTTCGGGCGGCGCAACCTGGCAGAGGTGGATTCCACCACGCTTGCCCTCGGCCACTCGCTGCCGCGGAGGCGATCATGAACTATCTCATGATCGCACAAGCATCGGCCCAGCTCATGAGCCTGCTGATGTTCGGAGCGATGGCGCGATGATACGTGGTGCCGTGGCTGGAGCGCCGGACGCGTGCCGAGGCTCTCACCGGGCTCCTTTGGGTGCACGCATTCCGCTATGTCGCGCTGCAGGTTTTCTCCGCGCAATCGACCGGCTTTCCGATTTCGGATGGCGGAGCGACGGAGATCGTGGTCGGTGGCGTCACCGGTGCCCTTTCGGCGTTCGCCGCCATCGCGCTGCTCCGCAGCCGGATGTGGCCCGCGACAGCGAAGTCGCGGCGCGGCTCTGGCGCGTCTGCGCCAGCCTCGTCGGCTTGCCGATCACGGAGCAGGTCGCGCCGGGCGAATCCGCGATGGAAACCTCTGGGTGGGGCGCAGCATGAATTTCTGGAAACTCTCACCATGGCTGAGCCGCCTCGTCATCCTGGCGGTCGCGGGTCTGTTCGCGATGATCAGCTTCAAGTTCGTGCTCGATCCGCGGAACGCCGCGGCAAGCTCGGGGATCATGCTGGAATCGGCGATCGGCTACACCAACACGCGCGCCGGCTTCGGCGGTTTCCCGTTGGGCTTTGCCGCGATCCTGGTGTTCTGCTTGTTCTCATCGCGGCGACTATTGGCGGCACTCACTTCCATCGCAACGGTGGCGGCCGCGATCCTGGCGGTGCGGCTCTACGGCGCGGGGCAGGACGGTACGTTCGGCCAGAGCGCGCATCTTCTGATCCCGGAAGCCGCCATCCTCGCGGTCTCGCTCCTGACCGCGCTGACGGAAACGCGGCGCCGCGCGCTCACCCGAAGTACCGCTCCAGGATTCGGCGATAGACCGCGGTGAGCATCACGAGATCGGCAACCGCCGTGCATTCGTCGGTCTGGTGCATGGTGCGTCCCACCAGGCCGAATTCGAGCACCGGGCAATAGTTCTTGATGAAGCGGGCGTCCGAGGTGCCGCCGGTGGTGGAGAGTCTCGGGCTACGGCCGGCGATCTCCGCGATGGCGCCGACCACCAGATCCAGGAACGCGCCGGGCTGCGCCAGGAACACGTCGGCGTTCGACGGCTCCCAGTCGATGCGCCAACGCGCCGGGCCGCCGGCCGCCGCTGCCTCGGCCCGCGTCTCGACCAGGGCCCTGAGCGAGGCCTGGCTGTGGCAATCGTTGAAGCGGATGTTGAAGCGCGCGCGCGCCGCGCCCGGGATCAGATTGACCACCGGGTTGCCCACGTCGACCGAGGTGAATTCGAGATTGGAAGGCTCGAAATGCGCGCTGCCCTGGTCGAGCGGATCCGTCATCAGGGCCGTCATCAGGGCGGTGAGGGCGCGGATCGGATTTTCGGCCAGCTGCGGATAGGCGACGTGTCCCTGCCGGCCCGTGATCACGAGGGTGCCGTTGAGCGAGCCGCGCCGGCCGACCTTGATCTGGTCGCCCACCGCGGCGGCGGCGCTGGGCTCGCCCAGGATGCAATGATCGAAGCGCTCGCCGCGGTCGGCGGCCCATTGC
>DASZKX010000185.1:0-5042 GCA_035552735.1 Xanthobacteraceae bacterium
CCGCGGACGCCGCGGATGAACCGGCTTTGACCGTCGACGAGCCGGCGCCGGCGGAACCCGCCGCATCGGCCCTGGCGCCGCTGCTGGCCGTGGCCGCGCCGACGCAACTCGCCGCCGATGCATCAGCGCCGCAGCCTCCCGGCGGCGACCCACTGGCCGCCCTCAAGGCCATGTCGGATGACGAGCTGATCGCGCTGTTCAGCTAGCACCAAGCTCCTCGTCCTGAGGGGCTGGCTCTTGCCGGCCGTCTCGAAGGACGCGGCCCGGGCGGCGCCCCGCGCGCGCCGCCATGGTTCGAGACGCGCGGGCTTTGCCCACGCTCCTCACCATGAGGCTGAAGGGGTCAAAATCCAAAATCTCTGTGTACCACGCGATCACGCCACCAGGCGATGGAACAGCTCCGCGTCCACGTTGCCGCCGGAGAGCACCGCGACCGCGATCTTGCCCCGGATGGCGATCTTGTTCGACATCAGCGCCGCCAGCGCGACCGCCCCGCCCGGCTCCACCACCAGCTTGAGCTCGTGAAACGCGAACGCCATCGCGGCCGCCACCTCCTGATCGGTGGCCGCGACGCCTTCCCCGACCAGGGCGCGGTTGATGGCGAAAGTGATCTCGCCCGGCATCCGCGCCATCAGGGCGTCGCAGATCGTGCCGGTCAGCGCCGCGTTCTGCTCGCGTCTCCCGCTCTTGAACGAGCGGGCGTGGTCGTCGAAGCCGGCCGGTTCGGCGGTATAAATATGGATGCCGGGAACCCGTGAGGTCACGGCGAGCGCAATGCCAGCCGTGAGACCTCCTCCCGACGCCGTCACCGCGATGATGTCAGGCACGAGACCCATCGCCGCCAGATCCTCGACGATCTCCCGGCCGACCGTGCCCTGGCCCGCGATCACCAGCGGATCCTCATAAGGCGGCACCAATACGGCGTTGCGCTTGCCCGCGATGTCGCGGGCAATCACCTCGCGGTCCTCGCTCGTCCGATCGTACAGCACCACCTCGGCCCCCAGCGCGGCCGTGCGGGCGCGCTTGCCGTGCGGCGCGTCCGACGGCATCACGATGACGGCCGGCATGCTCAACAGCCGGGCCGCCGCCGCCACACCTTGCGCGTGATTGCCGGACGAGAACGCCACCACGCCGCCGGCGCGTTGGTCGCGCGGAATCGAGGCCAGCTTGTTGTAGGCGCCGCGGAACTTGAACGAGCCGGTACGCTGCAGCGTCTCGGCCTTGAGAAACACGCGCGCTCCCGTCAAGGCATCGAGCGCCGGGGATGCAATCAGCGGCGTGCGCAACGCGACACCGGCAAGGACTTGCGCCGCCGCGTCGACATCCTGGGCGGTGGGCATGGGCGGTGACGTGTGGGCGGCGAGCACCATCATGCAGGACGGTAGCGCCCCGGTGCCCCGCCCGGCAAGAGCGGAACCGAGCCCCCTGCCCCCCCAAAGCCCGCAGGGCGGCCCCTTCATAAAGCCCAAAGGGCGGACCCTTCATAAAGCCCGCAGGGCGCTCCCTTTCATAGGGCCGCAGGAGCGGCCCCTGTCACAGCGCTGTCACCGCCGGCGTGGATGACTTGGGCGCATGATGATTCCGATCTTGGCCGCCGAGGCCTTCTGCGTCGCCACCACCGCAATTCACGTCGCGAGCACGCTGGTGGCGATGGTCCGCTGCAAATCACCAGCGGCTCCCATGCGGGCGCCGGCAGACGCGCCGGCGGTAAGCCTCGTGCGGCCCGTCTGCGGCATCGAGAACCACATCGAAGCGACGTTGGCTTCCGCCTTCAGGCTCGACTACCCGCGTTATGAGATCGTCTTCTGCGTGGCCTTGGCGCACGACCCCGTGGTGCCCACGGTCAGACGCCTGATGGCGGCCCATCCCGAGGTGCCGGCGCGGCTGCTCATCGGCAACGAGAAGATCAGCGACAATCCCAAGCTCAACAACATCTACAAGGGCTGGCGCGACACCGCGCGCGATTGGATCGTGCTCGCCGACAGCAACGTGTTCATGCCGCCCGATTATATCCAGCGCCTGCTGGCCGCCTGGCGACCCGACACCGGGCTGGTCTGCTCGCCGCCGGTGGGCTGCCGTCCCGACGGCTTCTGGGCCGAGCTTGAATGCGCGTTTCTCAACACTTATCAGGCCCGCTTTCAGTACACGGCCGACACCCTTGGGCTCGGCTTTGCGCAGGGCAAATCGATGCTGTGGCGGCGCGCCCTTCTCGAGCCGGAAGGCGGCATTCGCGCCTTGGCGTCCGAGCTCGCGGAGGACGCGGCCGCCACCAAGGTCGTGCGCCGCGCCGGATTGCGGGTGCGGCTGGTCGACGCGCCGTTCGAGCAGCCGCTCGGACGTCGCAGCGCCGCGGAGGTGTGGCGGCGGCAGGTGCGCTGGGCGCGGCTGCGCCGCACCTCCTTCAAGGCCTGCTTCATGCCCGAGATCCTGGCCGGCGGCCTGTGGCCGCTCCTCGCCGCGATCTTCGCCGTCGCGCACTCCGACCTGCCGCTTGCCGGCGTGCCGACCTTGGCCGCCGTCTGGTACGGCTGCGAAGCCGCCCTCGCATGGGCTGCCGGCTGGCACCTGACGGCCCGCTCCCCGCTCGCCTGGGCGCTGCGCGATCTGCTGTTGCCGGCGATCTGGCTCAACGGCTGGCTCGGCAGCGCCTTCGTGTGGCGCGGCAACCGGATGCGCGCCATCGAATCGCGCGGCACCGTGTAGCCTGCTTTGGAAATCACGCCGCCTGTTGCTCGACCGTCTCCGGCTCGCCGCGGGCGCCGTTGGCCCATTCGATGATCTCGAACTTGCCGTCGTGGTGCTCGACCACGGCCGTGCAGCTCTCAACCCAGTCGCCGCAATTGATGTAGCGAATGCCGTAATCGTCGTGGATGACGGCGTGGTGGATGTGCCCGCAGATGACCCCGTCGGCGGCGTGCCGCCGCGCTTCCGCCACCAGCGTCTTCTCGAATTGGCCGATGAAGTTCACCGCGTTCTTGACCTTCAGCTTGGCCCATTGCGAGAGCGACCAATACGGAAAGCCCAGGCGCCGACGCAGCCCATTGAAGATGCGGTTGGCCGTGATGGCGAAGTCGTAGGCCTTGTCGCCCAACAGCGCGAGCCAGCGCGCCTGGGTGACCACCAGGTCGAAATGATCGCCGTGGATGACCAGATAGCGGCGACCGTCGGCGCCTTCGTGCATCGCTTTGTCCTGCACCTCGACGCCGCCGAAATGGGTGCCGTAATAATCGCGCAGGAACTCGTCGTGATTGCCGGGCAGATAGATGATGCGCACGCCCTTGCGGGCCTGGCGCAGCAGCTTCTGCACCACGTCATTGTGGGCCTGCGGCCAATACCAGCCCGACCGGAGCTGCCAGCCGTCGACGATGTCGCCCACCAGGTAGATCACGTCGGCATCATGGTCGCGCATAAAGTCGAGGAGGCGCTCGGCCTGGCAGCCCTTGGCGCCGAGGTGCACGTCGGAAATGAACAGCGCGCGGAACCGGCGCGTGCTGGCCGCCATCAACATGCTCAATATCCATCGCTCATGACGTGGCAACATGCCGCGATTCCGTGTCGGCGCGATGACACCGCGATGCCACCGTCAGGATTTGGTCCGAGATGGTTAAGACCCATGGCGGATATGACCCCCCTCCCATCAGGCCGCCCCAATAGAAAAGAGCCCCGGCACTGCCGGGGCTCTCGTTTCTCGACCAAAGAAACGCTGGCGTCAGTGCCAGGCGCTGAACTTGAAGTTCACGCCACCCTTGGCGACGCTCACGGTCTGCTTGATGTTGCTCGTCGCGGTTCCGAACGACCCGGTGAACGTGTTCGCCGTGGTGCCGAAATCATAGTAGTCGTATTCCGCGAACCCGCTCAGCCAATCGGTGAACGCGTATTCGCCGCCGACCCCGATGGTCCAGCCGCTACGGGTCTCGCTCGCGGTCGAGGCCAGGCCGAGCGCGCTGGTGACGCTGTAGTCGTCTTTGACCCAGGCGCCGCCACCCTTCACATAACCAAGGAATCGATCCCAGGCATAACCGGCCCGGCCGGTGACCGACGCCAGCGATTTGACGTTCGCCTGGTCCGTACCGCCGGCAAAAGCCGCATCGGCCGCGTTGCCGCTGGCATTGCTCCAATCATAGTCGCCCTGGATGCCGAACACCCACGTGCTGACCTGATAATTGCAACCGATCTGGCCGCCGGCGAGCCCGCCGCTGATGTCTTGGGTGCTCTGCGCCGCGCCAGTGGCGAGCGACCAGGTCTTGGTGGTCCAGAGGCCGCCAGCATTGCCGCCGACATAGCATCCGGTCCAGCTGAACGCCGGCGCCATCATCGGGGCCTTGGTGTAGATCGGGGCGCGCGCCGGCCGAAGGTCCGCCGCCATCGCCGAACCCGAAACCAGCGTCGCCAAAGCCGTGCCAGCCAAAAGTATCTTCGTCATCATCATCGTTCCCAGCCTTTGTTTTGATTTACGATGCACAGCGTGTAGCCCATTCGCGGTGGTAGCGCTGTAACCGTGGGGCAACACACCCGGACATTCGAAAATGGCCGGCCACTCTGACGCCTCAGTGTCGCCATGATGTCACCAGAGTTCCATAAGCAGCGTGATAGCGTCGTCGGATTGTCGAACGAAAATGCGTGTGCGGCGAAATGCTCATCCGCCCACGAAAAAGCCCCAGGCCTTCGCCCGGGGCTTTCATTTCACACGAAGTCTGTGCGTGAAGGAATCAGTAACCGCCGCCGAACTTGAACGCCAAGCCGGCGCGGATGTCGTTGATCACCAGCTTGTTCCCGACATCGGAGGAAGCGGTCACCGGATCCGCGTAGCTGATCGTGCCCAGATCGGTGTAGCGGTATTCCACGCGGCCCAGCAGATTGTTGGTGAATGCATATTCGAGCCCGGCGCCGGCGGTCCAACCCGCATGGCTGCTGTCGCTGCTGGTGAAGCCGACCGGAGTGTACGACGTCGACCAAGTTCCCCATGCCCAACCGGCCGTTCCGAAGAACAGCCAATGATCGACCGCGAAGCCGAGCCGGCCGCGTGCCGAGCCGTAGGACTT
>DASZKX010000186.1:0-25406 GCA_035552735.1 Xanthobacteraceae bacterium
GGAGGCCGCGAGGGATGTCGGAAGTCTGGGGCTGATTTTTGATGCGGATGGCGCCAACAGTCAGGGCGGCCAATTCCACTTCAGAGACACATTAAAATTCCCCACGGAGGAATTGCGCGATGTGTTCATTCGGCAAACTCCATTGGCCCGATTGTATGATAGAGTTCGACCGGGAATTAAAAGAGCCGCGACTTTATTCGGATTCGGGTGATCGTGATCGCAAAAGCGGGGCTTCACGCCTTCTCCTCCACATCAAGCATCAGCACTTCGCGACCGCGATCTCGAGCGGGAATTTGTCCACGCATTCGTGACCGTCGGGGGTGATGATGAAGGTGTGGCCGAGGAAAATCCCGAACAACCCGTCCGCGCTGATCGGATTGGGTTCGGCCATGATCACCATGCCGGGCTTGAGCACCGTCTCGAACGCCTCCGCCGACACGTGCTCGGCGCTGATATGCGGCTTGTCGGTGACCAGGTCGATGCCGTGGCATTGCGTGGGCCGCGACTGCACCCCGCTCCGGCGGAAGAACTTGCTGGCCTCGAGCATCTCCTCCATCGGCCTGCCGGGCTGCATCTGCGCGATGATGCGCTGGTAGCCGGGCAGCGCGATGTCGTCCCAGAACTTGCGCACCATCTGGGTCGGCTCGCCCAGGCAGATCGGCGAGCCGATCTGCGCCGTGTAGCCGCGATAGCCGGCCGCCAGCTCCATGTTGATGATGTCGCCCTTGGCGAGCACGCGGCCGGATGGCCGCGGATTGCCGAACACCATGGCGGGATCGGCCATAGGGGTCGAGCCGATGATGAGAAAGTCGATGTCGCCGCCGCCCTCCAGGATGGCGGCGCCGGCCGCCGCGCGCAGCTCGTATTCCTTCACGCCCGGCCGTGCACGCGCGACCATCGCGGTCATCGCGTCCTGGCAGAGCTGGCCGGCCTTGCGTACGCAGTCGAGCTCCTCGACGCTGTGGATCGACAGCAGCTCGTGCAGGAATCCCTTGGTGAACACCAGCTCGGCGTCCGGCAGATTGTGGCGCAGCACGTCGTACTGGTTGACCGGCAGATAGTCGCCGTGGCGCGGATCGATCTCCATCAGGCCGATGCGGCCGCGCTCGAGCTCGAGCTCGCGAATGCGCTCGACCATCACGTCGGCGTAGCGCCCGCTGCGACTGTGACGCACGTCCTTGACCGCCACCTCGACCTGGCGGCGCACCGCCTCGGCATGCGTTCCGCCCATGGAATAGATCATGGTGGGCTCGCCATCGAGCGGAACCAGCACATAGGAGGCGAGCGCATGCCATTCCCAGTGGCCGGTCAGCCACAGCATGCCGCCTCCGAAGCTCCAGTGGCTGGGACCGCCGGGCACGATGATGCAATCGAGCTTGTGCTCGCGCATCTTGGCGCGCAGGGCCGCAAAGCGGCGGGCATATTCGGCCGCCGAGAACTGCTCGTAGACGGCATCGCGGTAGTAGGGCGTATCCCGCATATTGGCGAACGGAAGCTGCTGGTCCAGGCGCGTGCGCACTTGCGGCCACGGCTGCGGACCGATGCGGGGGGGCTGAATGTTCATGTGGCTCCTTTGGGGGATTCTGCTTGTTCGCTGCACTTAGAGCATTTTTAGAAAAAAAACATGCGCTCGCAAAGGCGCAGTGCGGCGTCCCTCGCCCCGCGTGCGACCCGCGCGCGGGGAGAGTGAAATGCCGTGCGCCCATGATGCTTTCGCGGGTTTCGGCCCTCGCACGCGCCCGGGAGAAGGAGACCGCCGTCCCTCGCGGACGCGCGTGAGACAAGCGTCGACGTCACAACACTAATCCTTGCAATTGCCGATGGTGACCCGGCCGCCGGCGGCCGCGACCGCCTCGGCGGCGAGCGACATGTCGACCACCTGATCGAAGCTCGGCTTCTTGGCCGCGTCGATGTCGCCGGCCGCCACATCCATGTTGACGGTGAACTCGGTGCGCTTGGGATCGAAGCCCTCGTTGACCGCCCACACGCAATTCTTGGTCAGGCTGTCCCAGGCGAACTCGACCGCGTCCTGCGGCTTCTGGGTCGCCTTCACCATGATCGGCACCACCTTGTCCTTCTCGCGATAGATCAGCCGGTTCGCCTCGATCATGGCGGCGAGCGCGTCGCGGATCAGCGCGCGGTCGCGCGCCAGCCATTCGGTCGATCCGCCATAAGCGTTGAACATGTAGAGCGGCATCAAATCCGCGATCGAGATCAGGCTGTGGAGGCCGGGCTTCTGCTTCATCGCCAGGTACATGTCTTCCGGATGCAGCGCGACGGCGTCGAGCTGACCGGCGACCAGGCCGGGCAAGCGGCCGGCCGTGCCCTGGGAGATGAACTGGGCGTCCGCGACGTCGAGACCGGCGCTGCGCAGCACCTCGCGGCCCATGCGCCAGTTGAAGCTGCCGACGCCGCCGCCGGCCGCGCTCAGGCGCTTGCCCTTGAGATCGGCCGCCGTCTTGATGTTCTCCGCCACCGCATAGACTTGCGGCGGACGCGGCGCCAGACCCCAGAACTGCTTGGCCTTCATGCCGCGGCCGATCGCTACATCGTTGACGTTGGAGATGGCCGAGCCCTGCGCCACCGCCGCGGTCGCGGCCGGCGATTCACCGCCGTCGAACTGGATGATGTTGGCGTCGATGCAGTGCTTGGCGAAGATGCCGAGCTCCTTGGCCACGTAGGGGGTGGTGTGCACCACATTGGGGGGCGAAACCGAGACCCCGACATTGATCTTGCGCAGCGCGCCCTTGCAATCGGCCTGCGCGGCCGCCGGCGCCATGCCGGCATCGCAAATGAGCGCGGCGGCGGCGAACAGCGGCAGCGCGACGATCCAGCTGCGACCACATCCTTGCGGCATGACCAATCTCCCGATGGTTGGCGACGCTGTCGCGTCCGATGGCGCGGCGCGTTCTGCTTCAGTCGTTCTGCGAATTCGCGGTCCACGGCGCCACGTAGGTTTCAAACAGCCGCAGCAGCGCCGTCAAGCTCACGCCCAACAGGCCGAGCGTCACGATCGGCACGAACATCTTGTCGACCTGATAGGTGCTCGCGGTGCGCACGATCAGATAGCCGATGCCGGAGATCGCGGTGTAGAGATCGGCCAGCACCATGCCGATCAGGCCGCGCCCGACCGCGAGCCGCAAGCCCGTGACGATGAACGGCAGGGCGGCCGGCAGCACGATGTTGGTCCACAGCTGCCGTTCCGAGCAGCGGAACGCGCGCCCGACCTCGATGAGCTTGGGGTCGACGGTCTTCACGCCCTGGTGGGTATTGATCACCATCGGAAAGAAGGCAAACAGGAACAGGATGATGACCTTGGCGCTCATCTCGAAGCCGGCCCACAGCACGATGAGCGGAACCAGCGCGACCGAGGGAATCGAGTACAGGAAGGTGATGTAGACGCCGAGCGCCACATCGAGAAACCAGAAGCGCGCGAGCAGCAAGCCGATCGCGATGCCGAGCACGGCGGCGAGCGCCAACCCGATGCCGAGCACCACCAGGCTCGGCCACAGATAGGTCCACAGCTCGCCGCTGCCGATCATGGTGACCGCGGCCAGGAAGATCTTGCTGGGCGTGGTGAACAGCACCGGGTCGACGCGGGCTCCGAAGATCTGCCAGACCGATAGCACGATCGCGAGCGAGGCCAGGCGGATGCCGATGATCTGCCATTGCCGCCGCCAGCGGCGGCCGGCCGCCACCTGCTCGGCCCGCGTTTTGTCGCCGGTCAGATTCGCCGCTCCCGCCGGTGTCGGCAGCGCATCGCCGGTGGCATGCTCGATCGTGCTCACGCGACCTCCCTGCCCCCTTCCTCCCCTGCCCGGCCTGCGGGGGAGGACAGGGAGGGGGTGCGGGGCCGCGCGGTATGGAGCTGACGCCAGATGTGGACGCGCAACTCCGCGAAGCGCGGATCGGTGCGCACTTGATCGGCGTCGCGCGGCCAGCCGAACGGCAGGTCCAGCACCTCCTTGATGCGCCCAGGACGCGCGCTCATCACGGCGACGCGGTCGCCGAGCACAATCGCCTCGTCGATGGAATGGGTGATGAACACCATGGTCTTGCGTTCATCCGGACGGTCCATCAGGGCCAAGAGCTCCTCCTGCAGGATCTCGCGCGTCTGCGCGTCGAGCGCGGCGAACGGCTCGTCCATCAACAGGATCGCAGGGTTCATCGCCAGCGCCCGCACCAGCCCGACGCGCTGCTGCATGCCGCCGGAGAGCTGATAGGGATAGTGGCGCTCGAAACCGACCAGGCCGACCAGCTCCAGATAGTGCTCGACCTCCTGCTTGATGCGCGCGCGCGGCACGCCCGCCACGGACAGACCGAAGGCCGCGTTCTCATAGACGGTCTTCCAGGGCAGCAGCCCGAAATGCTGGAACACCATGGCGACGCCGTCGGGTGGCCGGCCCAGGACCGGCTTGCCCTGCACGAGAATTTCGCCGTCCGACAGGTCGGTGAGGCCGGCGATGCAGCGCAAGAGGGTGGTCTTGCCGCAGCCGCTCGGGCCGACCACGCACAGGATCTCGTTGCGGCGCACCTCCAGCGACAATTGATGAAAGGCGACCACGGCGCCGTCAAGGAAGAGCTTGCTGGCCCCGCTCGCCACAATGGCGGGCGCGGATGCCGTCGCGGCGGAAGGCATGCGTTTCCCCATTCAACTCGTGTTCTTGTCGTGCCTCGCGGCGGAGTGTCCGGGAAAAGCCGCGGAAACGCAATGCGGCCTGGGCGTCAAAAATGTCACATCGGCCGCACACCGCCACGCCGACCCATCTGATCGTGATCGCGCCGGCGATGGGCGGTGGCACCACCAGGGCAGAGCGCACCCCTGCATTGCCGCGGTGTTGCCGTCGAACGCTTCGGGCGCGAGCGAACCGTCAGGAACCGCATCCAGCAGCCAGGCGTTTGCCGATGAGAGCAAGCTCGCGGCACGACTTCGACCAAAAAAGTTGCTCCCAAAAAAGGTTGCTCCAATGCATGCTCCGGTCTCGAAGAAAAATGCGAAGCTCCCGAAGTGGCTGACGCTCGCTGCCATGAGTCTCGGCTACGGTATTGTCCAGCTCGATGTCACCATCTTGAACGTGGCGATCACGAGCATCGGCAAGTCGTTCGGGGGCGGCGTAGCGGCGCTGCAATGGGTCGTCAGCGCCTACACGATCGCCTTCGCGGCCTTCATCCTCACCGCCGGCGCACTCGGCGATCGCATCGGCGCCAAGCGGGTTTTCGTGGCCGGCTTCGCGATCTTCACGCTGGCTTCGCTGGCCTGCGCCCTCGCACCGACACTGCCGCTCTTGATCGCCGCCAGAGCCCTCCAGGGCTTCGGCGCAGCCGTCCTGGTTCCCAATTCGCTGGCCTTGCTCAACCACGCCTATCCGGGCGAGCAGGAACGCGGTCGCGCGGTCTCCATCTGGGCGGCAGGCGCAAGCCTCGCCCTGACCGCAGGTCCGCTCGTGGGCGGCGGCCTCATCACCGCCGCGGGTTGGCGCAGCATTTTCCTGGTCAATGTCCCGACCGGCTTGATGGGACTTTGGTTGACATGGCGCAACGCCAAGGAGACATCCAAGTCCGCGAACCGCAAGATCGATCTCCCCGGCCAGGTGACCGCCATCGTGATGCTCGGCGGCCTGGCTGGAGCGATCATCGAAGGCGGCGCGCTCGGTTGGAAGAGCGCCTTCGTGGCGACCGGCTTCACCGGCTTTCTGATCGCCGCGGCGTCGTTCCTGATCATCGAGCAGAGAACCGAGCAGCCCATGCTGCCGCTCTCCATGTTCGAGAATCGTCGGTTCAGCACCACCGCGCTGGTCGGCTTGCTCGTCAACATCGCCTTCTACGGCTTGATCTTCGTGTTCAGCCTGTATTTTCAGCAGGCCAACGGGCTTTCCGTGCTTTGGACCGGTTTCGCCTTCGTGCCCATGATGGCGGCGGTGTTTTTCCCCAATCTCATCGCGGCACGGGTCGCCGACCGCATCGGCGCCAAGATGACGATTGCGATGGGCGCCGGGATCTCGGCAGCGAGCGCGCTCGCGCTCCTGGGGATCGATCAAGGCACCGGCTACGGCTCGATCGTGGTGCAGTTCATGGCCATGGGAGCCGGACTGGGTCTGCTGGTTCCGCCGCTCACCTCGACGCTCCTGGGCAGCGTCGACAAATCGCGGTCGGGCGTGGCATCGGGCGTGCTCAATTCCATGCGGCAGACCGGCAGCGTGCTCGGGGTCGCGCTGCTCGGGTCGCTCGCCGGGAGCGCGGGCGGAGTGATCCCCGGCCTGCGGGTGGCGCTGCTCATCTCGGCCGGATTGCTGGCATGCAGCGCTGCCGCCGTCCTGATCGGCATTCCGCGACGGGTGGAAGTCTCGCGCCGTCCTAACTTGTCCCGGCCTTGAGCCGGGAGCGTTCCGGACTCCGGCGTTTGGAACGGTCCCGGGTCCATAGCGCGTCGAAGACGCGCGTAAACGCGCTAAAGGCCCGGGACAAGAATTCAGAGAAAAATCTGAATCGTCTTCACTTCCGTGTAGCTCAAGAGTTCTTCCAGGCAGCTCTCGCGGCCGACGCCGCTGTTCTTGTAGCCGCCGTAGGGCGTGCCTTTGAAATGATTGCCGACGCCGTTGATCCACACCATCCCGGACTGGATCTTGCGGGCGGCGTTGAGCGCCCGCTTGATGTCGTTGGTCCACACCGCCGCCGTCAAGCCATACTCGACCGAGTTGGCGAGCTCGATGGTGGCATCCTCGTCGCGCCAGCTGAACACCGAGAGCACCGGCCCGAAGATCTCCTCGCGCGCGATCCGCATCTGCGGATGCACGTCGCCGAACACGGTCGGCTCGACCCAATAGCCGCGCTCGAAATTCTTGCCCGAGGGCCGCTTGCCGCCGACCATCAGCTTGGCGCCGTCCTTGACGCCGGACTGGATCATCGCATTGACCCGCTCGAGCTGGCGCTTGGAGTTCATCGGGCCCATCTGCGACTTCGGATCGAGCGGATCGCCGACCTTGATCTCCGCCACCCGCTCGGTGATGCGGTCGATCACCTTCTTGTAGAGTGACTCGTGCAGCATGAGCCGGCTGGTGGAGCCGCAGGACTGTCCCGACCAGGCGAAGTTCATGCCCGCGATAGCGGCATCCGCCACCTTCTCGGGGTCGGCATCCGGATAGACGATGAATGGATTCTTGCCGCCCAATTCGAGCGTCAGTGCCTTGATGCCGGATTCGGCGGCGGCGCGCTGGATCAGCATGCCGGTCGGCACCGAGCCGGTGAAAGCGATCCGCTTCACCTTGGGGTGGCGCACGATCGCGTCGCCCGCCGGCATGCCGTTGCCGGTGACGATATTGACGGTGCCGGGCGGCATGATATCGCGCGACATCTCGGCCAGGATCGAGGACGACAGCGAGCTCGTCTCCGGCGGCTTCACCACCACCGTGTTGCCGGCGATCAGGGGACCGGCGAGGCCGCGCACCGCGAAGCTGAGCGGATGATTGAACGGCACGATGCGGGCCGCCACCCCATAGGGCTCGCGCACCGTGATGTGGAGATGCTTGGAACTCGCCGGCACGGTCTCGCCCTTCATCTCGATGGCGAGGCCGGTGTACCATTCGAGCGCCTCGGCGGCGCCCGAGATATCGACCTTCATCTTGGTGATGGTGTTGCCGGTATCGACCACCTCGGTGCGCAACAGCTCGTCGGCGCGCTCGCGAATGCGATTGGCGAGCTTGTGCAGAAACTTTCCGCGCTCCTTGATATCGAGCGCCGCCCAGGCCGGCTGCGCCTTCTCGGCGGCGGCGACGGCCTTGTTCACGTCGGCGGCGTCGCCGGCCGGCACCTCGCCGATCTTCTCTTCGTTGGCCGGGTTGACGGAATCGATCCAATTGTTGGCCTGCCCGGCGACCAGATCGCCGCCGATCAGCATGTTGGCCTTCGTGATGTGGGCGTGGACGTTCATGTGAGACTCCCCGGATGGGCCGCTGCCCGCCGAACCGCGGGTCGGATGGGCCGGTGCCGTGCCTTTGTTCGTATCTCGATTGATCGTATCTCTATCGAGGAAGCCGGAGCGGGACAAGCCGGCGGGACGCGCGCCTCGCCGCAGACGGCCCGTCATCGTTACGCCCCAAAGCCGGGATCGCGCGCCGCACTTCGCCGCCCTTACCGGCAGAGCATACCGCAGCCCGCTGCGCTGCCGAGTTCCCAGCCACCCGCGCGAGCAGAAGGACAGCGGCGTCGGTGACGATAAGCGCCGCGGTAAGCGAGGGCCTTGCAAAATGACCAAAGTCGCGCAAGTCGTGGAGATTATAGGGGCGATGCGGGACGGGTAATGATGTTTCTGGCTTGCTGGGCGGTGCCCCACTGGCCAGGCTCTGCGGATATACTTGTATAAGTTGGCGCAATTCATTCCGCCACGCCTATAATCCAGCGATGCTCGCAAGACGATTCGAATCTCTGCTTGCCGAGGAAACGGGCAAGACCGACCTCTCTCAACGGGCGCCGGATGACATCCCCAGGCGCTTCGAAAGCCTGCGTGGCTATAGGTTGCTTCCCACAGGCCGCACGAAAAATGTGACACACCTCACCCTCAGCCAGATTGCGACCGCTATCCTGTCGGTCGCCACGGTCAAGCCAGGATATGCGGGTCTCGCGGGAACAATCCTCACCAAGCTTCATGCCGTGGGTGGCGTCGACGCTTCGTTTCATGGATGTGTCGATCTTGGCGGCGCAGTCGAGCGCCTTATCGAAAGTCCCACTGCACGCGAATCGCTTCTTGAATTACGCATCTCTGACAGCGAGATTTACACCAACGCGCATTGCCGGGGCGCGATTATCTATTCATCCGGCGACGCCGTTGCGATGGCCCACTATGTAGGGCACACCGCCGTCTCGCTGCTTCAGCCCGGCGCTGAGAAAGGCTTCAATCATCGCGAGCTCATTTCTTCAGTCATAACCGAGATCGTGTTCTACTCGCCCTTCTTTCGTCGGATCGCCAACGAACTTAAGCGAGAAGCCTCGGCACCGCGAATACCTGTCGCCGTCCCTCCAGAGGATGAAGACGAAGAAGCCCGGAAGGAAGACCGCGCCAAACATCTTGGCCTCCTCCCCAATTCGCGGTTCCTAAATCTTGGCGTCGACAACCAGATTACCTGGCCGCATGAGGAAACTGTCGTCAATTTCGAGGGTTATAAGCTGGTTATGCTTCCCAAGACAGCCCAGAACACGACATCGATCCACATTGATCTTGCCGGCCAACGGATCAACTCTGAAACGGCGGTAACACTCATCAATCGTCTCTTGAGCCTGATGAGTTGGTGCGATGATCAGTTTGCGATCTTGCAGGAAGGCTGGTCCGGCAATCCGGCCCCTGTACCCGTGCGGAAACGCGATCTGGGTTTTACGACGGCGTACACCTGGATTTTCGATCGAAAAGTCCCTAAATCTCCTGAAGCGCGAAAGGCGCTGGCGATTTACAGAGAGGCGCGAAACGCCGAGGAGAATTACCTCATCAGCTATGCCGTCCTGTCGTACTACAAGATCGTGGAACTGAAACATAGGGGCAAGTCAGAGGCACGGCGCTGGTTTGAGACGAACTACACGGCGCTCAAGGATGACCAAACACTTGCCGACGAACTCGCGCGATTCGAGGCGGCGCGTGGCACCGAAAAGCCTGGCGATTATCTCTACCGCGCCTGCCGCGTCGCCGTTGCGCACGCTAACAAGCCATTTTCTTCCGATCCCGACGACATCAGCGAACTCAGACGCCTGCATGTTGCCGCAAATATTCTGCGGGCCCTCGCTCGGCGCTTCATCCAGACCGAATTAAGCGTCTCAGAATGCCCCTACGACGGAAGCTGATCATGAGCGGGCGCGCAATGCCTGGCCCACTTCTCGCGTTGGGCATTCCGGTAATGGAAATTCCCGCCACATTAGAATAACAATCGGCCTACTTTCGAACATCATCTCCACTGCCGCCTAGCTCACGAACGAGCTTCGCGGTGCACAAGCCCCCGCCACATGCCGGCAATTCGAAGCTAGCGCTTCCTCCGCCGCGACGTTTCGCTGCGCCCGGGCTTCTCGCTGCCCACCGCATCGGCACCGGCCTGCGCCACCGGCTCGTCGTTCTCGCCGATGCCGGAGACGCCGACGCCGCCGATGCATTCCTCATCCCAGATGATGGGGACGCCGCCCGGCACGCCCAGGCAGTTGGGGACCGCCAGGAAGCCGGGCCGTTCCGCCACCCGCTTGGCGAAGGCCGAGCTCGGCCGCTCGCGTAGCGCCGCGGTGCGCGCCTTGAGGGTCGCCATCTCGACCGTGTTCGGCCCGTTGCGGTCGGGCCGTTCCAGATAGAGCAGATGCCCGCCGGCGTCGACGACCGCCACGGTCGGCGCCATCTTCTTGGCGGCCCCGGCTTTCCGGCAGGCCGCCACCATCTTGTGGGCGTCGTCCAGTGTCAGGCATGGTTTGCTGCGCATACGGTTCTCCCAGACGTGTGAACTTGCAGATGAAACAACCGCGCATTTCCCGTTGGAATTTGCGGACAATCGGGCGGAGAGCAAAGGCGATCGAATTTCCCACGCGCGAGGGTATGTGCGAATATGTGAGACGGGGAGGCTGTTGTGATCCGGGACGCGCGGCTTTCCGACTGGAGCGCGAAGCTATCTCAGATCATGGGGGCCGTCGGTGAAAATGTTGCTGCCCGCAAATCTGCTGGCTGCGTGCCTGCCGGCGCTGTGCGGGCTCGGCGGTGCGTTGGTCGTGACGGGCGATTCCGCCTTGGCGCACCATTCCTTTTCGATGTTCGAGTACGGCTCGTCCATCGAGCTCGAAGGGACGGTGGAGGAGTTCAAATTCATCAATCCGCACGCTTTCATCGTCCTGAAAGTGAAGGGAAAGGATGGTCGCATCGAGACCTGGACGCTGGAAGGCCAGCCCACCCCGATGCTGGAGCGGGAGGGATGGACCCGGCAAACCCTCAAGCCCGGCGATCAGATCCGGGCGAGCATCGCGCCACTGCGCAGCGGCGCCACCGGCGGCTCGTGGCTGCCGCAAGAGCTCAGCTTCCGGAACGGCAAGGCGGTCGCGGCCGGCCATTGACGAGCAGCCCCAACGGTCCCCAAAACACGAACGGTCGCCCTCGCGCAGACGCAAAGTCGGCGCAATTGCGACCTAACGGCTAGTCAGGGGATAAATCCATGCATCTGCCTACGGGCCCAGGACCAAGACCAAGACCACGACCAGGAACAGCACCAGACCGCAAGGCTCCGATCGGGCCGCTCCTATTGCTGGCGCTGGCGGTCGCGGCGGTCGGCCTGAGCATGACCGGCGCCGCCCTGGCGGCCGATCGCTGGAAGCACGCGCCCGGGCGCGCCGGTGCGGCGCAGTTCCGGGCCTTCCGGCAGGCGCCGAATGGCGCCGGGCCAAACGCTGCCGGGCCCAACGCCGCTGAGTTGAGCTCGCGGACGGGTGCCACCGGCCCGGACCAGCGCCGCGAAGGAGCCGCGACCCTCCAGGCCGAGGGCCGCCCGTTCGAAGGCAATCGCCCGACCTTGAATCCCGCCGAACGCGGCGGCGCCGAGTTGCAGCGCCGGGATGCCAACCCGGCCGGGCGCGGTCCGGCGGAATTGCAACGCCAAGTGCCGGGCTCGCCCGCGCAGAGCGCGGCGCAGCGCGGGCCGTTTCAACACGGGCCAGCCGGCGGCGGCTTCGCCCGCCGGGCGCTGGCCGAGCGGACCCTGCAGGGACCGGGCCGGTTCGGGCGTGGCGCCATGGCGGGGCGGTTCCAGCCCAGAGGCTTGGCGGGCGCGATCGCGCGCCGGCCGATGATCGGCGAGCGCGGCTTCACCGGCGTGCCGCCCGTCGGCGAGACCCGCTTCCTGACCAACGAGATGGTGTTCCACGTCCCCGCCAATGTGTCGCCGCAGACCGTCGACACGGTGGCGCGACGCCTGGGCCTCTCCACCATCGCGTCGCAAAGCTTCAATCTGTCGGGCGGAACGCTGTTCCGCTTCCGGATCACCGACGGGCGTCCGGTCTCCGACGTCATCCGCGCGCTCGAATCCGAAAACATCGGCGTCGCGCAGCCGAACTACGTGTTCAAGCTGCAGCAGGACGCGACGCTGGCGGCCCGCAGCGCGGGCGGCGATCCTTCGCAATACGTGGTCGACAAGCTGCACCTGGTGGACGCTCACCGCATCGCCATAGGCAGCAATGTGCTGGTGGCGGTGATCGATTCCGAGATCGACGCGAAGCATCCCGAGCTCGCCGGCGCGGTGGTGGATGAATTCGACGCCATCGGCAACCATGACAGGCCGCACGTCCACGGCACCGGGATGGCGGGCGCTATCGCGGCCCATCGCCGGCTGATCGGCATCGCTCCGGGCGTGCGCCTGCTCGCCATTCACGCGTTCTCCTCAAACGGCACCGACTCCGCCCAGGCCACCAGCGACCACATTCTCATGGGCATCGACTGGGCCATCAAGAGGGGCGCGCAAATCATCAATATGAGCTTTGCCGGGCCCGATGATCCCATCCTACAGCTCGCGCTGCAGAAGGCGCACGACAAGGGCGTGGTGCTGATCGCGGCGGCCGGCAATCAGGGCCCGAAGTCGGCGCCGCTCTATCCGGCCGCCGATCCCAACGTGATCGCGGTGACGGCGACTGACGCCAAGGACCAGCTGTTGGCGCAGGCCAATCAAGGCTCCTATGTGGCGGTCGCGGCGCCCGGCGTCGATGTCCTGGAGCCCGCCCCCAATGGCGGCTTCCAGGTGACAACCGGCACGTCGGTGGCGGCCGCCCATGTCAGTGGCATCGTGGCGCTCCTCATCGACCGCGATCCCATCCTCGACGCCGCCGCCATCCGCGATATCCTGACATCGAGCGCCAAGCATCACGTCCCCAACGGGCGCGACGATCAATTCGGCTGGGGCGTGGTCGATCCCTACCGGGCCCTTATGAGCCTCGACGCCAAGATGGCGGGGGATCGCTCGAAGCCGCAGGCGACCGAGGGCGCGGCCAATCCGCGGCCGGTCTCGGCGCGTTAAGCAACCTTGCTCGGACCAGCTCATTCGGAATCGCCGCTGCCGACGCCAGATTCGGCGATCGCGGCATCTATCCATTAATGATACGCGGCCCGCGGGCGGGCCAATTCTGGTTGCGGCAGCAACAAAACCCTATATGAGTGGCTCGCAAAGGTGATCCGATCGGAAGGATGAGAAGCATGCTATCGACCCGTCTCCGCGCGCTTGCGCTTGCGGCCCTGGGAATTACGGGTTTCTGCGTACCCGGCCTCGCCCAAACCGGCGATGACTTCTACAAGGGCAAGCAGCTGAGCGTGATGATCG
Organism: Xanthobacteraceae bacterium; assembly: GCA_035552735.1. Taxonomy (GTDB): domain Bacteria; phylum Pseudomonadota; class Alphaproteobacteria; order Rhizobiales; family Xanthobacteraceae; genus VAZQ01. The sequence continues at coordinate 13,311 of DASZKX010000186.1, forward strand.
GCTACGGGGTGGGCGGCTCGGACGACCTGTGGGCCCGCCTCATCGCGCGGCACATCGGCGACTACATTCCGGGTCATCCGATCGTCATCGCGGTCAATGCGCCGGGCGCCGGCAGCCTGCTGCTCGCCAACCAGATCACCAACACGCAGCCCAAGGACGGGACCGTCATCGGTCTCATCAATCGCGGCCTTCCGTTCGAGCCGCTGCTCGGCGGCATCAGCGTTCGTTTCGATCCGCTGAAGCTGAGCTTCGTGGGCAGCCCGGATCGCGACACCGCGGTCTGCGCCGCCAACAAGAATGCGCCGGTGAAGACCGTGCAGGACCTCGCCACCCAGGAATTGATCGTGGGCGCCACCGGCTCCGGGGCCGACACGGAAGTCTATCCGAGCTTTCTCAAGAACCTGCTCGGCATGAAGTTCAAGATCATCTCCGGCTATCCGGGATCGCGCGAGATCAATCTGGCGATCGAGCGCGGCGAGGTGCAGGGAATCTGCGTGAGCTACGACACCATCGCGCGCGAGAACATCTTCAAGAACGGCACCGTGCATGTGCTGTTCCAGGCCGCGCTCAAGCCCGATCCGCGGCTCGATGGAGTTCCCTTCGCCGCCGACCTCGCCAAGACCGAGCAGGAGCGCCAGGCCCTCGCTTTGTTTCTGGCGCGCACCAATGTGGGACGGCCCTTCATCGCGCCGCCCGGCGTGCCGCCGGATCGGCTGAAGATCCTGCGTACCGCGTTCGAGCAAACCATGAAGGATGCGGGCCTGGTACAAGAAGCCGAGGCCGCGGGCCTGCATCCGCTCTATATTTCTCCCGACGACCTGCAAACGTTCGTGGCCGACGCCTACAAGATGTCGCCCGAAGTGGTCGCGCTCACCAAGAAGGCGATGGGGCGCTAACTAGTTTCGCTCCGACAGCGCCGCCACGCGGTCGAGCACATCCTTTGGGCTCGCATAGATGCGATCGAGGAGGCCCGCGATCTTCTCGCCACTGAGCGGATTGACGATGAGCTTCTGCCGGGCGGCCTCGGCCAGGAAATCCGGATCCCTCATGGCGGCGTCGAAGGCGTCGCGCATCGCCGCGATGCGTTCGGCCGGCACGCCCGGCGGCGCCACGAGCGGCCAGGCCATGACCTGCTGGGTGAACGCCAGCTCCAAAATTTGCCGGTCGGCCGGCGTGGCGGCGAGATCCAGGATCAGCGGAACATCCGGATAGTCGGGATCTTTTTCGCGTCCGAGCTGCGCCAGGATCTTCACCTTGCCGGCTTCGATCAACGGCTCCATGCGGGCGCGCAGCGTCGCCGACACTGAGCCCGAGCAATGTCCCTCCACCTCGCCGCGCTCGAGCGCCAGCAGGGCCTCCTGCGAGCTCTTGTAGCCCTCGACCACCTTGAACCTGGTGCCTAACAGGGCGTTCATCAGCCGCGGATAGTAGGACGGCGCCGCCGCCGAGGTGGTGCCGCTGACGATGAGCTCGTGGGTCTTCAAGTCCTGCATGGTCGCGATCGGCGAGGGCAGCCGCATGAACACGAGCCCTACTTCCTGCTGCGGGGTTCCGATCCAGTTGAATTTCGAGGCCACATAGCGCGGACCGCGGTCCTTGGGATCGAGCAGCGGCTCGATGCCCACCCCGCGTCCGACCATTCCGATCTCGGAGCCGTCATGACGGGCGATATTGTACAGATAGTTGGCGGCCACCATGCCGGCCGCGCCCGGCATTTCCTGCATGACGAAGAGCGGATGCCCGGGCAGATGGCGGCTCAGATACGGAATGATAAGGCGGCTGTAGAATTCGTACCCGCCGCCGCCGGCGCTGCCGACCACGAACTTGATCTGCCTGCCGGAAAAGAACTCCTCGACCGTCGCGGCGCGCGCCGGCAAGGAACCGAACGTGCAGAGCGCGGCGGCACAGAGGACGATCGCACGCTTCGTGTGCCGCACTGGCGAGCGGGGTGGGCAAAGCGCTTCACTCCCTCGCCCCGCAGGGGAGAAGGAGGGGCGAGGGGGTAACGATGGTTCCGTATCGCACCTCGCGAACCCCCTCATCCCACCTTCTCCCCTGCGGCGAGAAGGAGTGAAACGCACTGCGTCCCTGAACGCAACGCCGAAACGCATCAGTCCATCCCCATGGCTCATCCACTCAACGAAAAATCTCGTTGTAGACATCCAGCCAGTGCGGCATGGACGCGTCGGTCTCTTCGGGCGAGAAGAAGATGCCGCGGAAGCTCTTGCCGTCAGGCCGCAACGCCGGCTCGCGCGGTGGCACGTCGGGGGCGGCCGGGATGTAATCGGCGTCGCGGAACAGCCTCTGTCCTTCCTCCGAGACGAAGAAGTCGACCAGGAGCTTGGCGGCGCTCGGATGGGGCGCGTCTTTGGTGACGCCGGCGACCGACAAGACCGCCATGGCCGGGTTCATCGGGATCCAGTCGATCGGCGCGCCGCGGCGCGCGCTGATCACCGGCTGATGATTGAAGATTTGCAGCACCACCGGATATTCACCCGCAATAGCTTGATCCACCACGGTGCGGGCCGAGCCGCCGAGCTGGATGATGTCCTGCCGGGCGAGCTCGCGCAGATAGGCCTTGCCGGGCCCCTCGCCCATCTCGGCAAGCACCACGCCGATGAAGCCAAGCGCGCCCGAGGACGTGGCGTGGATCGCCCAGGCCATCTTCCCTTTCCATTTGGGGTCGAGCAAATCCTTGAACGTCCGCGGCTCGCTGCCCTTGGGCACCAGGTTGGTGTTGTAGGCCGGCGTATGAACATAGAGATTGGTGGCGACCCAATAGCCCTGAGGATCGCGGTATTCGGGCGGCCATTGCTTGGCACGATCGGGCAGCCACGGCAGCACCAGGCCGGCTTTCTTGAGCGCAGGCGCCGTCGAGGTGCCGTCGAACACGTCGGCCTGCAGCCGGCCCGCCTGCGCCTCATTCACCATCCGGACCACAAGCTCGATCGAGTCGGCGCGGATGAAGTTCACGCGGATGCCGTAGCGTTTCTGGAACGCCTCCATGGCGGGCCGGCCGAACTGATTGGTGATCTGGGTGGTGTACCAGGTCACCTGCCCTTCCTTCTGGGCGGCCGCGATCAAGGCTGCATCGCCGGCGGGGGCGGGCGCAGCGCCAAGGATGGCGTAGAGAGCGCCGCAGACCGCGCAGAGGAATCGAACGCACCGCGGCGGCGCGTACCCTCGCCGATCCTTTTCCGAACCCGCTTGTCGTGACCCGGCCCGAGTCGACATTTCGTGTCCGTGCGGGCGACGGCCTTGGAAATGCCGTTGACCGCCCTCTGCAATGCAGGCCCCTTGGTGTAGAGGATGAGCGGATGTATCGTCCAGACCCCCGGGAAGGTAAAAGCCGTGACACTTCAGAATCAGACCGTCTTGCCGCAATGGGTGCGCGAGACCCGCGCGCCGGTTCCGCTGCCGCCGGCGAAGAGCTGCGATTGCCAGTTCCACATCTATGGCGATCCCACGAAATATCCGCCCAAGAAGGACGCCTTCTATCAACCGCCCGAGGCGACGTTCGAGGACATGCGCGGAGTCCTCAAGGCGCTCGGTTTCGAGCGCGGCGTCATCGTGCATCCGATGCCCTACGACACCGATCACCGACTTTTGATCGATGCGCTCTCGGGTCTCAGCCCCGACGAACGCAAGAACTTCCGCGCCACTGGCATCATCAAGGACAACGTGTCGGACGCGACCTTGCAGCTGCTCGATGGGCTCGGGGTGCGGGGGGCGCGGTTCAACTTCGGCAAGCGATATGAAGGCATCCAGAGCCACGACGCGATCCGGCGCTCGCTCGACCGCGCCCGCGAGATCGGCTGGCATGCGCGCATGCATGTGGCCGGCGACGACATCGAGGCCGACCCGCAATTCCTGGAATCGATCAAGAACATCACCTGCGTGGTCGACCACATGGCCCACCTGCATTTCGATCGCGGGCTCGACCAGCCGGCCTGCCGTTGGCTGGTGCACATGCTCAAGAACGAAGGCTGGTGGATGATGCTCTCGAACGGCAACCGCGATTCCAAGGTGGACCGCGGCTTCGACGATGCCGTTCCGTTCGGCCGGCTGTTCGTCGCGGCCGCACCCGATCGCATGATCTGGGGAACCGATTGGCCGCATGTGAACTGGCGCAAGAGCCGCATGATGAACGATGCCGAGACCGTCGAGTTGCTGTATCGTTACGTCGACAACGACCAGGCCTTGTTGCAGAAAATCCTGGTCGACAATCCGGCCCGTTTGCACGGGTTCGACTGAGCCGCAGGGGCATATGAGCAGAGATACGGAGGATCCGGCATGGAGATCGATCGCAAGGAGCTGATCGCGAGCCTCGGCGGCGAGGCCGCGGTCAAGAGCATGGATCACGAGGCGCGGGCGGACGCACTCGAGGACTTTCTGTCGGCGCGGCTCGACGCCGTGGTGGCGGCGCGGCCGGGGACGAAATCCTATCCCACGGTCGCCGATCATGAGAGCCAGGTCGACAAGCGTGGCTACCGGCGCGGGGTGGGCCGGCTCTTCCTGCACGAGCACAGCAACAAGAATCCCGATGCGGACGAGAGCAAGCTCATGGTCCCGCGCCTCGCCCCGATGCCGAGCAAGCCGACCTTGGTCGACTTCTTCAAGTATCGCTTCGTGCCGGCGGCCCATTTGCTGCAGAGCGCGGCGCTCGCCAAGCGGCGCGGCGCTTCGGATGAGATCATCCTCGCCTGCTTGCTGCACGACGCCGGCCAGGGCCTCATGAAGACCGACCACGGCTGGTGGGGCGCCCAGATCATCGAGCCTTACGTGTCCGAACGCGTGACCTTCGCGGTCAGATATCACCAGGCGCTGCGCTTCTTTCCCGACCCATCCGTCGGCTACGAATATCCGGAAAGCTATTATCAGACCTTCGGGATCGACTATGTCCCGCTGCCGCACATCCAGGCCGCCTACCAATATGCCCGGAACCACAAGTGGTACATGGACGCGCGGCTGGTGACCTTGAACGACCTCTATGCGTTCGACCCCAATGTGCAAGTCGAGGTCGACGAGTTCACCGATATCATCGGACGCCATTTCAGGCAGCCCGCGGAGGGGCTCGGCTACGACGACACGCCGGTGAGCCACATGTGGCGGACCATGATCAATCCCGACGCGCCGCTGTGAGGCGATTGCGCACACTTCGGTATCGAGTTTTAACTTACGACGACTGCCAAGCGCTGCGACGTCCCTCGCCCCGCGTGCGGGGAGAGGGCCTTACGGCAAGACCGATAACCCGAACTCGGCTCGGTGAGGGGGCGTTTCCGCGAGCCTGAGCCTGCGGATAGGCGCCCCTCCTTTTCACAAACTCAGACTCGCGGAAGCGCCCCTCATCCCGACCTTCTCCCCGCACGCGGGGAGAAAGAGACCGCACTGCGCCTGGGCTCGCGCCATGCACACGACGGACTCACGACTTTGGCGCGCCACGTGCTCCGGTCCGATGGCGATTGACCCGCCAAGCGTGTAGGCTAGCATAGTCAAGAAGCCCGGCCGCCGACATCGCAAGCGTGGCCGCATAAATCCAAAACCGGGAGGAGTCGATGTCCAGAAGCTCTTTGAACATCTGGTTGCTCGCTACCACGCTGCTCGCCGCGGTCGCCGGCCCGGCCTCGGCTCAGCCGATCGTCAACCTCACCCCGAAGAGCGCCACGGTGCCGAACTTCAGGCCGGTGACCGATGCGATGCTGCTCAAGCCCGATCCGGCCGACTGGCTCATGTGGCGGCGCACCTATGACGGCTGGGGCTACAGCCCACTCGATCAGATCAACAAGGACAACGTCAAGAACCTGAAGGTGGCTTGGACCTGGTCGCTCACGCCGGGCGCCACTGAGACCACCCCGATCGTGCACGACGGCGTGCTCTACGTCTTCAACTATGCCGACAAGGTGCAGGCGCTTAATGCCGCGACCGGCGACTTGATCTGGCAATACACGCGCGCGCTGCCACAGAAGCTGGTGACCGAAGGCGGCCAGTTCCTCGGCAAGCGCAACATGGCGATCTATCAGGACAAGCTGTTCGTGGCGACCTCCGACGCCCATATCGTGGCGCTCGACGCGGCGACCGGCAAGGTGGCGTGGGATCATGCGAACGGCGACTGGACCAAGGGCTGGCGCTATTCCGGTGGCCCGCTGATCGCCCACGGCAAGCTGATCCAGGGCATGACCGGCTGCGGCAATGCCGAGCCCGGCGGCTGCTTCGTCACCGGCCACGACGTGAACACCGGCGAGGAACTGTGGCGGGTGTGGACCATCGCGCATCCGGGCGATCCCAACGACGCGACCTGGAACGGCCTCCCGCTCGAGAGCCGCTTCGGCGTCTCGGCCTGGATGCCGGGCAGCTACGATCCCGAGCTCAACACCGTCTATTACGGCACCGGCCAACCCTATCCGTGGATCTCCGAGATGCGCGGCACGCTGCCGAAGAAGGAGGGGGTCGAGAACAACGCGCTCTATTCGGACTCCACGCTCGCCATCGACCCCGATAACGGCAAGCTGAAGTGGTACCATCAGTATCTTCAGAACGACACCTGGGATCTGGACTACGTCTACGAGCGCATCCTGGTCGATCTGCCGGTCAACGGCGAGACCCGCAAGGCGGTGGTCACCACCGGCAAGCTCGGCATCATCGAGGCGATCGATCGCGTCAACGGCCAGTGGCTGTGGGCGAAGGAGACGGTGCCGCAGAACGTGGTGCAGTCGTTCGACCCCAAGACCGGCGAGAAGACCATCAGCGCGGCGGCGGTTCCCCATATCGGCCAGACCACCATCAACTGCCCGGCCGATCCCGGCAGCCGCGGCTGGCCGGCCACCGCCTACAGCCCGAAGACGCAAATGCTCTATCTGCCGCTCAACGAGTTCTGCTCGAAGACGACGCCGACCCCGCTCGATCCGGGCCAAGCCTATACGGGCGGCGGCCGCGCGGTGTTCGATCGGACGACGGTACCCAACAGCGACGGCAATATCGGGCGCGTCGATGCGATCAAGCTCGCCGATCGCAGCCAGGTCTGGTCGCACCGGCAACGCTCGCCGGAGACAAGCGCCATGCTGCCGACCGGCGGCGGCGTCGTGTTCACCGGCACGCTCGATCGCTATTTCCGCGCCTTCGACGATACCACCGGACAGGTCCTGTGGGAGACCCGCACCAACAACGCGATCAACGGGTTTGCCATCACGTATATGGCCAACGGCAAGCAATACGTCGCCGTCGCGACCGGCAACGGCTCGAGCCAGATGCGTTCGCTCAACACACTCACGCCGGAGATCGGGGTGCCGGACGGCGGCTCGGTGCTCTGGGTGTTCGCCCTGCCGGACAAATGAGGGCGCGCGGGGCGCAGGCGAGAACCACGGCGCGCGGGAGAACGACCCGCGCGGCCGCCGCCGTCCTGGCCTGGTTGATACCAACGCTCGCGCTCGCGCAAACGCCGTTCGTGCAGGACGAATGGAAATTCGGCCGGCGGCAGGACGGCGCCGCGCTCCACTATTGCGTCGATGAGCGCGATCCCGACCTGCCGGTCGCGCGCAAGATCGGCGAGACCATTTCGGGCGCCCTGCTCTTGCAGCCCAAGGAGCACGCGGTCGGCGAGGATTGGTCCGGTGAGGACATCGAGCAGATCTACCAGGTCCTGCTGGAGACCTGCGACGTCTTCCTCGGCTTCAAGCTCATCCCGGACGCCTATCCGGACTGGCTCACCATCACCCGCGGCTATTATCGCGCCTCCTACGTGTTCGTGACCGCCGACGCAAATTGGAAATCCCTGGCCGATGTGCCGCTCGCCCGCGTGATCGGCGGCACCATCGGGACCAGCGCCGATATGAGGCTGATGCAATATCTGACGGCCTTGAAGCCGGCCGAGCGCTGGGCGCATTATCCGGTGGCATCGGACGAAGCTGCGTTGCGCGACGTGATCGACGGCAAGCTCGCGGCCGCGCTGGTGTGGGCGCCATCGTTCTGGGCGCTGCAGAAATCCGATCCGGCTTTCGCCAAGCTGCGCATCATGGCGCCCAGGCCCTTGCCCGATTCGAGCCAGGACGTCGGGGCCGTGATGCTCACCCGCGAGACGTTCCTGCGCACCAACCTGGATCAGGCGATCGCAGCCCTGACGGCGGATGGAACCATCGAGGCCATACTCAAGGGTTTCGGGTTCCCGGCCGTACCGGTACGGTGAGGTGGTGAGACTCGGGACCGTTTCAAACGCCGGAGTATGGAACGGTCCCGGACCTGCGGTGCACCGTTCCGAAAAGCCCGCGAAGACGGGCGTAAACGCCCTTATGCGCTGCACGCTGCACCGCATCCGGGACAAGACCTCGGACTTCGCCGCACTTGCGTCAATAGGCCAGCCATGATCGCCGCCCCCGCGGTCGAGATCGACCACATCAGCAAACGCTATGGGCGCACGCTGGCGCTCGACGACGTGACCTGCGACGTGCGGCGTGGCGACGTGTTCGCCCTGCTTGGGCCCAACGGCGCCGGCAAGACCACGCTCCTACATATCCTCTGCACGATCCTGCGCCCCGACGGCGGCACCGCCCGCATCGACGGTGTCGACGTCATGAAAGATCCGCTCGGCGCGCGGCGCAGCCTCGGGGTCGTGTTCCAGGAGCCGAGCCTCGACGACCGCCTGACGGTCGAGGAGAATCTCGAGTTTCATGGGCTGGTCTACGGGGTCCCAAGGAGGCTGCGGCGCGCCCGCATTGCCGAGATGCTGGCCTTGGTGGAGCTCGAGAAATGGCGCGGCGCGCTGGTGCGCGCGCTCTCCTCCGGCATGAAGCGGCGGCTCGAGATCGCCCGCGCGCTGGTGCACGATTCCAGCATCCTGTTTCTCGACGAGCCGACCGCCGGGCTCGACGCGCAATCGCGCGAGCGCATGTGGCAGTATCTGCGCGACGCGCGCGGCGAGCGCGAGCTGACCGTGATCGTCACCACGCATTATATCGAGGAGGTCGAGAGCTGCGATCGCGTGTGCATCATCGACGGCGGGCGCATCCTGGCCAATGACGCGCCCGCTACCCTCAAGGCGCGCCACGGCCACGAATTGCTGCGCGTGGTGCCGCGCGACGAGGCCATCGCGGCCGAAATCATGGCCGCCCACGCCGAGATCGCGACCCGCATCGGCGAAGAGATCGTGCTGCGTTTGCCCGGCGACGCCTTCACGGAATCATTCCTGGCCCGCTACGGCACCCGCATCCGCCGGCTTTCGATCGAGGAGCCGAGCCTCGAAAGCGTGTTCCTGTCGCTCACCGGGCGCGAGTTGCGCGACCAGGCGGCCGGAGCGCGCGAACGTACCCATGAATTCGGCAAACGCGGCGGCGAGCACACACGATGACGGCGAGCGTAATCGGAACGGAACCAGCCCCTTCCCTTCCCTCCCCCGCAAGCGGGGGAGGTTTAGGGTGGGGGCCCTCCGGCGCGGGGTTGAGGTGGGGACACTGGGTGGGCGGGCTCTACGCCATCTGGCTGCGCGAGGTGAAGCGCGCCATCCGCGACCGCGGCCAGCTGATCGGCGGCGTGGTGCGCCCGCTGCTTTATGTGCTGATCATGGGCATCGGCCTCAATCCGTATTTTCGCGGCGAAGTGTACGGCGAGGTGCACTTCGTGGTGCCCTATACCTACGTGCAGTTCCTGTTCCCGGCCGTGATCGCGCTCAACATCATGTACACCTCGGTGCAATCCGCGGTGTCCGTCATCTGGGACCGCGAGTTCGGCTTCCTGCGCGAGGTGCTGGTCTCGCCCATGCCGCGCGCCGCGATCCTGCTGGGCAAGATATTGGGCGGCACCACCGTGGCGCTGTTCCACGGCGCGCTCGTGCTGGCGCTCGCCCGCTTCGCCGACCTGTCGATGACGCTCGGCGATCTCGCCCAGGGCCTCGGCTTGATGTTCCTGATCGCGTTTGCGCTCACCTCGCTCGGCGTCGTCATCGCCAACCGCATCCGCAGCTTCGAGGGCTTCGGGGTCTTCTCCAACGTGGTGATCCTGCCGCTCTATTTCCTGTCGAGCTCGATCTTCCCGCTCGACCCCTCGCTCACCAGCGCGCAGACCCGCGTGATCTATCCGGAATGGCTGGTCACGCTGATCGAGCTCAACCCCCTCACCTATGCGATCGATGCGCTGCGCGGCGCCTTCATCCACTTTCACCAGTTCGATGCCCGGCTCGGCCCCGTCGTCCTGGTCGCGATGGCGGTGGTGTTCTTCGTGATCGCGCTGCGCGATTTCCGCCGGGCCTGAGGGACGCGAGGATGGCGCAGCACGGCCTGATCCGCGATGCGCTCGGGGCGCTGCCGATCCTGGGGGTGCTGGCGGCGGTCTATCTGTTGCCGCCGGATACGTCGCTGAGCGAGGTGCGCCGGGCCGGCGCGCTCCGGGTCTGCCTGCCGCCGGACGATCCGCCGTTCGTCGCGAGCGACGCCAAGGCGCCCGGGATCGATGTCGAAATCCTGCAGGCGCTCGCTCGCGATCTCGGCCTCACGCTGGCGCCGGTGCCGGAGCCGGCGATGGGGCAGGACTTCAATCCGCGGGCCTGGCACGTCACCCGCGCGGCTTGCGAGATTCTTGCCGGCGGCCTGGTGGCTTCCCCGATCACCCGATCCTTCCTGGAGACGAGCCCGTCCTATGCGCAGACCGGTTGGGCGCTGCTCAGCCCGCAGCCCCTTCCCCCTCCCGCAAGCCCGAGAGGGCAGCCCCCACCCTCTTCCTCCACCGCAAGCGGGGGAGGGTTGGGGTGGGGGCGCGGCCGCAAGCTCGGCGTTCTCGCCCCACCATCGGGGCTCGACCGGATCGCGCTCGCGACTCGTCTGCGCGCCGAGCAGGCGCAGGTGATTATTGTCTCCAGCTCGGAAGCGCTGGTTTCAGGCCTGCGCGACGGCCGCTTCGAGGCCGGCGTCACCGAAAAGCTGCTCGCCGATCAGATGGCAGCCCACGAGCATTTGGTCGCGGACTGGCTGCCGGGCGACTTGCCGCGCTATCCGGTCGCCTTCGGGCTCTGGAAGGGCGACCTCACCATCAAGCGGGCGGTATCCGGCGCACTGGAACGGCTCACGCGGGACGGCACCGTGGCCGGGATTCTGGCGAAGTATGTGGGACGCGTGAGCTAAACATATAAGCAAGGTGTCTCGTTCGCTATATTCCCGCGGCTTCGCCCATGACCAAACTGAACAAGAGCCGAAAGGCCGGATCAAGCATGCGGTTCACTAGCCCGGTGGCCACCAGCCCCGCCACGACCAGTCCGAGAAAGAGTTGCACGCCCGGGAGCCGCTCCCGCAGCTTCGGCACGGCGGCGATCAGGAGATGCCCGCCCGCGAGCGGCGGCAGCGGCAGCAAGCCTAAGAGCGCGAACCAGAGGCCGACCTCGATGATCGTTTGAATGAGCACGAAGGCGGTCGCGGCGGCCGTGTCGGGCAGCAGCGGAAGCAGGAAGGGCCGCGCAAATCGCAGTGCCAGAACGCCGAGCAGGATCGCGGCAAAGCCGGCCAAGACGACCAACAACAGATCGAAGCGTCCGTGGCGCAGGGCGCGCGGATCGATCGCGATCCATTTGGCCCAGCCGATGGAGAAGATCAGCGCGACCGCACCGCCGAGCAGATCCACGTGCCGCAGCGGATCGATGCTGAGACGCCCGTCCTGCCTGGGCCCTGCATCGCCCAGCGCTCCGGCGGCCATCGCCAGGGCCCAACCATGCAGGGCCGATATCAGCAGCACGGCGCATATGCGCATCACCAGCTGCGATAGCGTGAAATCGATCAAGGCGGCCCCACGCTGCCCGCCGGCGCCATGCCGACCACTGCCTTATACCAAATCAAGCTACTTCTTGAGGCTCATGGCCTGCTGCGCGTTCACGTCCGGCGGCAGCTCCTTGTCGCCGGGCTTGTAGCCGTTCTCATCCAGGATATAGGCGATGAGATCCGCATAGGTCTCGTCGTTGAGCTGGCCCGGACGGTCGGGCGGCATCTTGGCCTTCATGAAGCCGAACAGCGCCGCCACGTTGGCGGCGTCCCAGTGGCGGGAAAACGACAGGCCCTTGAGCGGCGGACCGCCGAACTCGCCATTGTCGAGATTCGAGCCGTGGCAATCGAGACAATTGTGCGCGTA
>DASZKX010000187.1:0-1841 GCA_035552735.1 Xanthobacteraceae bacterium
GCAGGACGTGCCCGAAGGGCCCGAGCGCGAGGCCCGCATCGCCGACATCCGCCAGCAGGTGGCGCGCCTCAAGGACAAGGCGATCCAGGCCGGCGGCATGTTCGTGCTCGGCACCGAGCGGCACGAGAGCCGGCGCATCGACAACCAGCTGCGCGGCCGTTCCGGCCGCCAGGGCGACCCCGGCCATTCCAAGTTCTTCCTGTCGCTCGAAGACGACCTGATGCGCATCTTCGGCTCCGACAAGCTCGACTCGATGCTGCAGCGCCTCGGCCTCAAGGAGAACGAGGCGATCGTCCATTCCTGGATCAACAAGGCGCTGGAGAAGGCCCAGCAGAAAGTCGAGGCGCGCAACTTCGACATCCGCAAGAACCTGCTCAAGTTCGACAACGTGATGAACGACCAGCGCAAGGTCATCTTCGACCAGCGCGTCGAGTGGATGAAGGACGATGTCGGCGCCGAGATCGTCGCCGACATGCGCCATTCGGCGGTCGAGGATCTGGTCGCCAAGCATGTGCCGGAAAACGCCTATCCGGAGCAGTGGGACACCAAGGGCTTGAAGGAGGCGCTCGCGCGCGTGCTCAATCTCGACCTGCCGGTCGACGAATGGGCGAAGGAGGAGGGCATCGCGGAGGAGGAGCTGACCACCCGCGTCCTGCGCCGGTCCGACGAGCACATGGCCGCGAAGGTCGCCCAGTGGGGCCCCGACGTCATGCGCTATGTGGAGAAGTCGATCCTGCTGCAGTCGCTCGATCATCTGTGGCGCGAGCACCTGCTCACGCTCGAGCATCTGCGCCAGGTGATCGGCCTGCGCGGCTACGGGCAGCGCGATCCGCTCAACGAGTACAAGGCCGAATCGTTCAACCTGTTCGAGGCGATGGGCACCAGCCTGCGTGAAGCCGTCACCGCCCAGCTGATGCGGGTCGAGATCAGGTCGGCGCCGCCCCCGGAAGCGCCGGCCCCGCTGCCCTATATGGAGGCCCATAAGCTCGATCCGGCGAGCGGCGAGGACGAGTTGGCGCTCGCCCGCGCGGGGGCAGAGGCGCTGGCGCAGCACGGCATCACGGCGGTGCCGGCGGCCGATCGCGATGCCGGCAATCCGGCGAGCTGGGGCAAGGTCGGGCGCAACGAAGCCTGCCCATGCGGCTCGGGCAAGAAATACAAGCATTGCCACGGCCGCTTCGCGTGAGGCCTTGTAGGGCGCAATCGCTTTATTGCGCCATTTCGGCGATGCCGATGGATCGCGGCGATGCCGATGGATCGCGCCGCTGGTGAGATCGGTGGCGCAATTAAGATGGCGCAATAAAGCGATTGCGCCCTACGACACTCCTTCAGCGCATCGCGCCCCAGCGGCTGTCGAAACCACCGGCCGGAACCGGAGGCTGCGCGCCGCGCAACAGGTTCGTGTTGTTGGCGGTCTCGACCGGTTGCGGTTGCGCGTCGGCCGGCGGTGCCTGCGACTTGCCGGCGCCCGCAGTGGCGGATTTCACATCCGATTGCACCGGTGACGGAGACGTCGTCGGAGACGTTGTCGGAGACTTGGGCCGGATCGCGCCCGGCGGTGCCGAAGCGGTCTGTGTCGCCGGCTTGGCGGCGGTCGGCCTGGCCTTGGGGGTGGGCGGCGCGGCGGCGTCGGTGCCGGCCGTATCCGAGCCGTGCAGGAGCTTCGATACCCGGTCGAAGACGCCCGGCTGGGAATCGGTGCTGCTCTTGGAAGCGTCGCCGCTCGAGGAGAACAGGCCGCCGAACAGATTATTGCTCGGCCCGGCTGAAGCCACCTGGGCGGAAGAGCGCGGCCCCGGTACCGGCTTCGATTCGGTCGAAGCCAAGCTCATGGTGCTGCC
>DASZKX010000188.1:0-1568 GCA_035552735.1 Xanthobacteraceae bacterium
CCAGGAACTTTTTCGCGCTCTTGCCGGTCTCGTCATAGTAATCGACCACCGAATCGTCCGGGGTCTGGAAGCGGTAGTATTTCTTGGTCTCGCCGCCGACGGTGAGGGACGCGAACAGCACCTCGTTCTTCTCGGTGGTGGCCGAGCCTTCGTCTTCGCCGGCATAGAACACGTCGAAGGAATCGCCAGGCTGCACCTTTCGCTGGAAGTCGACGTCGTAGGAGTAGATCCGCACCATGTCGTCAATCACACTCGGCGGCACCTTGTTGCGCAGCGCGGTCTCGTAGATGCTCTGGTAGAGCCGCACCCCGCTGCCGTCGTCGTCTTCCTCGTCGTCCTTGCTGTTGTCGGCCGTATCGGTGACGGTGTTCATGCTCTGGACGTCGACGGCGACATATTTGCCCAAGTCGGAAAGTGCTGCGACCGCCTCGACCGCGGAATCGTTGGCGACGATCACCCGGTAGGGCTGCAGCCGCTGGCCGGGCCCTGCGGAGGCCATCAGGATGCGCAGCTTCTCGCCTTCCTTCAGTCCGCCGTCGCGGCCGCGGGTGCCGAGCGTGGCGGCGATCGCCTTTTGCTCGTCGGGCGTGGCGCCTTGGTCGCGCAGGATCGAGAGGACGGTATCGCCCTTTTTGACCAGGTGAACGCGCTCGCCGGAGGCATTGCCGCCGGTGATCTGTTCCTTGGTCTTCGGCAGCAGCGTGACGTTTTCCGGCACCACCCGGGTTTCGAAGCCGGCATAGGGATCGACGGTCCCGCCCTCGGCGGCATAGGCGAGCTTCATGTCCGGCTGCGCGCCGCCGACGTCGGCGGCGGCGCCGGCCAGGGCCGCGTAACGTACGCCGCCGGTATTGGCATGCCAGTTCGAGGCGTCGCGTACCCGCATCAACACGTCATCGAGCGCGAGCACGGCGGCGATCTTCGCCTTTGGCAGCACCGGCGCCAGATCTTTGGTGACGAAGGAAACCTCGGCATCGGGTTCGGCGGCGTCCGCGGCATTCGGATCGTCGGTGGCGGCGGGCGCAGCGTCGCCGACATCGGTCAGCAGGCGTTGGGCGTTGAACGGCGGGATCTTGGCGCTGAGGTCGCTGGTGGCCAGCGACAGATTGCCGGAAATCCGGATGAACGGCCGTACCCGCATCACGTCACGATTGCCGACCCGGGCGACCGTCGAAACGCGCACGATGCTGCGGGAGGCGGTCGACTCGCCGGGCGGCGGCAGGCGATCGCTCTTGTGCAGGCTGACGGCGCGGTCATTGGCGCCGAACGCGCCGCGCAGCGCGCCCTCGGCGCGCTCGGGCACCTTGGCGAAGGTCATTTCGCCGTCCAGCGACGCAAAAACGGCGCCGCCGATGAGAGCCGCGCCGCACAGGCCAGTCAGGATCGTGCCGCTAAACCATTGTACGGAGACGCGGCGGCGATCGATCACCGCGGCTTCGGAGCCATCGACGGAAAGCGGCGGCTCGTGACCGAGATCGATGATCCCGGTCTCGCGCCCGTAGCCGCCCCCGCGTGACGTCCTGTGGCTCAAACCACCATCCCCCGAACTTCCATCAACATTCGACAAG
>DASZKX010000189.1:0-25130 GCA_035552735.1 Xanthobacteraceae bacterium
CGCGCGGGCGGCTCCCAGGCCAGCACCTTGCCCCAATTGCACTGCGAGCCGTCCTCGCCGATCTCGAACCAGCGCCCGCCGACTTTGGGCTCCAGCACCACATCCTTCTGCGGAGACGACGCGATGCAATGGGAGCGCGGCCACCAGCTGCCGATCCGGCCGGTGAAAACCGCGAAGGCGCGGGCCGCATCGGCCTTGACGGTGATGCTCTTGCGGACCGGAGCAGGACGGATTGTGGTGGTCGATGTCATGGTTCGCCTTTCGTGCCCTCCACCTCGTTCTTAAACGAAGCGAGCGCTGTGTCCCAGAATTGATCGAGCCAGGCCCGGATCGTGCCGAGGCCCTTGGGATCGATTTCGTAGATGCGGCGTGTTCCCGCCGCCTGGTCCTTGACCAGGCCCGCCGACTTGAGGACCGCGAGATGCTGCGAGACGGCAGGCCGCGTCACCGGCAGGCCGCGCGCGATATCGCCGACCGCACGCGGCCCGCCGGCGAGCCGTTCGAAGATTTGCCGCCGGGTCGGATCGGCGAGCGCGGTGAGCGCGGCCGCCGCGTTGTTCATGGTCGCGGTCAAGCCGCCCGCTCCGACGCCTTCTGTCCGGGAATCCAGCTCGGCACCGTCTCCTGCACGCTCTTGCGCGCCATGTGGCGATCAAAGTAGGCCTTGAGGCTGGGACTACGTTGCAGGAGCGCGCTGCTTTCCGGCTTTAAGCCCATGTAGTACAGGATCGGCATGAAATTCATGTCGGCGAGCGTGAACGAGTCGCCGACCAAATGACTGGTCTTGGCGACCGCCCGATCCATGCTGGCGAATTGCTGCTCCATCTTCGGCAAGGCCGCCGCGATCTTCTCCCGCTCGGGGCTGCCGTCGGGCGTGCCGGGAAAGAAATGCGCGACCAGATACTGGCGCACCCACACTGGATCGATATGGGTATTGACGATGGATACCCATTGCTCGACCTGCGCGGCCCGGATCGGATCAGAGGGCGCGAGCTTGGGGCCATCGAAGACATTGTCGATGTAGCTGCAGATCGCCCGCGATTCGCACAGCTCGACCGCGCCGTGGCGCATCACGGGGATCTTTCCGAATGGATGGATCGCATCGACCTCGGGGCAGTGCGGCCGCAATTCGTTGAGCCGGTAAGGCACGCCCTTCTCGGCAAGCGCAATGCGGCAGGTCCAGACGTAGTTGCTCGGCGCGGTGCCGATCAGCTCCAGCTCAGGCATGGTAGACTCCTTGTCGGCTCAGGGTTGCGCACGTAGAGAGGCCCAACAATCGGCCTCTCTCAAGAGTACGTTAGACGAAGCTAACCGTAAGCTATCGCTTACTCTGAGTCAAGCCGCCAAATCCGGGCCTCAATGCGCCGCGCCAATACATTTATCGGCAGTCCGGTCGAGCGGGTCGAAGACCTTCGCTTCCTGCGCGGACGCGGGCAATATCTTGATGATCTCACCCGGCCCGGGGAGTGGCACGCCGCTATCGTGCGCAGCCCGGTTGCCCACGGCCGCATCCGTTCCATCGACACCGCGGTCGCGCTCGCCATGCCGCGGGTCAACGCGGTCCTGACCGCCGCCGATCTTGGTGGGCCGATCCCGACCATTCCGTTTCGCCGTCCGATCCCGACCATTGCTCCCTATGCGCAGCCGGTGATCGCGCAAGCGGCCGTGCGGTATGTGGGTGAGCCTTTGGCGATGGTGCTCGCCGATGGGCCCGAATTGGCCGAGGATGCGGCCGCGGCCGTCGCCTTCGAGATCGATCACCTGCCGGCGGTGACGGACCGGCATGTATCCGCGCGCGGCGATGTGCTGCTGTTTCCGGGCACGGGCACCAATCGCGCCGCTCTGGTCACTGCCCACAAGGGCGATGTGGATGCGGCGTTCCGCGCCGCGGCCCATCGGCGGCGGGAAACATTTCGCACCCAGCGCCTCTCCGCCATGCCGATGGAAACGCGCGGCCTGCTGGCCGAATGGGATTCCGCGACCGGCAAGCTGCGGGTTTCCGGCGCCGCCAAGCTGCCCTTCTTCAATCGTCGCGCCATGGCGCACATGATGGGACTGGCCGAGGAAGCGGTCGACTACCTCGAGTTCGATGTCGGCGGCGGCTTCGGGGCGCGCGGCGAGTTCTATCCGGAGGACTTTCTGGTCGCCTTTGCGGCCCGCAAGTTCGGCCGCCCGATCAAATGGGTGGAGGATCGGCGCGAGCATTTCATGGCGATTGCCCATTCGCGCGAGACCGAATGCGAGATCGAGATGGCGTTCGACCGCGACGGCGCGATCCTCGGCCTGCGCGGCGACATCTATGTGGACATCGGCGCTTATGTGCGTCCCAACGGCATGACGCCGGTGCGCAATGCGGCGCAATTCACTTCCGGCCCCTACCGCATTCCCAACATTCATCTCAATGCCCATGCGCTGGTCAGCAACAAGACGCCGGCCGGCACCTATCGGGGCCCCGGTCGGTTCGAGGGCTGCTTCTTCTGCGAGCGCATGCTCGACATGGCGGCGCAGGACATGGGGCTCGACCGGCTCGCCATTCGGCGCCGCAACCTCATTTCTGTCGGCGAGATGCCGTATGCGTTGGCGAGCGTGCTGCCCAACGACGGGTTCGGCGAGACCGAATGCGACAGCGGCGATTATGCGAGCACGTTTGATCGCTGCGTGAGCGAAGCGCGCTGGGCCGAGAAAGCGCCTCTGCAGGGCGAACTGATCGAGGGTCGCTATCATGGGCTCGGCATCGCCTGCTTCATCGAGGGCGGCGCCTCCGGGCCGCGCGAGAGCGCGCGCATCGTGGTCGAGCCGGACGGTCGTCTTTCGGTCTACGTGGGCTCATCCGCGGTCGGGCAGGGGATCGAGACTATACTGGGGCAGATCGCCGCCGATGCGTTGGAGCTGCCACTCGAGCGTATCCGCATCTATCACGGCTCGACCACCTATGTGGCGGAGGGGTTCGGCTCCTATGGGTCGCGTTCGACCGTGATGGGCGGCTGCGCGATCGTGCTCGCCGCCGCTGCGCTCATCGACAAGTTTCGCGCCGCCGCCGCTGCGCGGCTGGGCGTGCCGGCGGACGAGCTCAACATGACGGGCGGGGTCGCGCGCGCAGCCGACGGACGCAGCCTGACCTTAAGCGAAGCCGCCGACGGCGCGCTCAGCGCGGACGGAACCTTCTCCAGCGCGAAAGCGACCTACACCTACGGCACCGCGATCGCGCATGTGGCGGTCGACCCCAAGACCGGACAGGTCGAGGTCATCGACTATGTGGTGGTCGATGATGTGGGCCGGATCATCAATCCGCTCACCCTGCATGGCCAGGTGATCGGCGCCGCCGTGCAGGGGCTCGGCAGCGTGTTCACCGAGGAGATCGTCTATGACCAGAACGGCCAATTGCTGGTTGGATCGCTCGCCGACTACATGATTCCGGTCGCGACCGACTACCCGCAACTGCGCGCGCTCTCGCTCGAGCAACATCCTTCGCCCAACAATCCGCTCGGCGCCAAGGGGGCGGGTGAGGGCGGCATCATCCCGGTCGGCGGCGCGCTTGCCAATGCGGTGGCGGCGGCGCTGCGCCCGCTGGGCGCCGAGCCGCGCCAATTGCCGCTGACGCCGCCAAGGGTCTGGCAGCTGATCCGCGATGCAAAGAGTCCAGCCGCATAGCCCGCAGGGAGCCAACGCGCGTAGCGCCGCCCGATGATAAGCTCCGCGTCATGCGGGAGCGGTGTCCCCGGATTGCGCCATCGCCCGCGAAGACGGGCGTGGACGCCCTAATGGCTCCATCCGGGCTACGGAACGTTGCGTCGCTTTATCCATTGGCCGGACGCGACAACGTTGTTACGTTCCTTGACCAGAGGAGGATTCCATCAGCCATGACGATTGCGTCGTCTCCGGCGAGTGCCGATCCGACCCGACCTCCGGCGCGTGCGCCATGGCTCACGCGCGAGCGCTGGACCGCGATCCGCCGTCCGCTCACCACCTTGGTGGTCGCCATGGCCGCGTGGGAGTATCTGGGGCGTGACGCCAACCGGCTGTTTTTCGCGCCGCCATCCGAAGTCGTGCTGGCGGCCGTGCGGCTTTGGGAAACCGGCGAGCTGCAACACCATATCTGGGTCAGCTTCAGCGAGCTGATCTACGGAGTTCTGTTGGCGATCGCGATCGGCACCGCGCTCGGCGTCATCGTGGGCATCAGCCAGCGGGTGCGGGACTACACCGAGATCTACATCACGGCGCTCTATGCCACGCCGCTGGTCGCCGTGACGCCGCTCCTCATCCTGTGGCTCGGCATCGGCATCGGCTCCAAGATCGCGGTCGTGTTCCTGACGGCGGTTTTTCCCATTCTCATCAACACGATTTCCGGAGTGCGCGCCACCGAGGCTTTGCTGATCGAGGTCGCCCAGAGCTTCTGCGCGACCCGGCATCAAATCATCATGAAGGTCACGCTGCCCTCGGCGCTGCCCTACATCCTGACCGGAATTCGCCTCGGCATCGGCCGCGGCATTGTCGGTGTCGTGGTGGGCGAGCTGTTTGGATCGCAGGCGGGCCTCGGATTCCTCATCTACACTTCCGGCCAGACCTTCGACGTTCCCTCTCTCTTCGTCGGCATCGTGACGCTGGCGGTCGCGGGGGTGGGCCTCACCTTCGCGGCCGAGCTGGTGGAGCGGCATGCGCTGCGCTGGCGCCGGACCATACGGATGGACTGAATCCGATGAGTAGACGTCAATGAGTGCCCACGCCGCCGCGGTCGCGATCCAAGATCTCAGCATGGAATTCGTCAGCCGCGGTCAGCGGCTGCTGGCGCTGCAGAATATCGACCTCGACATCGCGCCCGGCGAATTCTTCGTCATCGTCGGCCCTTCCGGCTGCGGCAAGACCACACTGCTGCGCGTCCTGCAGGGCCTCACCAGGGCGACCCGCGGCAGCATCCTGGTCGGCGGCAAGCCGGTCACGGGCCCCGGCACCGACCGCGGCTTCGTGTTTCAGCAGGATGCGCTCTATCCGTGGCGCAGCGTCTTGCGCAATGTCGGCTTCGGCCTCGAGCTGCAAGGCATCCCTAAGGCCCAAGCCCGCACCCGGGCGCTTGCGATGATCGACCTGGTCGGCCTCAACGGGTTCGAGAGCCATTACCCCCACGAGTTATCGGGCGGCATGCGCCAGCGCGTCAATCTGGCGCGCGCTCTCGCCATCGAGCCCGCCATCCTGCTGATGGACGAGCCGTTCGCGGCGCTCGACGCGCTCACCCGCGAGACCATGCAGCACGAGCTCCTGCGTATCGCCGCGGCTGCCGGTACCACCGTGATCTTCATCACCCATCAAATCGACGAGTCGGTGTTCCTCGGCGACCGCGTGGCGGTGTTCGCGACGCGGCCGGGCCGGCTGCAGGAGACCATTCCGATCGAGCTGCCGCGGCCGCGCCCCGCCGGTGTGAAGCAATCGCCGGAATTCCAAAGCCACGTGGCGCGCATCGTCCGCCTGATCGGCACCTACGAGAGCCACTGAGGGCAGCTCTTCGAGGAACTGGACGACAAAATGGCACGCGACTTGCTCATCACTTGTCCGTCCGGCCTTGTGGCGGACGGCGGTTGGCCTTATGAGCGTGCCCATGCTGGATCACTTGAAGGAAAGGAACCGCGCCTGGGCGAAGCAGATGGTTGCCGCCGATGCCAGCTTCTTCAAGCGGCTCGAGCGCCAGCAGGCGCCGGATTATTTGTGGATCGGCTGCTCCGATAGCCGGGTTCCGGCCAACGAGATCGTGGGTCTCGACCCGGGCGAGCTGTTCGTGCATCGGAACGTCGCCAACCTGGCGCCGCCGCAGGACGCCAACTACCTCTCCGTGCTGCAGTTCGCGGTCGACGTGATAAAAGTGAAGCACATCATGGTGGTGGGGCACTACGGCTGCGGCGGCGTCGCCGCGGCGGTGGACGGCCAGCGACGCGGTCTCGTCGACCATTGGTTGCATCCCATTCGCGAGGTCTTCCACGAGCACCGCCACGAGCTCGATGCCATTCCGGAATCGCACTCCCGCCTCGACCGCTTGTGCGAGCTCAACGTCATCCGCCAGGTCAGGAACGTCGCGACCGACGTCTTCGTGCAGGAGGCCTGGACGCGCGGACAAGATCTCTGCATCCACGGCTGGGTCTATTCGCTCGCCAACGGCTTGGTGCGGGATCTGAACGTGACCGTCTGCCGGCCTTCGTGAGATTAAGCTTCCGGATCGACGCCGGAGCCGCTTCTCGAAGCGGGTGCGCGCCGGCCGTGCGGCGCTATCGAGCCCTTGGTAAAATCGCTAGGATCGGCCGTGCTTGGGATCGATCCCGGGCAATGCCGGTTGGCAGCCGGGCGGACCGGCATCTTCAAAATCATGTGCGAGGGAGAAATAGCGATGTCTCGAATTCAGCTGGCGATGGCCGTCGTGTGCCTCACGACGGTGCTCTCCGCCACCGCGCAAGCGCAGCAGCCGCCGACCGCCCTCACCAAGGTCGAGGGCACGGATAACGTCTACATCTTCCGTTATATGGGTCACCAGTCGATGTTCATCACCACGCCGGACGGCGTGATCGCGACCGATCCGATCAGCGAGCGGCGGCCGGTGAAGCCCTATATCGACGCCATCCAGTCGGTCAGCAAGGCGCCGATCAAATACGTGATCTACAGCCACGACCACTTCGACCATATCGCGGGCGGCAAGCCGTTCAAGGATATGGGCGCGACCTTCATCGCCCAATCGAACGCGAAGGCGCGGATCGCGGCGCTCAAGCCGGACGATGTGGTGATGCCGGACCAGACGGTCGACACCCAGAAGATCATCGAGCTCGGCGGCACCACGCTGGTGCTCGACTATGTGGGCAAGAACCATTCCGACAGCATGTTGGTCATGCGGTTGCCGAAGGAGAAGATCATCTTCACGGTCGACTGGATCCCGCTGCAAGCCGTCCAGTTCCGCGGCATGGCCGATACCTACGTGCCCGACATCGAGGAGAGCCTGAAGAAGGTGATCGCGATGGATTGGAACACGCTCATTCCCGGCCACCCGGGACCCGGCGGACGGCAGATCGGCGGGCGGGAAGAAGCCACCAACCAGCTCGCCTACCTGCAGGACCTGTCCGCCGCGGTAAAGAAATCGGTGGGCGAAGGCAAGGGCTACGAGGCGGCCGAGAAGGAGATCAAGCTGCCGAAATACGAGAGCTGGGGCGGCTATGCGGCGTTCCTGCCCATGAATATCGAGCGCTATTTCGATTATTGGAACCGCGGAATCTAAGCCGCGCGCTGCGGGAGACAGGGCCTGTTTCCCGTCGGATGACAGCTTTGGTACCGCCGCCGCGCCGCACCGGCGGCGGTTTCTTGCGGGTGACCGGTCGAGCAACATTCGTCCGGTCACGGCGCCGCGGGTGCTTGCGGCGGCAAGACCCCCGGAGATACCCTGCGGCGGATCAATCCGGGCCTGCGGGAGGGGTGCCTCCGCGCCCGCGCGACGGTGGAGGGACGATCATGCGTGATCGAACGCTTGCTGCAGTCATGCTGGCGCTGACAGGTCTCGGAATGGCCGCGACCGCGGCGCGCGCGCTCGACGGCGCAAACTATCCCGACATGCGCGGAGCCTGGCAGCGGCCGGGCGCCGCGCAATGGGATCCGTCCAAGCCGCCGGGCTTGCGGCAGCAGGCTCCGCTCACGCCGGAGTATCAGACCGTGTTCGAGGCCAATCTGGCGGAGGCCGCCGCCGGCGGCCAGGAGTACAATCCGCAGGTCAAATGCCTGCCCTCGGGCATGCCCCGGGTGATGATCGCCTACGAGCCGCTCGAGCTCATCGTCACGCCGGAGATCACCTACATCCGCTTCGATCAGCTGGGCGAGAACCGCCGCATCTATACCGACGGCCGCGCCTGGCCCGAGACGATCACGCCGAGCTTCGAAGGCTATTCGATCGGCAAATGGGTGGACCCGGGTGCCGACGGCCGTTTCGGCGCGCTCGAGGCGGAGACCCGCGGCCTCAAGGGCCCGCGCGCGCTCGACGCCAGCGGGTTGCCGCTGCATCTCGACAACCAGACCATCATCAAGGAGCGATTTTTCATCGATCCGGCCAATCCCAATCGCCTGCATGACCGGATCACGACCATCGACCATGCCTATACGAGGCCATGGACCGTAACGCGGGACTATAACCGCGAAGCCAGGCCGCTCTGGGTCGAGACCAATTGCGGCGCCGAGAACCATTACATCTCGCTCGAAAAGGAAACGTATTTCCTCACCGTCGACGGCTTTCTGATGCCGACAAAGAAAAACCAGCCGCTGCCGGATCTGAAAGCATTCGAGCCATCCTCCAAGTGAGCGAAGCCTTCCCGCAACCGCCGCTGCGATTGCGGGCCCGCTTCCGAGCGGCTACGGCTGCAACGGGCCGCTTGCTCACAGCCCGAAGACGTAGAGCACCGTCGCGTTCGATTGGTTGCGCAGCTCCGGGTTCCGTTTGACGCTCGACAAGGAATTGCTGATCTGTCCGGACGGCCGCACGCAGCACACGCCCGATGCGATGGCGATGTACTGCTTGCCGTTCACCGCATAGGTCATGGGCGCCGCATTGAAGCCGGTGCCCACGTTGAATCGCCACACCTCGTCGAGGGTCTTGTCGTCGAGCGCCACGACGGTGCCGTCGAGCATGCCGGTGAACACCAGGCCGCCGGCGGTGGTCAGCGTTCCGGACGAGTTCGGATAGGGGAACTCGGCGCGCTTCTTGATCTCGCCGGAGACCGGATCGAGCATGGTGATCGAGCTGGTGATGTTCCCGTCCGCCCCGGGGTTGCCGCCGTTGAACTTGCCCTTGACATGCGCGCTGGCGTCGACCGTGACCTTGCCGCAGCCTTCATAGGCCGGGATGTAGAGGTAACCGGTCTCGCGGCTGTAGGACACCGGCCAGAAATTGGTGCCGCCGGTGATGCTCGGGCAGATTTGGCGCGTCGCCTTGTCGGCGAGCGCTGCGGGGTCTTCGTTGTAGACCTGAATGTCCCGCTTCGGATCGTAGTCGACCGGCTTGCCGGTCTTGGGGTCGATACCCTTGGTCCAGGTCAGCGCCTTGACATGCTGGGTGGCCTTGAGGAACTGACCGCTGAGACGATCGAAGCTGTAGGTGAAGCCGTTTCGTCCCGCATGGGAGAGGATCTTACGGTCCTCGCCGTTGATCTTGGTATCGATGAGGACGTGGGCGCCGGTCTCGTCATAGTCCCGGTCGTCATTCGGGGTGTATTGGTGCCACCAGGTGATCTTGCCGTTGCCCGCGTTGAATGCAATCGCGCTCGACGTGTAGAGATTGTCGCCCGGACGATAAGACGGATCGTAAGGCGGGACCGGATTGCCCGATCCCCAGTAGGTCAAGTTGTTGGCGGGATCGTAGGCCCCGGTGCCGTAGAACGAGCCACCGCCGGTCTGCCAGGCGTTGACCTTGTCTTTCCAGGTCTCGCTGCCGGGCTCGCCCGGGGCCGGGATCGAGTAGGTCTTCCACATCACGTTGCCGCTCTTGGGGTCGAGCGCGGCGAGCCAGCCGCGCAAGCCGCGATCGCCGCCCGAGCCGCCGATCAGAATCTCGTCCTTGAGGGCGAGCGGCGCGGCGGTGAGCTCGAGATCCGCCTGATCGGTGAGATTCTTGTCCCAGACCACCTGGCCGGTCTCCTTGTCGGTCGCGACGACGCGACCCTCGTAGCCGGTGACCGAGATCACCAGATTGCCCCAGAGCGCGACGCCACGGTTGCGGTCCTGGTTGGCCTCCTTGGGGTCCATCTTCCAGAGGATCGTGCCGGCCGTGCCGGAGCGTACGTCGATCTTGTAGACGACGCCCCAGCTGTCGACCATGTACATGAACCCGTCATCGACCAATGGCGTCGCCTCGAGGCTCTCGCCCGCCGACTTGCCGCCCAGCGGCACCGCGAACAAGAGCTTGAGGGACTTGGCGTTCGATGTGTTGATCGCCGCGAGCGGCGAATGGCGCTGCGCCCCGAAATCGCGATGATGCATCAGCCAGTTCTGCGGCTCGGGATTGAGCAGGCGCTCGTAGCTGACGTCGGCGGCGCGCGCCGCTGATGTGCTCGCCAGGAGCGCACACGCCAGGAACGCACAAGTCGATGTCGACAATGCGCTTGCGGAAACTGTCGCGCGGCCACGTCTGCAAATCATCATCCTTGCCTCCCTCGAAATCTGTTGTTGGCCTTCTTCTTCCTCCCCTTTTTTCAGGGGAACGGGAGATCGGCTCACGAATTTCGCGCGCATACCGCTCGAGCTTCAGGTGATGCCGCTCCGCAACCGCGCAATCCTGCGCCCGGACGAAGCCCGAGGGCAAGCGCCTTGACGGCATGGCACCGTCATATCGCATCATCGGCTCGCATCATCGGTGGGTTCCGCGAATGCAGCCGGATAGCGGACGTAAGGTTCGCTGTCGTATTTGTGATGAAAAAGCCGTGACGAATCACTTCTTCCGAATCTAGTCTGGAAGCAGTCAACTCGGGATCCGCGTGGGTCAACCGGTGCTGTCGAGAGCGGGACCCTGTCATAGGAGAGCCGCGATGGTTCTGCGCATTGCGTTCATCATGCTTGCGCTGTGCGCGCCGGCGGCCGCGCGCGACGACGGTCAGTGGGCCAATTCGCCCGCAAACGTCCGTGAATGGTTCCAAAGCCTCAAGCAGCCCGACCATCCGCGCCTTTCCTGCTGCGGCGAGGCGGATGCGTTCGAGGCCGATACCTTCGAGGTCGAAAGCGACCACTACGTCGCCGTCATCACCGACGGCAAAGGGGTGATCCCGAACGGCACGCACATTTCCGTGCCGAACGCGAAGATGAAATTTGACAGAGGCAACCCGACCGGTCACGGCATCATCTTCATCGGGGCCGGCGGTCAGATCTACTGCTACGTCGCGCCCGGCGGCGCGTGACCGAGCCTGGTCGAAGCTCGAATTGATCGACTGAACCCTGCGCCCGGCAGCGCGATTGCGCTTTCGGCTTGGCCGATCGGGGCCGCCGCAATCACAAGCGCACATCATTTGCCCCGCACTGCGACCGCACTGCGCGGTGCATTCCCTGAGCGCCGACGGCAATCTGATGCCCACCAAGAAGGATCAACCGCCCCCCGATCTGAAATATGTCAAGCAACCGCAGAAGTGATGTGCGGGGAAACCGACATCGGCCCCTTCCGGGCGCACCCGCAACCGATGTAGCTTCATCCCAGCGCTGCTGGCGGACGTGCCGATGCCCCGTTTCTTCGGCGGCAGCGCTTTTGCCATCGGCCGGCGTGGGCTGGCGCGGGCATGCCGGAGACCGCGATGCCCTATGCCGACTTTCGCCAGTTCCTGGACGTACTGCGCCAGCACGGAGAATTGGTCGACGTGGACCGGCCGGTGGCATTGTGCGACGTCGGCAAGGCCATGAAGCAGAGCTACCGTCGGCAAGGCCCCGGCATCGTGTTCAACAACAATGGCACCGCATTTCCGCTGGTCGCCGGTGTCTACGCGACCCGCAGCAAGGCCTTGCTGGCGTTCGAGGCGGACGAGAAGACCATCCTGCAAAAGGTGCTGCGCGGCCTGGAGCGGCCGGTCGCTCCGTGCGTGTCAGCCGCCGCGGCGCCCTGCCACGACGTGCTGATCGAGGGCGAAGCGATCGACATCACGCGCTTCCCGATCCCGACCTACAGCCCCAAGGATGGCGGCCCCTATATCACGCCCGGCATCGTGGTCTCGAAGGACCCGGAAACCGGCATTCCGGACATCGGCCATTATCGCTTCTTGGTTTTGAGCAAGGACACGTTCTCGTTCTCGGCCCAGCCCAATCATCGCTTCGGCAAGAATCTCGCGAAGTGCCAGCGCCTGGGGCTCAAGCCGAGGGCCGCCTTGGTGATCGGGGTCGATCCGATCCTCGCCTATGCGTGCCAGGTCCAGGTTTCGGATGCGACCAACGACTGGGAGGTGGCGGGCGGCCTGCGCGGAGCGCCGGTCGAGCTCACCCGCTGCAAGACCAGCGATCTCGAGGTTCCGGCCACCGCCGAGGTGGTCATCGAATTCGAGGTCGATATGGACCGCACCGTCATGGAGGGCCCGCTCGGCGAATACACCGGCTACTACACGCCGCCGTCGCTCAAGCCGGTGGCGCGCATCACCGCCATCACGCATCGCCGCAACGCCATCTTCCAAGGCTTGTTGACCGGCAAGCCGGTCACCGAAAATCACATCCTCAAGCAAATCCCGTTCGAAGCCTCGTTTCTCAAGTCCCTCAAGGCGCAATTTCCCGGCATCGAGAGCGTATCGGTGCGGGCCTCGGCGGGCGTATCCTTCTATGTGGTGATCGCAATGACGCCGCGGTTTGCCGGCGAGGCGCGACAGGTGATCCTGGCCGCGATGGCGAGCAATATCCGGCCCAAATGGGTGATCGTGGTCGAGCCCGATATCGACGTTCACAACTCCGCCGAGGTGGAATGGGCGATGGCGTTCCGGGTGCAGCCGCGCGAGGACGTGATCGTGATCGACCGGATTCCGGCCGGCCCGTCCGATCCTTCGATCGACGATCCCACCAAGGCGCGTCCGCTGCGCACGGCTTCCGCCATCGGGGTCGACGCCACGCGGCCATTCGGCAAGCCGTTCTCCGAGGTCGCCGATGTCCCGGGCTGGGAGGAGTACGGGGTGCCGGAGTTGGATGACTGGCGGTGAGCCACAGGGCGGCGTGACCGGACTCTCGGACGTAATCCGAGGGTCCGGCCATGACAAAGTGGGTGAGCAAATGAGGCGTAATCGAATGAAATCGGCAAGCGTCGCGCTCACTATCGTCATTGCGATGCTCACGTCCCCGCCTGCCGCCGCCCAGGAGCTCGAGCCGCTGGCGATGAGCTACCTGACCGGCAACGCCATTGCCTGGGATCTCGACGTCGCCATGGACAAGGGGTTCTTCAAGGCGGAGGGATTCGACGGCCGGCCGGTGGTGTTCCAAAACGCGCCGCAATCGGCGCAGATGCTGATCACCGGCGAGGTTCAGCTGGGGACCGGCCAGATCGATCCGTTCCTGCTGGCCTTTCGCAGCGGCGCGCACGACATCGCGGTTATCGCGGCGCCGGCGGATCGGCCCGATTGGTTCATCAACGTGCGGCCCGAGATCAAGAGCATCGCCGATCTCAAGGGCAAGTTCGTGGCGACCGCCGCGCTGCAGGTCGGAGAGACATGGCTCGCCGCCAAATGGCTGAACCAGCAGGGGCTCCGGCCGCAGGATTTCGGCTTTCTAGTGGTCGGCACCTCGGCGCTGAAGTTCGCCGCCTTGCAGCGAGGATCGGTGG
This sequence comes from Xanthobacteraceae bacterium, assembly GCA_035552735.1. Lineage (GTDB taxonomy): Bacteria > Pseudomonadota > Alphaproteobacteria > Rhizobiales > Xanthobacteraceae > VAZQ01. The sequence goes on from DASZKX010000189.1 coordinate 13,280, forward strand.
CGGCGGCGATCATGTTTCAGCCACTGGCGATGGAGGCGCAGCTCGACGGCTATGCGACCATCTACCGTTTCCTCGACGGCAAGCCGATTCCGCCCGTTCTCTATGTGGTCAACCGCCAATGGGCGGCCCAGAAGGAGCACGGCCGGCGTTTGTCGCGCGCCATCGTTCGATCGCACCAATGGCTGCTCGATCCCGCCAATCGAAACGAAGCGATCGCCATCCTGCAAAAATACACCAAGCGCGGCACTCCCGTGATGGAGGCGGTCTACGACCTGTTCATCGCCAAGGACAAGCTCTACACCTCCGATGCCGCTGTCGATGCTGCGGGAGTCGATACCGAGATCGCCACCATGATCGAGAAAGGCGTCCTTCCGCCCGGGACCACCATGTCGCCCCGCGACTATATGCTGCCGCGCGAGCTCGGCGGCCTCTACCGATGAGGGCGCGGCTCAACGCGGTATCGGGCCTCGGACCCAAGGAACCGGCCGCGTTCGTGATCGAGACCGATGCGTGGCGTCTTTTGCTCGATTGCGGCGCTGGACCCGAACCCGGCCGACTGCCGGACTTCGAGGCGATTGGGCCGATCGATGCCGTCATCCTGAGCCACGGTCACACCGACCATACCGGCGCGTTGCGCCTGCGCGAGCGGATTGGAATGCCGCCGATCTATGCCACCGAGCCGGTCGCGGCGCGACTGCCCGCCGGCGTCGTGACCCAACGCATTCCGAGCCGCGGGCGCGCAAAAGTGCTCGAGGTCGAGATCGAGACCGGCGGCGATGGACATGCGCCGGGCGGGGTCTGGCTGCGGCTCGCGCTCGGCGAAGGGCTGCTCTACATGGGGGACCACTCGGTCGAGTCCGCGCTCTATAGCTTCGATCCGCCGCCCGCGACCGTGACCATGATCATCGATGCGTCCTATGGAGTGACCGAGGAGACGCAGGACCGTCAGCGCGGCGTCCTGGCGGACTTGGCCCGCAAGGGTCCGCTGCTGCTGCCGGTCCCGGCGGATGGACGCGGCCCCGAGATCGCGATCTTCCTGCAACAGGCGGGCTTTGATGTCGCGATCGACGATGCGGTTCGCGCGGCCGCGACCTTGCTCACGCAGGCCGCCCGCGAATCGGTGAAAGAGGCGAGCCTCCCGGCACTGCAGCGCCTTCTCCGGGACCCGCGCCCGCTCGACGACAAATCGGCCGCGGTCGGAGTCATGCTGGCGCATGGCGGAGCGGGCGATACCGGCGTCGCGGCGGCGCTCATCGGGCGCTGGCGGGATCGCAGCGATCCCACGATCGTGTTCACCGGTCATCTCGCCGACGGCACGGCCGGCCGCAAGCTGGTGGACGGTGGCCGCGCGCTGTTCCAGCGCTGGAACGTGCACCCGACATTTTCACAGAATCTGCAATTGATCAAAGGCGTCAATCCGCGCCGGGTCCTGCCCGCGTTCGTCGATGCCCGCTACCTCGCGACCTGGCGCGCGCGCTTGGCGCCCCGGGAGCTGATCACCTCGAAAATAACGGTGCTGTGAGCGCATCCGAATGATCGCGATGACACGAACCGCTACGCTCGGCCTCATGCTGAGTTCCGCCCTCGTGGTCGGAGCGGTGCTGGGCGCGCGCGGCGCCGACGACTATCCGCAGCGCCCCGTGACATTCATCTGTCCGTTCCCGGCCGGCGGCGGCACCGACATCTTGACGCGCATGTTGGCGCAGGAGCTGCAGGACAAGCTCAAGCAGCCGTTCGTCGTCGAAAACCGCACCGGCGCCGGTACCGTGATCGCGGCCGCGGCGGTCGCCAAATCGCCGCCCGACGGCTACGCGCTGCTGCTCGCGCCGGTCACCACGCTCGCGATCGGCCCCAGCGTCTACAAGACTCTGCCCTATGACACGGTGAAGGATTTTGCCCCGGTCGGCCTGGTGGGAGCGGCCGAGTTCGCGCTGGTCGCCGATCCCTCGCTCGGTGCCCGAACGCTGCCCGAGCTGATCGCCTTGATCAGGAGCAAGCCCGGCCAATTGAGCTACGGCAGCTCCGGACGCTCGACCCCGCATCACCTGTTCATGGAGATGTTCCTCAAGATGATCGGCGGGGAGGCGCAGCATGTGCCGTATCGCGGCAGCCAGCCGGCGCTCACCGACGTGGTGGCGGGGCGAATTCAAATGATGATGGTCGACCTCGCGGTCGCGATCCCGATGATCCAGGCCGGAAAGGTGAGGGCCTACGGGGTGACCTCCTCGACGCGGGTTGCGGCCGTGCCCGGTATTCCGACCATCGCGGAGGCCGGGCTGCCCGGCTATGCGGCCAGCGGCTGGTTCTCGGTGGTGGCGCGCGCCGGCACGCCGCGCTCCACCATCGACAAGCTCAATGCCGTGCTCACGGCCTATCTCAAGCGGCCGGACGTGGTGGAGCGGCTCGCGGCCTTGGCGATCAATCCCCTGACCAGCACGCCCGACGAGCTGGAGACATTCATTCCCGCCGAGATCGAGAAATGGGCACGGGTGGTCAAGGACGCCGGCATTACGCCGGAGTGATGGGGTGGACGGGGAGGGTGCCGCACGTGTCCCGGCCTTGAGCCGGGACCGTTCCAAACGCCAGAATCTGTAACGGTCCCGGCTCAAGGCCGGGACAAGTACGTTCCGTCACGCCCTTGCAAACCGCGCGCGCCACGCCGCGCCCCAGCGCCGGCGGCGGTCGGCCATCTGCTCGATCGCCATCAGGGCGGCGGGCGTCACCACCAGGGTCAGCACGGTCGCGAAGGCGAGGCCGAACACGATCGCGGTCGAGAGGCTGATCCACCATTGGGTCGAGGGCGCCCCCACGGTGACGCTGCGCGACATGAACTCCACGTTGACCCCGAAGGCGATCGGCAGCACGCCCAGCACCGCCGTGGTGGCGGTGAGCACCACCGGCCGTGCCCGCTCGCGGCAGGTCTCGATGATGGCGTCATAGGCCTCGCGGCCCTCGCGCCGCAGCCGGTCGTAGGTGTCGATCAGCACGATATTGTTGTTCACGATCACGCCCGCATTGGCGATCACCCCGATGCCGGTCATCACCACGCCGAACGGCTGGCCCATGATCAGGAGGCCGAGCAGCACCCCGATGGTCGAGAGCACGATCGCGGTCAGCACCAAAGCGACCGAGACGAACTTGTTGAACTGCGCCAGCAGGATCGCGAAGATCAGAAACAGCGCGGTAGCGAAGGCCTTGAGCAGAAAGGCCGAGGCCTTGGCGCGCTCCTCGTCCTCGCCCTTGAGGCGCCACACAACGCCGGGCCCGAGATCGGCCTTGCCCAATTCGCGCGTGATGTCCTCTTGGATCTTGGCGGTCTGCGCGCCTTCCGGCACATTGGCGGAGACCGTCATCACCCGGTATCCGGCCACCCGGTTGATGAAGCCCACGCGCGGCGCCGCCACCCGGCCGACGAAATTGCCGATCGGCACATAGCCGGACGGCGTCTGCACCCGCAGCTCGTCGATCTCGTCGAGGCTGCGCCGGTCCGGCGGGAACCGCACCAGAATGTCGACCGCCTTGTCGCTGTCGGAGGGGCGGAATTCGGTGACCTTGACGCCGTTGGTGACGAGCTGCACGGCGGTGCCGACGGTGCTCGGGCCGGCCCCGAACTTGGCCGCCTCCGCGGTGTCGACCTCGATCTTCCAGTCGATGCCGGGCAGCGGCTGGCCATCGTCGAGATCGCGGATGTCGGGGCGTAGCGCCAGGATGGCGGCGACCTTCTTGGCCACGCTCGGCAGCACGTCGGGATCGATGGCGCCAATCTCGATCTGGATCGGCTTGCCGGTGGGCGGTCCGGCGCGCGGCGCCGTCACCTCGACCAGCACGCCCGGAATGTCCGCCGTCTTGGCCCGGATCGCGTCCATGATCCCGTGCGCCGGCGGCCGGTCGCGCCAATCCGCGAACTCGAACTGGATGACCCCGATCGTGTCCTCGGTGATCTCGCTCGAGCCGCGCGGCTGCTCGCCGACGCGCGAATAGACGGTCTTGAGGCCCGCGAAGGTCAGCACCCGCTGCTCGACCGCACCGACCACGCGGTCCTTCTCGTCGAGCGAAAGATTGCCGCGGCCATGCACGATGGCCAGCCCATAATCGGGCTCGACACTGGGAAAGAACTCGACCCCGCTCCCGAACTTGCCGTAGGTCCACATCACCGCCACCAACAGGGAGAGCGCCAACCCCAGAGTCGCGCCGGGACGGCCGACTGCGAGGCGCACCGTGCGCATGTAGAGGCCGTCGCGCTTGGCGCCCTCGTCGTGCGGCACCGCCGCCGCCCGGCCGAGCAGCGAGCCGAGCGTCGGGGTGAAGAACAGCGCCACCGCGAGCGAGGCCGACAGCGTCGCGATCAAGGTGATCGGCAGGTATTTCATGAACTCGCCCACGATGCCGGGCCAGAACAGGAGCGGTGAGAAGGCCGCGATGCGGGTCGCGGTGGCGGCGATCACCGGCCCCGACATGCGCTTGGCGGCGAGCGCATAGGCTGCCTTCGGGTCCATTCCCTCCGACATCCTGCGCTCGGCGAATTCGGACACGATGATGGCGTCGTCGACCAGCATGCCGACCGCCAGGATGAGCGAGAACAGGACCACAATGTTCACGGTGAGCCCGGCGAGCTGCAGCCCGAGCACGCCGGCGAGGAACGAGGCCGGGATGGCGATGCCGATGAACAGCGAGGCGCGGAAGCCCAGCGCGAACAGGATCACCACCACCACCAGGAGAACGCCGGTCAAGACCGAGTTCTGCAGGTCGGCCAGCATCTGGCGGATCATCTTCGACTTGTCCTGCGTGAAGGTGACGTGCACGGCTTCCGGCCAGGTTTTTTGCAGGGTGGCGACGGTTGCCTTCACGGCATCGACGGTCTCGATCAGGTTGGCGCCGGTCCGTTTTGAGACCTCGATCGTCATGGCGGGCTTGCCGTTGACGCGCGTGACAGAGGTCGCGTCCTTGAAGGTCGGCTTGATCTCGGCCAGGTCGCCGAGCGTCACGGCGGCGCCCGCGGTCGCCACCACCGGCACCTTGAGGGCATCCTGCGGATGCTCGATCAGGCTCGGCACCTTGACGGCGAAGCGGCCGGTCTGGCCCTCGAGCGCGCCGGCGGCGATCAAGCTGTTGTAGGAGGAAAAGCCGGTGATGAACTGGTCGAGCGAGACCCCGTAGCTCTTCATCAGCATCGGCTCGGCGATGATCTCGACCGCCTCGTCGCGCGCGCCGCGCAACTCGGCCGAGAGCACGCCCGGCGCCTGCTCGATCGCGTTCTTGGCGGTGCGGGCGATGTGCAGGAGCGTGCGCTCCGGCACGTCGCCCGAGAGCGCCACCACCAGCACCGGATAGAGCGAAAGGTTGACCTCCAGCACCTGCGGCTCGTCGACGTCCTTGGGCAGGTCGTGCTTGGCCTGGTCGACCTTGGCGCGCACGTCGGCGAGCGCCGACTTGGAATCGAAGCCGGCCTCGAACTCGAGCAGCACGAAGCCGCCGCCTTCGAACGCGGTCGAGCGCATCTCCTTCACGTTGCCGACCGACTTGAGCTGGGCCTCGACCGGCCGCAACAGCAACCGCTCGGAATCCTCCGGGCTGATGCCGCGCTGCGCCAGCTGGACGTAGATGATTGGCACCCGGACGTCCGGCTCGGCCTCCTTCGGTATGGTCACATAGGCCACCATGCCGGCGCACAACAGGAAGATCAGGGTCGCGATCGTCAGCCGCGCGTGGCCGATGGCATAATCGATGAATTTGGACATGATGGCGTTCTGCTTCAGGTTGCGGCGAGGGCCGGGCTAGCGGCTGGCCGAATATTCCGCCGCCGGAACCGCCTCGACGTGCTGCCCCTCGCGCACGAAGTCCTGTCCCTGCACGATCACGCGTCCGCCGTCCGCAATGCCGCCGACCCACATGGCGGTCTGCTCGTCCTCGATGACCTTGACCGGGAGGAAGCCAACCGTTCCGCCGCCGTCGACCGTGCGCACGCCGAGATCGCCGGTCGACGAGAACGTCAAGGCCGAGCGTGGCACGCTGGTCGCCGCCATGGGGGCGAGCGGAATGGTCACGTCGGCGCTGATCCCGTCCGGAATGGCACCGTCCGCGTTGGGCAGCTCGATCTCGACCCGATAGGTCCGGGTGGTCTGGCTCGCGGTCTTGGAGACGAAACGCACCTTGCCGCTGACGGTGACGCCGGTGATGAGCCGCACCTCCGCGGTGTCGCCGACCTTGAGGCCGGCGAGCCTGCGCTCCGACACCTCGACCACCGCCAGCATCGGATCGAGCGCCACGATGGTGCAAATGTCCGCGCCGGCCATGGAGAAGGCCGCCTTGCCGACCTCGACCATGGTGTCGCTCACCACGCCGGCCCAGGGCGCGCGCACGATGCCGCGGTCGAGCTCGGCTTCGGCGGAGGCGAGCGCCGCTTTCGAGGCATCGAGCTGCGACTGCAGGTTGACCAGGTCGAGCTTCGGATTGGCGCCGCTCGCGATCAGGGGCCGCTTGGCTTCGAGCTCGGCCTGGCGCTGCATGACCAGCGATTTCGCCTGGGCGACCTGGGACTCGCGTGCCTCGTCGGACAGGATCGCGATGACGTCGCCGGCCTTGACCGCGGATCCGCGCCGGACCTTGAGCTCCGTCAGGATGCCGCCGGTGCGCGCCGTGAGGGTGACCCTGCGATCGGCCTCGGTGCGGCCGGAGAGAACGAGCTTGCGGCTGTGCGGCACAAGGCTGGTTTCGGTGACGCCGACGCGGAACAGCTTCGCGCCCTCGGACTCGTTGGTCCGGATGGCCGCGTTGCTTTCGGCGTTCTCGCGCGGCAGCAGGTGCCCGGACCAGATCCAGAGCGCGGCGGCCGCGACCAGGCCGAACGCGGTGATGCGGCTGGCTTTCATTGTCCGCTTCCTTCTTGGTCTGATTCCGCGACCATCGCCGGCTCGCGGGGGAGGGTCGGGGAGGGGGGTGGCGGGCGCATGAGCAGGCAATGGACCATGTGCAGGACTTGAGGGAGCACGGCCTCGGCCTTGAAGGTCGGATCGCAGGCGCGGCGCCACGACATGCCGTCGCCCAGCACCATCAGCATGGTGGCGGCGCCGTCGAGATCGACCTCGCCGGATATCTCGCCGCGCCCGGCGGCGCGGCGCAGCATGTCGATGAGGCGGGTCTTGATGTCGCGTTCCAGTTCGATCTGCAGCCGGGCCATCTCGGGATTACGGCGGCTCTCGGCCATGATCTCGGCGCAGAGATCGGCTTCGACCTCGGGACGCTCGACCAGGTGATAATGCGCGAGCGCCGCCAGTCCCTCGAAGAAGCCGGGCGCCCGGTCGACCGCCAGGAAGCTGTCGGCCGCCTCCGCGCGATTGCGCTCGCAGATGCCGGCGATCAGCGCTTCCTTGGAGGGGAAATAGCGATAGAGATTGCCCGGGCTCATCCCGGCTTCGGTGCAGATTTCCTGCATCGAGGCGCCATGAAAGCCGGAGCGGGCAAAGCAACGCTGGGCCGCATCGAGAATCTCCAGCCGGCGCTCGGACTGCCGCTGGGTACCGGCGCGACGCATTTTGAACCCCCCGTCCCCGGATATTACTGCAACGCAATAAATGAGAGTGAACGTTCGCTCTCGTTATTCCCGAAAGCGGATTCTGTCAACCACGATCAGCCCAGCATGCAGGCGCAGGCTGAGGCAACCAAGGAAGCCCAACGGGCTGGCATTGCCTACGCCAAGACCTCTGGGGACCGTTACCGAGGGCGTAAGCCTAGCTACACGCGCCCCAATTGAAGATCGTTCAGGACATGCTCGCGCAGGACGCGGGGATCGGACACATCGCCAAAGCCGCCAACCTCAGCCGGCAGGCGGTCTACCGTATCAAGGATGATCCGGCTGGCACAGAAGCTGTGCTCGCAACCTGGGGAGCATAGACGATGACCGCCGAAGACATGATCGCTATTGCCATTGTGGTACTGGCAGCCGCTTGGTGGCTGTGGAAGCACCCTACAGCGGCGTAGGCTTGGTGGTGTTGGTCGGGCTGGTTTGCTTTGGCGCAGCTCACGCTCGGACCCACGCACGGCGGTGCCATCGCCACAACCGCCGACGCTAAGAGGCGGGTTTGGTCCAGCTGGAGCTCGCAATCCTAACGAATCAACGAATCGGAGCGCGAGCGTCGTTTGATTGAAATTAGTCAAGCCAAAAGTTAGCGCGGTGCTCAGGTTTATTGCAGTCCAAAAGCCTTGAAGCAGCGTAACGGGCAACCATTTTCACGTCGCCCCCGGAATTGGCCGGATGGTACGGCTGTTGAGATCGTCAAGTTGTTTCATGACGACGCGGCATATCGTGACAAGCGTCACTACGTGCCACGCAGATCGAAATGATCGGACGAAGAGCATAGCTCTGACCTCCATGGCTACATGGTAGCTTCTTGCGTTTTTGAGACCCGCGTTGGCGAGGTTCTGCCTTGACGAAGGTGGAATGGGACTGACGGATTGAGGCGTGCGTCTGGGGGGCTTTCGGCTGCGGCCGAGGTTCGGGGTCTGAACTCTGCCCTCCAGACTCTGCAATAGGGGCCGCCCATGAAGCGGAAGTCGCGCGCCTGGTATCTATCTAGCGGCTATAAGCACCTCGACGTGCCGGTCGGGGAAACCTTCGCTGCAGAGACCGCAAATTCTGACTTCGTGTCCAGCCACTCCTGGCTTCCACTCATTAAATGGGTAAAGCGCGTCAAGCGATACAAGCCGAAGGTAGGGCAAACCGTCTTCAAGAATCGCCCAATCATGTATGCGTCGCATCGAGACGCTTGCATCCTCAAACGATACGCGCGCGAGCTTACAGCGGCCTTGGACGATCATTACGCGAAAAGCGGCCTAAATGACGCTGTCATTGGGTATCGAAAGCTAGGTAAAGCAAACTACCACTTCTCTGCAGACGCCCATCGCTTCGCGACGGCGACGATGCCTTGCAAAGTTCTTTGCTTCGACATCACTGGCTTCTTCGACAATCTCGATCACCGCATTCTAAAGGACCGCCTAAGACGCATCTTGGCTGTCAAGGAGCTTACGCAAGATTGGTACCAGGTTTTTCGCGCGGTCACACGATACCGGGCCATAGAGCGCGACCATCTTGAGCAGCACGCGGTATTTGGCCAAAGGCTTGCCGTAATGAATCGCCAGCCGATTGCTACGATTGCGGAGATCAAAGCGGCGGGGATTGTAATAACTCCGAACCCGAACAAGTTTGGCATCCCACAAGGCACGCCAATCAGCAGCGCCTTCTCTAATTTGTACCTCATGGATTTTGACAGAGTGCTGCTGGGCGCGTGCGCTGCCCATGGGGCGCTTTATCAGCGCTATTCGGACGACATCCTAATCATTTGCCCAGTGGGGGCAGAGGAAGGCCTCTCAGCGGTCGTTCAGAAATGCTTAGCAGAACATCACCTTATGCTAGCTGCGGATAAATCGGATGAACAGTTATTCGATCCGAACTTATTTTCTGAGTTTCAATATCTCGGATTTAACATCTCGCCAGATGGTGCGGTCATTCGGCAGAGTTCCCTTGCTAGGCAATGGCGCAAGGTAAAGCGTGCCATAAAGAACACGCGGAAGGCTGGCTTGATGGCCATCTCGCAGGGCAAAGCGAACAAGATTTTTGTCAGCAAGCTACGAAAGCGCTTTAGTCCAGTCGGTGCACGTAATTTTTCCTCCTATTCGCGTCGTGCGGGCGAGGCGTTCGGATCGACAAAGATCGCACGCCAAGTGTCCCGCTTGGAGCGCAGGGCGGACGCGGCGATTCGAGCTCTCCAAAAGCTATAGCATGCGAGTTGAGCCAGCCACCGTGGGTGCTTTGGGGGGCCTTATCAAAAAGAGCTGCACTGGTGACCTCAAATCGTAGCGCAAGCGGTGGAAGATATGGCATTTCTAGAATACAGGCCGACCCAGACGGTCTACAAATATTGCTCCTCCGATGGCTTCCTCGGAATAGTTAAGTCCAAACGTCTCTGGTTTTCTGATCTGGCGTCGGCGAACGATCCCCGAGAAATAAAACTCGGCTATGACCACTTCATGGAAGCCCTAGAGGCGGTCAGGCAAGAAAATTACAAGGGGGAACTGGCGGCGTTTTTGTCAACTCTCGCCGAGCACGTAACTCGCGTACATACAAATCAGCGGCTATTCTGTTGCTGCTTTTCGCTTGTGCGCGATGAGCTTCCGATGTGGAATGCATATGGTGAGAACTACAGCGGCTTAGCGATTGGCTTTCGACCAACTTCGCTCTTTAAGGTGCCATGTCGAATTCAAAAGGTGCGCTACCTAAGGGAAAATACGATTGAAGAATTTAAGGGTATCGTGTTTGACTTGGCTACTAAGTTCGACGCTCTCGGCCACGGGGCGGATGAGCTAAGCTATTGGATACCTGCTGGGACTTCGGCATTAGCAGCGATGACTGCGCTAAAGCATGCGACTTGGTCATACGAGCAAGAAGTGAGGCTAGTCTATGCGCAAAAGAAGGAGTCGCCCGACCCGAAGGAGGGGGCGCAGTCGCCTCCCATCAGCCAATGGCCAGACGGCAAGCCGATCAAGTGGACAAAACCGCTTGAGCGCATGAGCGGCGGCAGCGCTATTGAATACCTGGAATTTCCTTTTGGACAATTTCGCGACGGTGAGTATCTTCACAGGCGTGCCATCAATAGCATAATGCTCGGTCCGAAGTGCGCATTTCGCCAATCGGACGTGATTTCAATAATGCAAGAGAATGGATTCGAGGATTTCGAGGTTGTTGCTTCGGTGTGTCAAATTAGGTGAGCATATCTGGCGCTGGATTGGCGATTGGCTGTTGGTTGTGGGAAGCGCCCGACAGCGGCGAAGGGAATTGGGCTGTTGGCGCTGATTGGTCTTGTTTGCCTTGGCGCAGCCCACGCTCAGACGCACGCACGGTGGCGCCACCGCGGGCGATAAGGGTGGCAGGGCGGCGACAGCGGGTGACGCATCGACGGAACACCATGAACCTGAGTGATCATCTTGTACTCGTTGTATTTCTCTTCTGGGCAGCCCTGATTGCTGGGGCGATCTTTGTCGCGGTGATCTTCGCGGTGCCGGTCGAGAGAGCTAAACCCGCACGTGCCCCGGCTGCGGCGAAACCCTACCTTACGAAGGCAGAATATCAGAAATTGATGATCATCATGAGCCGATTGAACGATCCGCGCCTGTTGGTAATCGTAGGCATCGGAATTGCCGCCTTAGGTCTGATTTTTTCTGAGTGCAGAAGCTTCGGACGTTTGTATGGCCGGGATCGTATTTTTTGTTCACAAGGAATGGACGACCTTCAACTGTTCGGTATTCCCTATGCATGGCTGCTTGGGGTGAGCGTTTGTCTTGTCCTGTATTCGGCGTACCGATTTCTTAAAGAAAATCGCAAGGAGGGCAAGTAGCTAGCGCAACCCTAAGGATCGTTTTGATTTTGAGGAGAAGATGGGAGACATTCATGCGTTTTTGGCAAAAGTCTGCCGCAACCACGCCGCAGAAAGCAGCGCCGGAGGCGGGCTGGGACGATGAGACAAATGTGGTTGACCTTTTTGGTTGGCCTACGAAGCGGAGAGGCTAATAGATTGAGTCCGTTGCAGTAATTGCCGTTACAAATTCTTGGCTGGGCGACTAGGATTCGAACCCACTGCGTCAGCCCGCTTGCAGCCATGAAGAGTAACAGGTTCCGGTTCGCCAGAGCTGCCGCAGGGCGCTTCAAGGCGTCTTCGCCAGCAACCCGTTGAGCACCAGATCCAGGTGGGCGTTGAAATAGGCCTTGAGGTCGAGCGGTTGCCTGGTGTCGTACATGATCAGCCACAGATCGACCAACGCGATCGGGGCGATGATCACCTGCGGGCAATCGATGATCGCG
>DASZKX010000190.1:0-5646 GCA_035552735.1 Xanthobacteraceae bacterium
TCGGCAACGCGTCGTCTGATGTATGGAGTCGTCATGGCACCCCGGGCCTACTGGAAGGGCTATCTGAAGCTCTCCCTGGTTTCCTGCCCCATCGCCCTTTATCCGGCCACGTCCAGCTCGGAGCGGGTCTCGTTCAACCGGATCAACAAGAAGACCGGGAACCGTCTCAAGCAGCAGCAGGTCGACGCCGAGACCGGGGACCCGGTCGACAAGGAGGACATCGGCCGCGGCTATGAGATCGGGAAGGGACAATACCTTCAGATCGAGGACGACGAGATCGAGAAGATCCGGATCGAGAGCACCCATACGATCGAGATCGACAGCTTCGTGCCGCGCTCCGAGATCGACGATCGTTATCCGGACAGCCCTTATTACGTCGCCCCCACCGACCAGGTCGGGCAGGAGGCCTTTGCGGTCATCCGCGACGCCATCCGGGAAAAGGGATTGGTTGCGCTCGGCCGCGTGGTGGTGTCGCGGCGCGAATACGTGGTCATGCTGGAGGCGTTCGAGAAGGGCCTGCTGGCCACCACGCTGCGCTATGCCTACGAGGTGCGCGAGCCGGCGTCCTATTTCGAGGATATCCCGGACTTGAAGCTGCCGGCCGAGATGAAGCAGCTGGCGGCCCATATCCTGGACACCAAGGCGGCCCAGTTCGAGCCCGCCAAGTTCACCGACCATTACGAGACCGCCCTGGTCGAGCTCCTGCGCGCCAAGCAGGCCGGCCGCATGGTGGAGGCGCCCAAGGACGAGCCGGCGCCGCAGCGGGTGATCAACCTGATGGATGCGCTGCGCGCCAGCATCGGCGCCGAGACCAAGAAGAAGCCGGCCGCCGCCAGCACCAAGGTGCGCTCCGGCACGGCCGCCAAGAGGAAGGCCGGACGCTGAGCCAGAAGTCCGAACCCGACGAGGTGTCGCTGCAAGGGGGCGTCATCGCCTTCACGGGGCGGCTCGCGTCGATGAAGCGGGCGGATGCGTTCGCGCTGGTCGCCGAGCACGGTGGCCGACCCCGCGAGGGGGTCACCAAGGACACCAGGGTGCTGATCGTCGGCGAGCTCGGCTGGCCGCTGCAGGACGACGGGCAGCCATCCAAGAGCCTGGCCACGGCCAAATCCTACGGCATCCCGATCGTCAACGAACGCCGCTTCCTGGAATGGGTCGGCAAGGCGGTGCCGCAGGAGCAGGCCAAGACCTACGCGGCCACCCAGCTCGCGGCCTTGAGCAAGCTGCCGGGCGAGGTGGTCGAGCAACTCTCCATGTTCGGTCTGATCGAGGCCCGCGAGGGCCTTTACGGGTTCCGCGATCTCGCCGCCGCCCGCCAGGTCGCGCAGCTGCTCGGCTCCGGAACGCCGCTTTCGGTGATCACCCGCAGCCTGCGCGACATCCGCAAATGGCTGCCGGATGCGCGCCTGTCGAACTTGCGGCTGTTTCCGGAATCCGCCGACCGTGTGCTGGTCGAGCAGGTCCGTGGGCGGACGGATTCGAAGGGCCAGTTCGTGCTGGATGTAAGCAAGCCGGAGGACTCGGCCGATGCCGCCTTCGCGCAGGCGCAATCCGCCGAGGAGGCCGGCGACACCGCGGCGGCCGAAGCGCAGTACCGGCGCGTCATGAAGCTCGATCCGAGCGACCCGGCAGCCGGGCTTAACCTCGGCAACCTGCTGCGGGAGCAGAAACGCACCGTGGAGGCGGAGGCCGCCTACCGGCGGGCCGTCAAGGCCGATCCGCATTTTGCTCCGGCCTGGCACAATCTCGCCGATCTGCTCGACGACGGCGGCCGGCTTCCGGAGGCGATCGATTGCGAGCGGCGCGCGCTCGACGCCGATCCGGGCTATGCCGACGCGGTGTTCAACATGGCGTTGTTCCTGCAGCGGCTCGAACGCCACGAGCAGGCGGCTCCGGTGTGGCGGCGCTACCTCGCGCTCGACCGCGACTCGCCTTGGGCCGAACGCGCCAAACGCGCGCTGAAATATTGCGAGATCCAGCTGGCGAATACCGAGCCGACCCCGGAGGCGAGCGTGAAAGATTCGGGCGCAACAAATGCCTGAAGCCATTTCCGTCGCGATCGGTCCCGATCAGAAGGTGGGCGCGACCGTCTATCCGGCGGCCAAGCAGATGCACGCCGGGATCACGTTGATTCTCGGGCACGGCGCCGGCGCCGACCGAAACAGCAGCTTCATGGTGAGCTTCGCCAGCGCGCTCGCGGCGCGTGGCATCGACACGGTCACCTTCAACTTCCTCTACATGGAGCAAGGCCGACGGCTGCCCGATCCGAAGGACAAGTTGGAAGCCTGCTATCGGACCGTGATCGAGACAGTTGCGCAGCGCACCCGCGGCCGGCTGGCGATCGGCGGCAAGTCCATGGGCGGGCGCATCGCCACGCAGGTCGCGGCCGCGGGTGCCCCCGATGTGGCGGGGCTCGTTCTGCTCGGTTATCCGCTGCATCCTCCCGGCAAGAAGGAGCAACTACGCGCCAAGCATCTGGCGCAGATCAAAGCGCCGATGTTGTTCGTGCAAGGCGCGCGCGACGTTTTCGGCACGCCGCAGGAGCTGCGGCCCATCATCAAGAATCTCGCGGCTCCGACCGAGCTCTTCGAGGTGCCGGGTGGGGATCATTCATTCAAGGTCCTCAAGCGCGCCGGCGTGAGCCAAGAGGACACCTATAAAGCCATACTCGACCGGATCGATCGGTGGCTGCGCGCCAACCTCACGCTTTGATGCACGTCCAAGATCAGCCGTGTCCGCTCGCAAAACCAAATCGACCCCCGCACCGAGAGAGCTCGAGAGATACGCGCAGAAGCGTGACTTCGGCCGAACCCCTGAACCGGCTGTGTCCGGCGGTAGCGGCGATGGCCATGACTTCGTCGTCCAGATGCACGCCGCCCGCCGGCTGCACTTCGATTTGCGGCTCGAGCTCGACGGCGTTCTCAAAAGCTGGGCGGTGACCCGCGGACCGAGCCTGACGCTCGGCGAGAAGCGGCTGGCGGTCCGCACCGAGGACCACCCGGTCGATTATCTCGATTTCGAGGGCAACATCCCCAAGGGCGAATATGGCGGCGGCTCCATGATCGTCTGGGATCGCGGTCGCTGGATGCCGCAGGGCGATCCGCACTTCGGGCTGCAAAAGGGGCATCTCGCCTTTGTGCTCGATGGCACGCGGCTCAAGGGCCTTTGGCATCTGGTGCGTATGCGGCCGCGCAAGGGCGAGAAGACCGAGCCCTGGCTGCTCATGAAGGCCGATGACGAATTTGCCCGTCATCCGGGCGACCCCGAGATCACCGAGGAGGAGACCACCTCCTATCTGAGCGGCCGCACCAACCAGGAGCTGGCGGCGGCAGGCGACGTCCGGGCCGACCACGCGGCGCGCGGCAAGGTGGCGAAGGCACGCCGGCGCCTGCTTCCGGACATCGGCAAAATCGCGGGTGCGCGCAAGAAGCTGCTGCCCGCGTTCCAGGAGCCGAGCCTGGCGTCGCCATGCGAGAAGCCGCCGAGCGGGCCGAAATGGATTCATGAGATCAAGCACAACGGCTACCGCATGCAGGCGCGCATCGACGGGCCGTCGGTCCGCTTGCTGACCCGCAAGGCGCTCGATTGGACGCAGCGGTTCTCCAGCGTCGCGGATGCGGTCAAAAAAATCGGTCTCGCTTCCGGGCTGCTCGACGGGGAGGTGGTGGTCGAGGATCCAAACGGCATCACCAGCTTCAACAATCTGCAGGCGGACCTCAAGGCCGGCCGGCAGGACCGGTTCCGCTACTTCGTGTTCGATCTCCTCTATGGCGAGGGCTTCGATCTGACCAAAGCTGCGCTGATCGATCGCAAGAAACTGCTGCAACAGATCCTCGCGGGCCTGCCGCCCGGCTCCCCGGTCCGGTTCAGCGAGCACCTGGAGGTTGACGGGCCCACCATGCTGGAGCATTCCTGCCGCTTCGGCCTCGAAGGCATCGTCTCCAAGCGCAAGGACCAACCCTACCGGTCCGGCCGTGGCGATCATTGGCTCAAATCCAAGTGCGTCGACCGCCAGGAATTCGTGCTGCTGGGCTACCTCCCTTCGAGCGCGGACAGCCGATCGGTTGGAGCGCTCGCGCTCGGCTACCACGAAGCCGGACGCCTGACCTATGCGGGCCGGGTCGGAACCGGATGGTCCGCCGATCAGGCCCGCTCGCTGCGCGACGAGCTCGAGGCGATCATCGCCAAGAAGCCGCAACTGGCGAACAGCCTGCCGGCCGGCGCCGAGAAAGGCGTCCGCTGGGTCGAGCCGCGCCTCGTCGGCGAGATCGAGTTTCGCGGCTGGACCCAGGACCGCTTGCTGCGCGCGGCATCGTTCAAGGGATTGCGTGAGGACAAGCCGGCCGCCGACATCGTGCTCGAGACGGTGGTGAAAACCTCGAAGGCGCGCGGTGCGCGCGATCTCGCCCAAGTGCGGCTCACCCATCCGGAGCGCATCCTGTGGCCCGAGCCCGGCATCACCAAGCAAGGGCTCGCCGAGTTCTACTCGGAAATCGCCGACTGGATTCTGCCGCACGTCACCGGCCGCCCGTTGAGCCTGCTGCGCTGCCCGTCCGGCACCGGCGCCAAATGCTTCTTCGCCAAGCATCCCTGGCAAGGCCTGGACGAAACCGTGGGACGCGTCGATGTCGGCGAGAAGGAGCCGATGATGGTGATCGACGGCCTGTCCGGCCTACTCAACATGGTGCAAGCCGGCGTGGTTGAGATCCATCCGTGGGGATCGCGCACCGAGCATCTGGAACGGCCCGACCGGCTGATCTTCGATCTCGACCCCGGCGAGGACGTGCCGTGGAGCGCCACCATCGCGGCCGCCCGGGAGGTGCGTGGCCGGCTTGCGGACCTCGGCCTGGCGAGCTTCCTCAAGACCTCGGGCGGGAAGGGGCTCCATGTCGTGGTGCCGCTCGAGCCGCAGGCCGAATGGGAGGAAGCCAAGGCGTTCACGGAGCGGGTCGCAGCCGAGATGGCCAAGGACCATCCCGACACCTATATCGCGACCCTTTCCAAACGCGCGCGCCGCGGGCGCATCTTCATCGATTATTTGCGCAACGGCCGCGGCGCGACCGCGGTCGCCCCCTATTCGACGCGGGCGCTGCCGCAGGCCTCGGTCTCGACCCCGATCGATTGGGATGAGATCTCGGAGGGCCTCAAGGCCGACCACTACACGGTCGATAATATCGGGCATCGGCTCAAATTCTTGAAGCGCGATCCCTGGGACGGGTTCTTCAAGCTGCGGCAACGACTGCCGGCGCGGGCCGCCCGCAAGCGCTAGAGCAATTTAAGGCCGTAGGGTGGGCGAAATCGCCTGCTGCAGCAGAAAGGCTTGCGCAGGCGTCGCGCGCGATTTTGCTCACGCGGCAAGCCGAGAGATCGGGGCGCGTGGGCATTGTGCCGGAACAGCCGAGCAAACCGCAGGGCCCGGCGGCGCAATGCCCACCCTACATGCGGCTCATTCAATCACGGTGCCGATTCGCGACGCTCGACAATCGCTTGCCGAGGTACACCGTCCCGGGCACCGGATTGTGGTAATAGGCCGGTATCCGGACGAAGCCGAAGCGCTCATAGAGCGCAAAGGCCTCCGGCATGGTGGGGAGGGTGTCGAGCCTCATCTCCGCATAGCCGAGCTCTTCCGCCGATTTGATGATGGCG
>DASZKX010000191.1:0-5033 GCA_035552735.1 Xanthobacteraceae bacterium
GGCGGAAGTCGGATCGATCGCCATCCTGTCGCCCGTCCTCAAGCCGTGAATATGGGCGCAGGCTCGGCTTCGTCCGGCAAGGGGAATTCCGCCACAAAGGCCGCCAGCCGCAGGTTCACGTCGAGATTGGCCTTGATGGCCGCGCGCCATTGCGGCTCGATCGGAAGCGCGAGCACGCGCGCGGCGGCCTGTACGAAATCGTCGAGCGGGTTGGACGGCGGGGTCCTGCCGGATTTTCGCGCCCGCGACGGCTTGCGCGTCGGCCTTCGGGATGGCGCCGGCGTCTTGGGTGCGCCCTTCGCCCGCGCCGCCTTGGCGGGCGGACGCGATTTGCGCGGTCTCGTCATATTGCCCCGCTTGTCTGCCGACTTGCTTAAAGCATTTTCGGGAAAAAAGCATGCCCTCGCGAACGCGGGTAATTCGGTTTGTTGGAAAATGCCTCGGCGCCAAAATGCCTCCGCCCCGAACCGTGGGCTCGGGGCGGAGGATCGCCGGTAGGGGGAGAAGCCGGCGGCTCAGGAGGGCAGGAGGTTGGCAACAGACCGGCCGAGCGCTCGCATGTCCGTCCGATCTGTTCCCTTTATTTGATGCCGATCATGTCGACGGCATGCTCACTCGGCCGGCATCGAGGCTAGCCCCTTGGGGGACATAGGCTCGTCGGCGGCCGAGACCATGGCCGGATAGCGGCTGAGGCCGAACAGGAAGGCGGCCACGATGGCGTAGGCGACCGCGACCGTGGGGGTGACCGCGATCCCGATCGATTCTCCGTGCATGAAGCCGAAGAAGGTGAGCACCGCACCGGCCGCCGCGAAGGCGGCGGCGTGCGCGAACTTCTTGTCGATGATGAAGGCGCCGATCGCGGCCAGCACCAGGCCGGTCAGGATGGCGCCGCCGCCGAGGATCTCCAACCCATGATAGAGCACCCCGACGTTGCCGAGCTTGTCGAAGCCCACCGCGCTCGCCGAGGTGCCGGCGGCCCCAAGCGCCCCATCCATCAGCGTCTTGCACCAGCCGGCCAGATGCGGCGACAGAGCGAGCACGATCGCGGGCGCGTGGGTCGAGGGCGTGGTTTGGAACGCCTGCGCGCCGATCAGCATGCCGATGTAGAGCAGGATGGGCGAGATCGCGACCACCGGGATCACCGCCAGCAAGAGCGAGATGACGCCGAACCACGACAGCACGATCACCATGAGGCCGGTCGCCGCCGAATAGCCGATGCGCCCACCCATGGATTTCCAGCCCGGGTGCCCGATATAGACCGCGTTGATGAAGGGATTGCCCATCAGGCAGCCGATCAGGCTGACGACACCGTCGGCGGTGAGCACACGCGTGGTCGGGTAGGAGTCGCCGGCCGCCTCGGCGCTCTCCACGTTGTCCATTGCCTCGACCAGATCGTAGATGCCGAAGGGGACCGCGGTGACCAGGATCACGCCGAGAAATTCGAAGCCCGAGAACACGTGGTCGACCGCCGGCAGCGGCAGCGAGAAGCCGAAATTGGTGAAGGCGCCGGCCACGCCGGCGACGCTCAAGCCCCCGTAGCCGAGGCCGAGCACGTTGGAGCCCCAGGCGATGAGGGTGCCGACCGCGATGGCGACCAGACCGGCCGGGATGCCCTTGGGATACTTGAAGCCGCCGAACCAGCTCACCAGGATGATGGCGAAGCAGGTGAGCCCGATGACCGGCGTCATGTACATCTCGAGCGCCGGCCGCATGGCGATGAAGGTGATCGAGACGCCGGCGAGCGTGCCGAGCAGCGCGGCGCGGGGCGTGATCTTGCGGATATACGGCGCCAGGAACCCGCCGATCATCAGCATGAAGCTCTGGAAGAACACCCAGGTCAGGCCGGCCTCCCAGCCCTTGATCGGATCACCGGTCTTGATCGTGATCGGCAGCATGATCACGAAGGTGACGATGAACATGTGCGGGACACTGATGCCCGAGGGCAGCGCGCACACGTCGGTACGGCCGGTCTTGGCCGCCAGCCGATAGGCCAGGTACGCGTAGTAGAACGTGGAGAGGCACAGCATCAGGCCGAGCGCCGGCAGGATGCGTCCGAACACGATCGCGTCCGGCATCTTGAGCACGAAGCGCAGCAGGCCGGTCAGAACCAGCATGTTGACCAGAATATTCGTGCCGAAGCCGAAGAATGCATTCCAGTCGCCCGGCGTCCACAAGGCCGGGCGGCGTTGGTCCATCATCGTCATCACACCCTCCTGTCGATCAGGTTGTTCATGCACATGCATGTCCTCGGCTCGCATTGCCTTGGTCCATGCATCGGCTTGCCCCACGCACCTGAAGCGTCGAGAGCACGTAGGCGCCGGAGCGCGTTACGTCGCCAGAAACCAAAACTGTCCCGGCCGTGAAGGCGGAGGCGGGGTCACGCGCGACATCCGCCTCCGTAGAGCTTGCGTCAGAAGCCGAGACCCAGCCCGGCGTAGACCACGCCGACGTCACGATGGGCGTTCGGGAAGGTTCCGATCACGCCGGCAGAGCCGCCGGCCGCGCCGGTGAACTCCTGGGACGCCAGCAAGGCGTCGTTGAAGATGTGGTAGTAGCGGCCGCCCGCCTTCACGTACCAGTTGCCCAGCCGCTTCGGCACCACCGTATCGAGGGCCAATTTGCCCTGCAGTCCGGTGGTGAAGACGCCGGTGTTGCTGAGTGCGCATGGCGCCGTCGACAAGGTGCCGCATTTATTGGTGGTGCCGTCGTTCTTGTTCCAGTAGCTGGACGGTCCGACGGTGACCCAGGTCGGCGCCGTGAACACCAGCGGCATGCCGCTCGCCTTCTTGGCATCGTAGGTCGGGACGATTCCGATCTCGACGTCGTAGGTCCCGCCGCTCTTGCCCAACACCACCGTGGAAGGCCCCTGCAGCTCGTAGAACAGCTTGACGTAGGGATGAATCGGAATCGGGAAGCCCCAGCCGGTGTCGTCGTAAGCGAGGCTGAACTCCATGTTGTGCTCGATCGCCGGGAAGCTGGTGGCGAGATCGGCCGCCGGCGGAATGAACTCGATATATTGGACGCCGAACGTCCAGTTTTGCGCGAAGGTGACGTTCATCCCGACCCACCAATCGAACTCGTTCCACGAGTCGACGTGAATGTCGTGCTGGTCGCTCCACAGATCGCTCCACGCCCCGCCATTGACGCTGATGTCGTTGATGAAGCCCATCTTGTCCTTGTAGAGGTCGAGCGCGATCCCGGTCAGGATCTGCGTGGTCAGGCCGGTATTGGTCACCAGCAAGCCGCGCGGCGTGATGTAGTCGTTCAGGAACGTCACGTCCGCGAAGTAGTGGATGTCCAGCGGCACCGTCGGTGGCGGCGGTGGCGCCTTGAGCTTCAGATCGGCGGCGGACGCCGTCGATCCGAGCGCCCCCAACGCCGTTGCGGCGACCAGCGCCGATGCCAAACGAGTAGCAAACATGGAAAATCTCCTCTTAGCCCCATTTTACCCCTGACCCCCGCATTCTCGACCCGCGTTGCTTCATCCGAAGAACTTCGAGAGTTTGCTCATGCAATGTGCAGCGCTTGCCGAACTCGACGAGCAAACATCCCGCGGGTGAACCGAGGACGTGCGCAACCCCTTTCGATTGCTTGATCTGAACTCGCAAGCGGCGTGCCAGATGTCGCGCAGACGTCATGCTTTCCAGGGAGCGTGTCATAAATGTCGCAAAACCCCGGATTTCCGCGGAAAATAGCGATATCGCCAGTTCAGTCGCACGTGTGCCCGGCGCGTGTTGCGCGCTTGGATCGTCGCGCCGCCGTCCTCGAGGACTAATTCCCGACCATCAATTGTATACAATTGCAGCAATGCCGACTTTGAAGCCGCCCGCACGACGGCGTTGCGCCGGCGCGCGCGAGCCGAAGCTGTGCTCCGGTCTCAGTTGGCGGCTGCCAAAATCCTGAGCAGCGGCTGGGAGGCGGAGACCGAGCCGAAGATGCCGCCTTGGGCCTTGATCATGGCCAGGCCCATCTCGTGAAACTGCGGGAAGTAGGACCCGCAGCAGTCGGACAGCACGATGCAGCGGAACCCGCGATCGTTGGCCTCGCGCACCGTCGTGTTGACGCAAACCTCGGTTGTGACGCCGCAAACCAGCAGGGTGTCGATCGAGCGGTTGTGCAGCATCAATTCGAGGTCGGTCTGGTAGAAGGCGCCCTTGCCGGGCTTGTCGATCACCGGTTCGCCGGCGATCGGATAGAGCTCCGGGATGATGTCGTGGCCGGGCTCTCCGCGGATCAGAATGCGGCCCATCGGGCCCGGCGCCCCGATGCGCAGTGCCGGATCGCCGCGCTCCACCTTCAGGGGTGGCGCGTCGGAGAGGTCCGGGCGATGGCCTTCGCGAGTGTGAATGACCAGGAGGCCGTGCCGGCGCGCGGCGTCGAGCACCTCCCGGCAGGGGCCGACGGCGAGTTGCAGGCGCGCCACGTCGTTGCCGAGCGCGGCCCCGAACCCGCCGGGCTCCAGGAAATCCCGCTGCATGTCGATGATGACGAGAGCGGTCGTGTCGAGATCGATGGTGAGCTCTACGGGTTCGGCTGCGATGGTCGCAAGGGGCACGGGAAGCCTCGCTATGGGTCGGATCGGCCAGGATGTATCAGCCGGAATTGCGCAATGGGTACGTTTTCGTTTTCGGCGACGGCGGAAGAGCGTTCGAGATCCCGCTTGGTTCCGGACAGGGCGGTCGGGGAGGCGGCCCTGCGGCCGCCTCCGCGCTGTTTCAAGATGTCGTCAAGGTCTCATGCGGCATGAGGTGGCTGCGGCATGAGGTGGCTTCGGCACGAGGTGTCTGCGGCGGGCGCGATCAGCCGCCGCCGCACTTGTTGGTCACCTTGTTGTAGTTGCCGCACTTGAGCTTCACCCAGTCGGCGACCAAGTCCTTGGAGCCTTCCAGATACGGCGACCAGGCCGCCCCCGGCACCAGGTCGGGGGTCTTGTAGACCACGTTGAACTGGCCGTCGGCCCGGATCTCGCCGATATAGACCGGCTTGGTGATGTGGTGGTTCGGCAACATGGTCGACATGCCGCCCGTCAGGTT
>DASZKX010000192.1:0-8471 GCA_035552735.1 Xanthobacteraceae bacterium
ACCGGATGCCCCGCATTCGCCGGGCATGACACCAAACCTGCCGCCGGACCTACCCCGGGCTGTGGTAGGGACCGCGTACGCAGTTCTTCTCCACATGCCACCTGCCGTCCCGCGATCGCACGAAACCATATTCTCTCGCCACAGCCGGATTGCCGAAAATGTCCGGATGATCAACCGGATTGACGCCGTCCAGGCTGCACGGGATCACAAAGCCGCGCTTGCGCCAATAATCGTACTGCGCCGAGGCCGTCGTGGAAGCGGTGGCGAGAAGCCCGACCACGATGATCGCTGTGAGCGCGCCGAAAACCTTCCGTCCAAACATCGCGACCTCCATACTGCTGATGATGCCGTCATTTCGATGCGCTGTCATAGCCCGTCGACGACCGGCGGAAACGCCCTGATGGTATGGGTCCCGACGCCGTGAGCGCGTTAATACGCCTGTTTGACGCGCTATGGGCCGGGACGACGTCGCGTGTGATTGCACCGGAACGAGCGACACGTCCGTTCGGCGATCCGATCAGCGACCGCTCACTTCGGCCTCGGCTTGAAATAGCGCAGGTCCGGCGGCGGCTGATCCTTCTGGGCGGGCATCAGCAGCCCGTCGGCGCTCAGCACATAGTGCTGGTCGCCGATCAGCACATGATTGTTGTACTCGCAATACTCCTCGGTCCAGGACACCAACGGATCGGCCACGCGCCGATAGTTCTTCATCACGGTCCAGGGCCGCGTCAACGCATGGTCGATGACGGTAACCTCGTCATGCGCAACCTGGGGGTCCGCCTTGTCGACGAAGATCCGTTCCTTGACGATTGTTTGATTGTCCTCGTGCAGCGGGAGGCCGCTGCCGTCGAAAACCCGCGGGCCGCGGAAGCCGCGAGTCTCTACCTCGAGAACGTCGTGGTGGCCGTCGCCCTTGCTGTCGATCCATTTTCCGATGGAGTAACCCAGCAAGGTTGGCTCGAGCTCGGCTGGCCAATCGCGTCCGTCGGTGAAGATGCGCCGGTCGTCCAGGATATGATCCATCAGGATGTAGGTGGTGTCCGGCGTGATGATGAATTCCGTCTCTCCATAGGCATTGGTGACCCGCGGCATTCCGGGTGACAGGCATTTGTAGGTCGAGGTGGTGCCCTGGCCGCCGGCGGCCTGGTCTTTGAGATTGGCCTCGAAGACGGCCTGATACTCCGCGGTCAGCGGGGCCTGCTGTCCGCGTGCGGCGGGCCTGCTGATGTCGAAGCGGCCGGGGCCGCCGATCGGACGCCACTGGCCGCCCAGGTCCGGATATTTGGAGTAATCGATGATTTGGGCGTCGGCGGTGGCCGAGAGGGCTGTCGCCGCGATGATGCAGAGCAGGGTGCGAGCCAACATGGGCGTCACCTCACTTCTGCGTCTTCTTGAAATACTTTAGATCGGGCGGCGGCTGGTCCTTCTTGGTTGGCATCAGGTAGCGGTCGGCGCTGAGCATGTAGGGCTCCTTGCCGATCTCGACGTGATCGTTGTTCTCGAAACAACTGACTTCGCGCCAATAGGGCTGCGGATCCGCCTGCCGGCGATAGTTCTTCATCACGGTCCAGGGCCGCGTCAGGGCGTGATCGATGACCGTGACCTCGTCATGGGCGACCTCGTGGTCGGCTTTGTCGACGTAGATGCGCTCCTTGACGATGGTCTGGTTGTCCAGGTGCAAGGGAAGCCCGCTGGTGTCGTACGAGCGCGGTCCCTTGAAGCCGCGTGTCTCGATCTCGAGCAGGTCGTAGTGGCCGTCATGGTTGGTGTCGATCCATCGGCCGATCGCATAGCCGATGAAGGTATGGGGGAGATCGACCGGCCAATCGCGTCCGTCGGTGAAGATGCGGCGGTTGTCGTGTATGTGCTGCGTCAAGATGTGGACGCTGCCCGGCGCGATGACGAACTCGATCTGGCCATAGCCGTTGGTCACGCGCGGCATGCCGGGCGATTGGCAGACCCAGTCTCGATCCCAGCCCTGCCCGCCGGCCTCCTGGTCCGCCACATTGGCTTCGAAGATTGCCTGGTACTCCGGCGTGAGCGGCGCTTCCTGCTCCGGACCCCAGGGCTTGCTGATATCGAAACGGCCAGGGCCACCGATCGGAAGCCATTGGCCCTTCAGGTTGGGATATCTCGAATAATCGAAGATTTGCGCGCTGGCACTCGACAGCGAGAGCGCCGTCAACGCGATCGCACCCAACAAGCTTCGGTAAGCCATGATGGTTTCCTCCCCTGGGCGGCGAGCAGCCGTTCTGGCCGTTCCAGCGTTCTCGGCGCCGTGTCCGCCATGGAGTGTATCGTGGTCGTGTGCGGACCTCGGCGCGTCTCGCCGCCGGCCTTGCGATGAATCTACACCCGATCCCCGCGCGCACGGAAGGGCCGACATCACATCAATTGTCGCCCGGCAGGCTGGAATCCTCGTGCAGCTTCCGCTTATAAATTCGCTATCCTGTGCTTCATCCAAGCGGGAGTGAGGACGATGCGGCAAATTCTGATGCCGGTCGGTGCTCTCTCCGTGCTGCTCGTGGCGCCATCGTGGGGGCGACCCGCAGTGCCGCGCGCAAATAGAGGTGACGGAGCATCAGGCGCCGCGCGTCAGACGCAGTGCGGGACGCGTCGCGGTCCGATCGCTTCGGTAAGGGCTTGTACCAGCTCGTTTGGTCGGAGCGGCTTGTACAGGGTTGCGACCGCGCCGGCCTCGGCGGCCATGGGATGGAAATCCGGCATGGTCGGGCAACGGCCGGGGAACATGAAGCCCGAGACCGCGATGATCGGCGTGGCCGGGCTGTGCTGATGAATGGCCCTGGTGGTGGCGAAGCCATCCATTCCGGGCATGAAGATGTCGACGATGACGGCATCGAACGGCCCCGCCGTGATCGCCCGGACGCCCGATTGACCGTTCTCGACCGCAACCACGTCGAAGCCGCGCGCCTCGAGCACGATCACCGTCGCTTTGCGCACCGCTTCGTCGTCGTCGATGATCAGAACGCGTGGCATTGCAGACCTTGCAGT
Source organism: Xanthobacteraceae bacterium (assembly GCA_035552735.1). Taxonomy (GTDB): domain Bacteria; phylum Pseudomonadota; class Alphaproteobacteria; order Rhizobiales; family Xanthobacteraceae; genus VAZQ01. The sequence goes on from DASZKX010000192.1 coordinate 3,013, forward strand.
CACAGGGCTCGACCCGGCCGAGGGTTGGATTCGCAACTCATGGTGGCCAGTCCGCGCCGGCCCATGGCGGGGGAGTCATCACGACTGCGGGCGCGACATGGCGGCGGCCGAGTCGGCCGCAGGCGATGCGACGGCGGCCAGCGCCGCAGCGACCGCCTGCAGCAGCTCATTCGGCCGGAACGGCTTTTGCAAACAGATGACGTCCGACAGATCTGAGATCGTCTGCAATTGGTCAAGCGCGGTTCGCCCGGCCGGGCCGAGCAGCACTCCCGACATGGCGACCACCGGAAAGCCCGGATTGCGCTTGCGCAATGCCTTGATGAAGGTCACGCCGTCGATGCCCGGCATGAAAAGATCGGCGATCACCACGTCGAACCTGGATTGCTCGAACGTGCTCAGGCCGGACTGGCCGTTCTCCGCCCCGACCACGTCGAAACCTTTGGCCTGCAGGGCCAGCGCGATGGCGGTGCGCACGGTATTCTGATCGTCGATCACGAGAATGCGAGGCACGGCGCGGCCCTTCGGGCGAGGTTGTCGAAATGTCCAAACGTTCGCTGCGGTTCGGCGCAGGCTGATATCACCGAACAATAGTAAACGTGAAGTTCCTAACCTCCCGTTTCGGAATGGGCGCTTGCGGCTGCGATTCGGCGCGCGGCAGGGCTCGGGGCGGTTCCACATTAACCGTCGGCGGACACCGCTCCAACATTTTGGCACGGTCGCATTTTCGGACGGAAAACCGGATTCAACCCCCCGCGTTTATCATCGGGCCGGCCTTTGGCCGGACCCGTTGGGGAGGGCGCGCTTTCTAGGCCGCCGCCAGCGCCCGGCGGACCATGAGGGCGAGCTCGGCGTTGCGGTACGGCTTGGCGAGCAGCAGGACCCCCGGATCGAGCCGGCCGTGGTGCACGATGGCATCTTCCGTGTAGCCGGACGTGAACAGGATCTTGAGGCCGGGTCGGCGCCGCGCCATTTCGTCGGCGAGCTGGCGGCCGTTCATGGTGCCGGTCATGATCACATCGGTGAACAGCAGGTCGAAATCGACGCCGCGCTCGGCGATGGCGATCGCCTCGGCCGCATTGGCGGCCTGCAGGGTTCGGTAACCAAGATTCTTGAGCCGCGCCGTCACATAGGTCAGCACCAGAGGGTCGTCCTCGACGATCAGGACAATTTCGCTGCCGCCTTCGATCGGCGGCTCGAGCGCCGATGCGGCCGCTTGCTCGGACAATAGGTCGCAGCGCGGCAGATAGAGCCTGATCGTCGTCCCGTGGCCTTCTTCGCTGTAGATCTTGATATGCCCGCTCGACTGCTTGACGAACCCATAGACCATGCTCAGGCCCAATCCGGTCCCCTTGCCGACTTCTTTGGTTGAGAAGAACGGCTCGAAGACCCGGTCCCGGATCGCTTCCGGAATGCCGTTGCCGGTGTCGCTCACCGCGATCATCACATAGTTGCCGGGCCGGACGTCGCGGTTCACCCCCGCATAGCTCTCGTCGAGGACGACGTTCTTGGTCTCCAAGGTGAGCTTGCCGCCGTTCGGCATCGCGTCGCGGGCATTGATGGCCAGGTTGAGCAGCGCGGTGGTGAGCTGGGTCGGGTCAATCAGTGCCGGCCATGCACACTCTTCCAATACCGACTCGATCTCGATCTGCTCGCCGAGCGCCCGCTGAAACAAACCCTTGGCCGCCGTCACCAGGCCGTTGATGTCGGTGTCGTGCGGCTGCAAGGGCTGCTTACGGGCGAAGGCGAGCAGGTGGCCGGTCAGCTCCGCGCCACGGTCGGCCGCCTCGCCGATCAGCCGGGCGATCGACAACAGCGGCGGCTTGTCGGCAACCCCTTCGGCCAGGAGATCGATCGTGCCGGTGATGACGGTGAGCAGGTTGTTGAAGTCGTGCGCGATCCCGCCCACCAGCTGGCCGACGGCCTCCATTTTCTCGGACTGCCGGGTGCGTTCCTCGGCTGCGATCGCTTCGGTCATGTCGCGGATGAACCCATTGAACAGGGTGCCGCCGCGCCGGCGCAGCGCCGTCACGCTCAGCTCGACCTTGATCTCGGTTCCGTCCCGCCGCAGTGCCTCGATCTCCAGGCGCTTTCCGAGGAGCGCGCTTTTGCCGCTGCGCAAGTAGCCTGCGAGCCCGTACCGGTGGCGCGAACGATGCTGCGGCGGCACGATCAGGTCGCCCAGATTCTTCCCGACCGCCTCGTCGCGCGACCAGCCGAAGATCGCCTGCGCCTGCGCGTTCCAATCCGTGAGGGTGCCGCGCTCGTCCATTTGAACGAAGCCGTCCAAGGCCGAGTCGATGATGCCGCGCGCCAAGCGCTCACTGTCGAGCAGGGCCGCGGTCTTGTCCCGGACTTCGTCGGCCATGCGGGCGAAGGCTTGCGCGAGCCGGCCGATCTCGCCGCCTGCATCGGTCGGGATCGTGGTCGGTTCATCGCGCGCAAAGCCCTCGACCGCCCGGGTCATCTGGACCAGCGGTCGGGTCAGCGAGCGGGCGAGCAGCACCGCCAAGGCGACCGCGCCGAGGACCGCCAGCAGGCCGGCGAACAGGCTGGAATCGCGGATCGCGATGGCGGCAGCGATGAGGCCGGCATACGGGATGGTTTCGATGACCGCGACCCGCGGCCCATCGGCCAGCCGCACGGTTCCCCAGCCGACGCCGAATTGGGTGCCGGCCCGGTCTCGCATCACCTGCGGGGCGGCGTCGTTCGGATCCGGAACCGGCATAATGTCAGGATAATCGTCCTGCACCCGGGACGGCATTCCGATCTCGAAGCCGAACTCGCGCGCGGGATCCGGATGGACCAGATAATCTCCCCGACCATTGACCAGGTAGATCTTCACGCCGTCGTTGGCGGCCGAACGGATACGGGTAAATGCCGGCCGCAAATCGATGGTGATGATCACCATCCCGAACGGGGTGCCGTCCGGCTTCTGCAACGGCGTTGCGACGCGCAGGACCGGCACATGCGGCTCTTCGATGACGCCGTTCTCCCGGTTGAGCTCTATCGGCGAGATATAGACCGCGCCGGCGGGCAATCTGATCGTTTCCCGCAAATCCTCCTCGGCCTGGCGCGCCAGCTCCGCGTCCGGAACCGACCAGATGGCGCCGTCCGGGCCGGAGCGATCGACCCGCACGATGTCGCGTCCGCCGTCGTCGAGGCCGACGATGCGGAACGCGCGATAGCTCGGCTTGGCGGCAAGCTCAGCCGCGTAGCGCGCGGCCATCCGGGTGCGCCACACGGCCTCGGTCGTACCGCCGATCGGATCGGTGCCGCCGGCAAGCCGGGAGCGCACGATGCCTTCCGCCGCCACCGCCGAACCGAAGCCGACCACATCGGCGCGCGCGCCCCGGAATCCGGCTTCCAGCTCGGCCGCGAGCACGCGGGCCCGGTTGTCGATGCGCTCCAAGCCGCGCGGCAGCGCGATGGCTTCGATATTGCGCTCGGTGAGGTAGCCGACGGCGGCGGCGGTGAGCAGCACCAGCCCCACCATGGCCACCGTCAGCCGCGTCGACAGTCTCATGTCGTGACCCGTGGTTGCGCGCCCGCGATGCAAGCCGCCGGCCGTGGGCGAGGACCCCCGGATGGGCTGTCCCCGAATCAGCTGCGATCGCCTGCATTCTAAGGCGGTTTTGCCGCGCCTGGCGCGAGAAACCGCTCGATCAGCTTTGTTTTGTCGTCTATTCGCTCGGAGAATTTTCTGAAAATGCCGCTGGAAAATGGTCCCAATAGTCACGGCTCGATGCCGGCCGCCGCTCATGGCTCATGGCTCGTGGCCCCGTGGCTCATGCACTGGCCGGCTTGGCGGGCGATCTCGCCGGCATCGGCCAGCTTGTCCGCGCCCCAGCACAGATCAATCAGCCGATCCGTCTGGCCGGCGGACACGATTCCAGCGGCCAGGCCGCGGAATTTGTCCTCGAGCATGCGGTCGCTCATCGGGTTTCGAACGCTGCCGATGGCGTGCTCGACGAAAACCGTGAGCCGGTCCGCATTCTTGCGTAGTATAGCGACGCGCGCCTGCGCCTTGCCGAGGCCCGGATCGATGGTGGCGACGACCCGCCGGCGCAATGCAGCGATCGGGTCGCCTCGCACGGCCTCGTCGCTGAATTCCCGTTCGCCGGCCGCCCCCTCGGCTAGCGCGACGGCGGCGGCGTGATAGATGCTGAACTTGCCTTCAAGGCCGGTTCTGGGATCCCGGATCGATGTGACGTCCATCACGCGAGGATGCACCGCAACCTCGATCCGTTCGATCATGTCGGGCGTGAGGCCGTGCTTGTCTCGAAGCTGGATGCAGCCGTCAATCACCGGATGCACCACCAGGCCGCAGGCGAACGGCTTGTAGCTGTTGTTCAGGATTTCCCAACCCGACCCCGTGATGGCGGCGGTGTCGCACGCGCTGCTCAGCACGTGCAGCCAGCCGCGCTCGGCCTCGAGCGCCTGCTCCGATGCGGTGTAGCCGGCTTGGGCCATGAGCGCGGCGGTGAGGCCGTTTTGCGCCGCCCGGCCGGGGTGGAAGCTCTTGGTCATGGATCCGAACATGGCCTGCAATCCGACCGGCTGGGCGGCGGCGAGACCGAGCGCCCAGCACATCTGCTGCTCGCTCAAGCCGAGCAGTCTTCCGGCCGCCGCGGCGCTGCCGAACACCCCGGCGGTGCCGGTGATATGCCAGCCGGCCTTGTAGTGCGCCGGCGTGACCGCCACGCCGATCCGGAGCTCGGTCTCGATCCCGATGATCAGCGCCGCCATGAAATCGCGTCCGCTCACGTTGCGGTGCTCGGCCAGGGCCAGGATCGCGGGCGCCACTGGGGCGGCCGGATGAATCGCCGTCTCGATGTGGGTGTCGTCGAAATCCAGCACATGGGAGCCGATGCCGTTGAGCAAAGCGGCGTGCAGAATGTCGGTGCGCTCGGGCCGGCCGAAAAGCGTCGCCTGCGGCGGCCCGAAAAATGGCGACAGCGCCGCCACGGCGTTGGTCATGGTCTGGTGGCGCGAGCCGCCGATCGCGCAGCCGACCCAATTGAGCAGCGTGCGCGCGCCTTCGTGCTGCACCGATGGGGACAGATCATCGAAGCCGGACGCGAGGATGAAGCGCGCCAGATTGCGGGTCAGGTCCCGCGAGGCGTCCGACGTCGGATTTGGTGTCCTCGCCGCACCGGCGGTCGCGACGGCTGCGCCCGCACCACGCGACGACGAGCCGCGCTCTTGGTCCCTCATGGCTTCCCTTCCGGCTTTTTTTCTCTATTGCATTTCGCGCAGATCAGCGGCCGCCAAGTGCCGGCGCCGCTCAATCCATGCTGACCCCGCTCGCCTTGATGGGGCCGGCCCATTTCTCGATCTCACGCACGACAAAACCCGCCAGGTAGTCGCTCGAGCGGCGCTCGGGCGCCACCACCTCGATGCCGAGCTCCGCGAGCCGGGCCTGCACGTCCGGGGCATCCATCGCGGCGACCGCCGCGTCG
>DASZKX010000193.1:0-37117 GCA_035552735.1 Xanthobacteraceae bacterium
AGCTTGTTGAACACCTGCAGCGAGCTTGCGATACGGGTGCCGCCGGACCAGTCGGCGACGCTGGCCGCGCAGGCCGCCAGCGCCTCGTCGGGGTCCCGGGCCTTGAGGGCCCGGGTGACGTTTGTGAGCCGGGTGCCGAACAGGAACGTCGACACGCGCTTGCGCGCATCCGTTACGGCGTGCAGAAAATGCAGGAACAAGCGCGTGTACTGGCTCATGGAGCCGGATATGTCGATGAGCGCCACGATCGGCGGCGGCATGCGGCGCAGGCCGAGATACTTGAGATCGATCACCGCGCCGCCGGCCTTGAGGCTTGCGCGCAGGGTGCGGCGCATGTCGATCAGGCGGCCGCGGCGATCGGGCTTGAGCCGCCGCGTCTTCACCTCATCGAGCGACAGCACCAGCCGCTCGATCGCCAGCTTGGCGGCCGCGATCTCGGCCGCCGACATCTGGGCGAAATCCTTCTTCTGCAGTACCTCGCGATCGGAAACCGTGAGGCGGGCATCGATCTCGGTGTCGCGCCGGTCCGGCTCGAACTCGCGCAGGCCCGAGAACAGCGCCTCCTCGATGCGCTGCGCGCCGGGCTTGGGCGCCTCGGGGGCGGCCGGCGGCGCCTGTGGCAACAAGGACGCCATCAGCTTGTCCAGGAAGGCGCGCTTGCGAAAGAAGATGCGGAACGCCTGATCGAACAGAAGCGTGTGTTCATGTCGCTTCACGAGCACCGCGTGCAGCGTCCAGTAGAAATCCTCGCGCCTGCCGATGCCGCCCGCCTGCAGCGCCGCCAGCGCATCGAGCACCGCGCCCGAGCCGATCGGAATGCCGGCCGCCCGCAACGCGCGCGCGAAGTAGAGGATGTTCTCCGCGAGCCGCACCTCCGCCACCGGCATGCTCATTCCGCCGCCCTTAAGCTCGCGCGCAACTCCTCGATCAGCTCCTTGGCCCTGGCGCCTTCGATGCGCGCGATGTCGTCCTGATATTTGAGCAGGACACCGAGCGTGTCGGTGACGGTGGCGGGATCGAGCGCCACCACGTCGAGCTCGGCGAGCGCGGAGGCCCAGTCGAGCGTTTCGGCGACGCCCGGCGCCTTGAACAGATCCTGCTGGCGCAAGGCCTGCACGAAATGCACCACCTGGGCGGACAGCGTCGCGCTGATGCCCGGCACCTTGGTGCGCACGATCGCCAATTCCCGCTCGGCGTTCGGATAGCCGACCCAATGATAGAGGCAGCGGCGTTTGATGGCGTCATGGATCTCGCGGGTGCGGTTGGAGGTGATCACCACGATCGGCGGATGGGCCGCCTTCACGGTGCCGAGCTCCGGCACCGTCACCTGGAAATCGGCCAGCACCTCGAGCAGGAAGGCCTCGAACGCCTCGTCGGCGCGGTCGAGCTCGTCGATCAAAAGCACCGGCGCGCCGGCCGGATCGGGCTCGAGCGCCTGCAGGAGCGGCCGCTTGATCAGGAAGCGCTCCGAGAAGACATCGTGCTCCAGCCGCTCGCGGTCGTGCTCGCCCTGTGCCTCCGCCACCCGGATCGCGATCATCTGGGCGGCGTAGTTCCATTCGTAGACCGCGGCCGCTACGTCGAGCCCCTCGTAGCATTGCAGGCGGATGAGCCGCCGCCCGAGCGTGGACGAGAGCACCTTGGCGATCTCGGTCTTGCCGACCCCGGCCTCGCCTTCGAGAAACAGCGGCCGCCCCATCTTGAGGGCGAGAAACAGGACGGTCGCGAGCGAGCGGTCGGCCAGGTAGTCGGCCGCGGCCAGGAGCGCGAGGGTTTCATCGATCGAGGTTGGCGGCGATTTGGCGGTGGTTTTTGTCACTGTTCTATCCATGGCGGCAATCTATCCGGTCGCGGCCATCGTGTCCCAGGCCTAGCGCCGTCGGATCGGCATTTCACCCATGCGGACGGGCTGCCCGCCCGGCGGCAGATGGTCCGCCCGGCGGCAGACGATCCGCCGCAGCCGTAGGAACATGCGGGCGAGCAGCGCGAGGCAGGCCGTCATCCGCCCAGCGTAGATACATGCTCCAGATCCTGCCGGCGCTGCTGCGCGCGCCGCTCGTAGCTGGCCTGGTTCTTGGTGGCGACCAGGGCGTGCGGGCTGCCCCGCCTCTCGGTCGTGAGGTCAAGGTCGCACGCGTCGGTCCGGACGCTCCCCTCGACATGGCTGCGCCGGCTCTGGACCGCCTTCAGGCGCCACTGCGGCTGATGGGGATCGACCAGGAACACGCCCAGCTCGCGGCAGTCGGCGCATGTGCAGTTGATCTGGTTGATGCGGGTCCAGTCTCGCGGTGCGTCCAGCGGCAGTGCAATCCTTCTGCGTAAATGGTCAAGGGATGCTTCCCGGAGCCGCTGGACCGCCGGCCAGGTCGCGCTCTCGGTCTGCTTGGCAAAGGCCAAAGCGGCTGGCACCAGGACGTCGTCCGGCCTGTACATCTTTGGCCAGGCCAGCAGGTGCTCGATCGCACGCGCCGCGAGCCCGGCCTCGATCCGGCTCGTCGCCGTAAGGAGATCAACGACGATGCCCGGCCTTATCGGAGTGGGTCGAGCCCAGATGCCGGTGTCCGCAGGCTTCGCCGGATCGCCCGGCAAGACATCGATCAGGGCTGCGCCGATCCGCACCACATCGCCCGCGAAATCGGTCGGCCCCCCTGCGCAGCGCAACAGGAGATCGCTGCAGGCGCTGAGACGAGCCGCGGCGTTGCGTCCGACGATCCGGACCAGCAAGTCCGTTGCACGCGGTCGCGGAAGAAGCGCGGCGGCACGCACGATCGCTTCGTTGTCGGACGCCGCATAATGACCTTCCGCCGAGAGCTCGGCGAGAAACGCATCGATGCGCGGCGCATTCCCGAGCCGGACCTGCAAGTCGAGCATTCGGCTGACGGCGGTGTCACCCTCGTCGCGCCGAGTCGCACGCGACCAGGAGCGCAGCATGTGGCCCGAAAGCTCGTCGGCCTCACGCCACAGCGGCGAGGCAATCGCCCGGTCGCTCGCCTCCCACGGCCGCGTCAGATCCTCGAGATGCGGCAAGGTTGCCCCGAGACCCGCCTGGTTCAGCACCGCCAGCCGCCGCGCACGCGGCCACAGCACCAAGCCGGCGCGGCGATAGGTGCGCTCGAAGGACGCACCCTCGTTGCCGGTCGCCTCGTGGAAATGCTGCTCGTCGGGCGTCAGATCCTCGAACGCGTCAGGCGGGCAGAGCTCGGTCTCGTCGAACGGAAAATCATGGAACCCGGCTTCGCCGCCGTCCGGACGGCGCCATTCCGACAGGAACAGCGACCGGTCACAGACCTCCACAACCTCAAATTCCGCGTCGTCCTCCTTGTCTCGATTCCAGCGCCGACGGTCGTAATAGCCGGAATGCTCGGCGCTGCCGCTCTCCTCGATCGACACCAGAGCGAGATGGAGATCGCAGTCCGCCTCTGCGGCGGCCTTGACGAGCACAGACGCCACGCCTGCGTCGGCGCCCTTGAGCGTGCCGAACGACAGTTCCGCCGGAGTGTAGGCATGCTCCAAAGGCAGGATCAGCTTGTCGGGTTCGCCCTCCGCGCCGGTCCAACTCCCTAGCAATTCCGCGACTCGCCCCTCGACCTCGCGATAGTCGGGCGCCTCCGGCAGACACCTCTTGTCCAGGAAGCGTAAATTATAAACGAGGGTCAGGCGATATCCGGTGGTTACAGGACGCACTTGATGCACGCAGTCGGCGTAGAACGCGGCGAATCCCACCTCAGACGGATCCTCGGGATGCAGATCGAGCACCACCTCCCGCCCCAGGTGCCGCACGACCAATTCGCCGCCGCTATGAACCGACGGCAGCACGATCGCCAAGGTTGCAAACATGCCGGGGACCTTTTCGGTGTCCCGGTGATCGATGAAGTGGCTGCCGGCGTCATAGACGAGAAGCTTGTAGAAGTCCGCCGCGACCGGCTCGCTTACGCCGAGTCCGTGGGCCGCATGGGCGACGAGCTCAGCCAGCGTCTTCGTCCAATGACGCCCGCCAATCCGAACCCGATGAGGGTCGATCTGCCAGGTTCTCCGGACATCGCGATCCAGCACAGTCTCCTCGCCCCGCCCGTAGGGTGCCGGCTCGGCGGTCGCAAGCAATTGCTCGACCTGCATCGGCAGCAGCGGGATGGCGATCCTGCCCACGCCGTCCACGTCGATTGCGGGTGTGAAGATTTCTCGCATGCCGCCGACGCAGAAGTCGCCGGGCCGCTCGACCGAGCGGAGGCAATCAAGCAGGGCGAGGGCAATCGACGACATGGTGACTCAAGGCAGCTGATCGACGGGACCGGGCTTCGAAGACTTTCTTCGAGCCGGCGCTCCGTCCGTTCAAGAGATTATACGCAAGGAGCGCACGCGAGAGAAATCGCGATCGTGTGTCGCCAGGGCGGCCGCGTTGATCGCCAGCGCGCTTGCCGCTTGAACGGCATCTGCCAGCTTGAGCCCGAGTGAGGCCCGCAGTCTTGCAGCGCTTTCCGCAATGTCGACGTCAAGTGCGATGGGTTGCCATGATTCGAGGATGGCGCGGTAACGCCGGGCGAGCGCGTCATCCCCCGACCGCAGCGGACCGGTCAGGACCTCGGCGATCGTGATCGTCGTTACGGCAAAGCGTAAATGCCCGGCCGCATGGGCCGCGAACAGCGGCTTGAAACGGGGTCCGAATCTCGCGTGCCCCTCGAGGAAGTAGATGATCGGCGCCGAATCGACCAGAACCAGCGCATCCTCCGGCAGATCTTCGAATCCTAGCGGCTCTATTCGTCACGGAGCTTTCGAAGCGTGCTGGTGCTGTCCTTACCCCATAACCCGCGACCGGAGCCTCCAACGGGCATGAGCGGTTGCTGGCGAGCGGCGGCGTCATACGCCCCGATGGGTACTAGCGCCGCAACTGGACGGCCATGTTTGGTAATAATCGTTGACCGGCCTTTCTCGGCCGCAGCGAGCAGATCCGGCAGTTGATTGCGGGCTTCTTCCGCGCCTTTGCGCATCATGATGCTGGTCCCTTGACGGAACAACCGTACAGGACTGTACGGACTTCAGTCAATCCCGTTCGCATGCATCCGACATGCCGGACGCAATGATGGGCGAATCCAGCTCCTTGGCATGTGGGCAAGAATCGCCCTTGCCTCAGCCCGCCACCGCTGCCGCCACCGCGCGGCGCGCCAGCACGCCCACCAGATGGGCGCGGTACTCCGCGCTGCCGTGGATATCGCTGCCCATGCCCTCGGGGGGGATGGAAAGACCATCGAGGGATTTCGTCCCGAAGCGCTTCTTGAGCGCCTCCTCGAACGACGTGACGCGGAATACGCCGTTGGCGCCCGCCCCGGTCACCGCCACGCGGATCTCGGAGCTGCGCTTCGACACGAACACGCCGACCAGCGCGTAGCGCGAGGCCGGGTTGGGAAACTTCACATAGGCCGCCTTCTGGGGGGTGGGAAACATCACCTTGGTGATGATCTCGTCGTTCTCGAGCGCGGTCTCGAACAGGCCTTTGAAGAAATCGTCGGCCTTGATGCGCCGCTTGTTGGTCACGATGGTGGCGCCCAGCCCCAGACAGCCGGCCGGATAGTCGGCGTTGGGATCATTGTTGGCGACCGAGCCCCCGATGGTGCCGCGATGGCGCACGGCCGGATCGCCGATGCGGCCCGCCAGCGCGGCGAGCGCCGGAATGGCCTCTTGCACCAGCGGCGAGGTCGCGACCTCGGCATGCGGGGTCATGGCGCCGATGACGACCGAGCGGCCCTTGAGCTCGATGCCGCTGAGCCCCTCGATCTTCGACATGTCGACGATCTGGGGCGGACCGGCCAGGCGCAGCTTCATGGTCGGGATCAGGGTGTGACCGCCCGCCAGGAGCTTCGCCTCCTCATGCTTGGCCAACAGGCTCGCCGCCTGCCGGACGGTCGTCGGCCGGTGATAGGTGAATGCGTACATTTTGATCCTCCAAATCCGTGTATCGCGTGTTCAAGCCGCGGCGCCATGCGGGCTCAACTTCTGCAGAGCCAACCACACCGATTGGGACGTTGCCGGCATCGTGAGCGCCTCGGTGCCGATCGCATTGGTGAGCGCATTGATCACCGCCGCCGGCGCCGCGATCGCGCCGGCTTCGCCGCAACCCTTGATACCGAGCGGATTCGACGAGCTCGGCGTCATAGTCGTGGCCACCGCGAAGCGCGGCAGATTGTCCGCCCGCGGCATGCAGTAATCGATCATCGAGCCGGTGACGAGCTGACCGGCCTGATCGTAGATCGCGCCTTCCAGTAGCGCCTGGCCGATGCCCTGCGCGACGCCGCCATGCACCTGGCCTTCCACGATCATCGGATTGATGACCGTGCCGAAATCATCGACCGCCGTCCAGGTCACGATCTCGCTGGCGCCGGTCTCCGGATCGACCTCGACCTCGCAGATATGGCAGCCGGCCGGGAACGTGAAATTGACCGGATCGTAGAAGGCGCCCTCTTTCAGCCCCGGCTCCAGCTCCTGGCCGGAGAACTTGTGCGCCACATAGGCATTGAGCGTGACATCGCCCCAGGGCAGCGACTTGTCGGTGCCGGCCACCGTGAACTTGCCGTCCTTCAGCTGGATGTCGTCTTCGGCGGCCTCCAGCATCTGGGCCGCGACCTTCTTGGCCTTGACCTCGATCTTGTCGAGCGCCTTGACCAGCGCCGAGATGCCGACTGCGCCCGAGCGCGACCCGTAGGTTCCCATGCCGAACTGCACCTTGTCGGTGTCGCCGTGCATGATGCTCACATTGTCGATCGGGATCCCCAGCCGCTCGGCCACCACCTGGGCGAACGTAGTTTCATGACCCTGGCCGTGAGCATGGCTGCCGGTCAGGACCTCGACCGAGCCGGTCGGATTCACCCGCACCTCGGCGGATTCCCATAATCCGACGCCGCAGCCGAGCGAGCCGACGGCCTGGCTCGGCGCGATGCCGCAGGCCTCGATATAGGTCGAGAAGCCGAGGCCGCGCAGCCGGCCGCGGTCCGCGGCTTGGCGCTTGCGCGTCTCGAAGCCCTCGATATCCGCGATCTCCAGCGCCTTGGCGAGCGAGGCCGCGTAGTCGCCGGCGTCGTACATCATGATCACAGGCGTCTGATGCGGAAAGCGCTTGATGAAATTCTTAAGCCGCAACGCCGTCGGCTCCATCCCCAGCTCGCGCGCCCCGACCTCGATGAGGCGCTCCACCACGAACGTCGCCTCGGGACGACCGGCCCCGCGATAGGCATCGACCGCCGCCGTGTTGGTGTAGACCGCGTCGACCTCGCAATAAATGGCCGGGATGTCGTACTGACCCGAAAGCAACGTGGCGTAGAGATAGGTCGGGACCGACGACGAGAAGGTCGACATATAGGCGCCGAGATTGGCGATGGTCTTGGCCTTGAGGGCCACGATCCTGCCGCCGTCGGCGAAGGCCATCTCGGCGTGGGTGACGTGATCGCGGCCGTGAGCGTCGCACAGGAAGGCCTCGCTGCGGTCAGCGACCCATTTCACCGGGCGGCCCACGCGCTTGGAGGCCCACAGCGCCACCACCTCTTCGGGATAGATGAAAATCTTGGAGCCGAAGCCGCCGCCCACATCGGGCGCGACCACGCGCAATTTGTGCTCGGGCGCGAGACCCACGAAAGCGGAGATGACCAGCCGCGCCACATGCGGGTTCTGGCTGGTGCTCCACAAGGTGAAGCTGTCGTTGCCGGCATCGTATTCGCCGATCGCGGCGCGCGGCTCGATGGCGTTCGGAACCAGCCGGTTGTTGACGATATCGAGCCTGGTCACGTGCTTGGCCGACTTGAAAGCGGCCTCGACCGCGGCGGCGTCGCCCAGGTGCCACTGATAGATGGTGTTGCCGGGCGCCACCTCGTGAATTTGCGGCGTGCCCTTGCGTTGCGCCTTGGCGGGATCGGCGACCGCGGGCAGCACCTCGTAATCGCAAGCGACCTTCTCGGCGGCGTCCTTGGCCTGCGACAAGGTCTCGGCCACCACGACCACGACCGGATCGCCGACGTGGCAGGCCTTGCCGGTCGCGAGCGCGGGATGCGGCGCCATCTTCATGGGGGTGCCGTCCTTGGAGTGGATCATCCAGCCGCAGATGAGGCTGCCGATCTTGTCGGAGGCCAGTTCGGCACCAGTGAGTACCGCCAGCACCCCCGGCATCGCCGTGGCGGCCTTGGTGTCGAGCGTCTTGATTCGCGCGTGGGCGTGCGGCGAGCGCACGAAGTAGGCGCGGGCTTGGCCGGGCCGGTCGATATCGGCGGTATAGCGGCCCTTGCCGGTGATGAAACGCTGGTCCTCCTTGCGGCGCACCGCCGCGCCGATCCCGGTCGCGCTCATGGCGGTCTCCTCTTGCGGTCAAAGACCGGCGGCCCCGCGGGCCGCCCCTACTCGGCGGCTCTTTTACCGGTGCCCGGCTCGTGACTCATGGCGCGCGCGCCGGCCGCAATGGCCTTCACGATGTTGTGGTAACCGGTGCAACGGCAGAGATTGCCTTCGAGCTCGTGCCGGATCGTCTGATCGTCGAGCTCGTGACCTTTGCGGTTCACGATGTCGATCGCCGACATGATCATGCCCGGGGTGCAATAGCCGCACTGCAGGCCATGATTCTCGCGGAACGCCTCCTGCATGGGATGCAGCGGACCGTTCTGCGCCGCCAGACCCTCGATCGTGGTGACCTCTGCGCCATCGAGCTGCCAGGCGAAGACCGTGCAGGACTTGACCGCCTTGCCGTTCACGTGAACCACGCAGGCGCCGCATTGGGATGTGTCGCAACCGACATGCGTGCCGGTGAGCCGCAGCTCCTCGCGCAGAAACTGCACCAGCAGGGTGCGCGGATCGATGTCGCCGGTGACGGCTTTGCCGTTCACCGTCATCGCGACGGCTGCCATGGCATTCCTCCTCGAGATCAGGCCAAACGACCTGTTTTTTGCGCCGCCGTGGTTCCCTCAAAGCGGACCGGCGGCAGAAAGGGACGAAATCCGGGCGGATTTTGCCCCGCCAAGGGCCTTGGAACAAGGTCAACCTTTGCGGCCGATCAGCTATCGAAGCTCCGGCCCGGTGGTCAAGGGCGTAGGGCCATGATGGCGGGCAATTGATCGCGCCCGCCCGCCAGCCGGTCAGCCCACATTGGCCGCAACCGCGGCCGCGAATTTCTGGAAGAAATCGTCCGCGGTCTTCTTGGCGGCGCCGCTGATCAGCCGCTGCCCCAGCTGGGCGAGCTTGCCGCCGATCTGCGCCTCCACGTCGTAGGTCAGGAGCGTGCCCCCGGCGCTATCGGCGAGCGACACCTTGGCGCCCCCCTTCGCAAAGCCGGCGACTCCCCCTTCCCCTTCGCCCGAGATGCGATAGCTGTTCGGCGGATCAAGATCGGAAAGCCTCACCTTGCCCTTCCAGCGTGCCTTGACGGGGCCGACTTTGATAGTGGCGATGGCCTGAAATTCGGTGTCCGAGGTCTTGTCGAGCTGCTCGCAGCCCGGAATGCAGGTTTTCAGCACCTCCGGATCATTGAGCTTGGCCCAAACGGCGTCGCGACTGGCGGGTAGTTGCACCTCGCCCGTCATGGTCATTGCCATCAGCTTGTCTCCTCGCTTTGATTGCTTGGTATAAAGCCTTGACCGGCCGCCAGGAAAGCGATTTCGAAAACCCGGGCGCGAGGTCCTGGCCCGCATCCTTGGGGGTTGGCGGCAGTGGGCGGGACCGCTAATGGTGGGACCGGCTGGCTCCATGACCAATCCGCTTGCGCCCTCGCTGCTGTTGCCGCCGCTCATCTCGAGCGCCGCCATGCGTGCGATCCTCGACGATCGCGCGCGGCTGCAGCGTATGCTCGATTTCGAAGCCGCGCTGACCCGCGCCGAGGCGGCGATGGGCGTCATCCCGGCCTCCGCGGTCGATCCGATCGCCGCGGCCTGTCGGGCCGAGCGCTATGACATCGCGGCGCTCGGCGAAGCGTCCGCCGCGGCCGGCAATCTGGCGGTCCCGCTGATCAATGCCCTCAGGGCCGAAGTCGCCAAGACCGATGCGGCGGCCGCCGGCTGCGTGCATTGGGGCGCGAGCGGCCAGGACGTCATGGATACCGCGCTGGTGCTCGAGCTGCGTGTCGGCATCGACGCGCTGATCAGCGATCTCGGCCGCGCCATCGAGGCTTTCACCACGCTGGCGGGACGCCTGCGGCGCACCGCCGCGGTGGCGCGCACTTCGCTGCGGCACGCGCTGCCGATGCCGTTCGGGCTCAAGGTCGCGGGCTATGCGGCGGCCCTCGGACGTTCGCGTGAGCGGCTCAAGCGCCTGCGCAAGGACGCCCTGGTGCTGCAGTTCGGCGGTTCCGTCGGTACCCTGGCGGCGCTCGGCGATCAGGGGCTCAATGTCACGGAGCGGCTGTCGGGGCTCCTCGATCTGCCGGCCCCGGAGGCGCCCTGGCACAGCTATCGCGACCGGCTGGCGGAGGTTGCGTCCGCGTTCGGAATCCTGGCCGGCACTTGCGGCAAGATCGGCCGCGATATTTCGCTGTTCATGCAGAACGAGGTCGCCGAGATATTCGAGGCGCTCTCGACGCCCGGCGGCGACGGCGCGGCGGCCGCGCCGCCCAGGCACGGCCCGGCTGCCGCCGCCGCCATGGCGGTGAGCGCGGCGATGATCGCTCCGCAGCTGGTTGCCACCATATTGGCGTGCGGGACGCAGGAGCATGAGCACGCCCTTGGGAGCTGGCAGGCCGAGTGGGCAACCTTCCCGGCGCTCGCGCTGGTCACCTCGGGCGCGCTCAGCGCCGTTGCGGATCTGGCACAGGGGATCGAGGTCGACCCCGATCGCATGCGCAGCAATCTCGATATCACCCAGGGGCTGATCATGGCCGAGGCGGTCGAGTTGGCGCTCGCCGCCAAGATTAGCCGACAGGAGGCCCGCAAGCTGGTCGAGGAGGCAAGCCACAAAGCGGCCACCGATAAAAGCAGCCTGCAGGACGTGCTGCTCGCTGATGCGCGGGTGACCGCGTATCTGCCCGGACCGGTGCTCGCCCGCGTGTTCGAGCCCATGTCCCACCAGGGCGCCGCGCAGACCTTCATCGACCGGCTGGTCGGTACGCTCCGGACCAGCGCCAGTAAACGTCCGTAGGGGTGTGACCGGCCTGTCGATATCCTCATCGCGGACGCCCACGAGGGGGCCCCCAGGTCCGCCCCCAGTCCGCCCCCCAAGTCTGCCCCTACGGATACGTCATGATTGTGGATGCCGATGGCTGCCCGTTGTGGGTCGAGGTCGAAGGTCCCGCGCGGGCGCCAGTGCTCATGCTGTCGAATTCGCTCGGCACCGACCTGCACATGTGGGATGCGCAGATTGCGGCGTTTGCGCAACGCTTCCGCGTGGTGCGCTACGATCGGCGCGGCCATGGTAAATCCGGTGTGCCAGGAGGTCCTTACACGATGGAGCGGCTCGGCCGCGACGCGCTCGCGATCGCCGATGGTCTGGGTCTCGCCAAGTTCGACTGGTGCGGGCTTTCCATGGGCGGGATGGTGGGCATGTGGCTCGCCGCACACGCGCCGCAGCGCATCGGCCGGCTCATCCTCTCCAGCACGTGCTGCCATTATCCCGACCCGAGCTACTGGAACGAGCGCATCGCGGCCGTTGCGGCGAGCGGCGGCCTCGCATCGCTCGCCGATCTCATCGTGGCGCTGTGGTTCAGCCCGCAATTTCGCGCCAGCTCGCCGCAAGCCGTCGCGCCCTTGCGGGCCATGTTGGCGGCCACGCGGGTCGAAGGCTACATCGCCTGTTGCGCGGCCATTCGCGACATGGACCATCGCGACATTCTCCCCCGCATCCGCGCACCGACGCTCGTCATCGCCGGCCGGCTCGATCGGGCGACGCCGGTTGCGGCGGCGCAATTCATCCACAACCGGATCCCCGGCGCCGAGCTGACAATTCTCGACGCCGCGCATAATGCCAATGCGGAGCAACCGATCGCCTATGCGCAGGCCGTGCTGGGATTTCTCGCGCCAAACGGCTGATATCCGCAGCGAAAATCCGTAGACTACGACTAAGACTAGCCCCTACAGGGTTCACCCGAGGGGTCGCTCGGCGCGCCGGAAGTTTGGCGATTTCCGACAAGAATTTGCCGCACGAATAAATACCGCCGAAAGAAATCATCTGCGGAAAAATACCGCCAAAGAGTCGATCATCGATTCAGCATGCGTTAGCACGCGGTGGTCTATCGAGCATGTCGCCCGTTGGGACCATAGGGGGCACTTCATGATCATCGTTCGTCTGACCTATTACAGCCGCAATCGCGTCGACCGATCGAGTGGGCCGATCAAAGATCCGATCCACGACATCCTGATCGAATCGGTCGCCAACAATCGACGTGACGACATCACCGGCGCGCTCATCCATGACGACAAATGGTTCGCGCAGGCGCTCGAAGGACCCGAGACGATGGTATCGGCGGCGTTCGAGCGCATTCTGCGCGACCCGCGCCATTGCGACGTGCGGCTGATCAAGATGCAGCCGGTCGCGACACGGCGGTTCGCGGCGTGGTGGATGGCCTGCGTTCCGCGCAGCGACGACAATGCGGACCTGTTCCGGCATCTCTGCGAGAGCGAATGTTTCGACCCGCAGCTGATGCGCGCCGACCGGCTCGGCGACCTCATCGAGGCGGTGGTGGCGCGCACGCCACGGCATCAGGGCAAGGCCGCTTGGACCGACGGCAGCGTCACCAACGCGGCATGAAGCGGTGCCGGATCGTCCCGGGCAACGCCGCGATCGACGGTGTCATGGCGCGCTCGCTCGCCGACAAGCCACGCAGGCGATCAAGCGCCCCGCCGATCAAAGGCGTCGTTTCCGACGCGCCCGCCGCCGCACTCCCGGCCGCCGCGCGCATTTGCGCGCCGTGCTCGATATGGCGATCGATCATGATCACGACGGCGGCTCCGATCAGAAGCAGGAATTGGGTCGCTTGCAACCGGATGAGGTCGGGATCGCCCAGCTTCAGGGTCGGCAGAATCCAAATGAAGGCCCCGGTGAGCGCGAGCCCCAGCACGACATCGACGGTTTCGCGGTTGGGCTCCCGCCGCGTCACCAGAGCGCGCGCGAATTCGATCAGATAGGCCACGAACGCCGCCGCGATCACCATCTTGATGCCCGCCAGCAGCTCGGAGGTCCGGATCAGGCCGGTCAGCCCGAAATCGAAAACCTCGCGGTAATAGGCCGCGGCAATCGCATGGGCGCGATCCTCGAAGCCGTTGAACGGAGAGGTCAGCACGCGCAATGCGTCATGTCCCCAAACCGGGACAAAGTAAGCCGACACCAACGCAAAATTGACCAGCCCCAGCCGGGGATTCGATCGCATCGCCTGCTCCCGACTTCGCGGAATTCGCGCGCGGACTGCGTGCGTGACCGTCGATGGAACAGAGCTAGCCCGCTCGCCGCCGGCACCTCAATCGAAACGCTTTATTAACCTTAAGTGCGGCCGGGACGGCTGGGCGCTGGGACGCAATCGGGCAACATCGGCACATTGCGCAAATCGAAAGGGGAGCCTGCGGAGGCTCCCCTTCGTGATTCCGTCACCGGTTACGCTCCGGGGCGCACCCGCTGCTGTCTTAGCGATTCTGGCTGCCCTGCCCGGGCTTCTGCTGGCCGCCGCCCTGATGCTGCTGATCGGACTTCTGCTGGCCACCACCGCCCTGGTTCTGCTGGTCCGGCTTCTGCTGGCCACCGCCGCCCTGGTTCTGCTGGTCCGGCTTCTGGCCGCCGCCCTGCTGTTGGCCCGGACGGGGATTGCTCGGTTGCTGACCCGGATTCTGGTTGGGATTGCTCGGGTTGGTCATTATTGTCTCCTCGAGGGTTTCGGGTAATGCCCCGAGAGGTAAACGCTCAGAATTGAAAAGAGTTCGCCGGCGTTCGGGCCGCAATTGTACAGAATTGGTGCAGTGGATTTCGTGGCTCAATTCACACTTTTTCTTGGAATTGCTACACGTGTTTGTACGCACGCTCGTGATACACCAGCACAGGACCGGTCGGGCCCAGCCGTACCATCTCGACGGCGCCGAAGAAGACGTTGTGGCTGCCGACCGAGCGCACCTCGATGATGCGGCAGTCGAACGCCACCGCCGCCGCGGTCAGGACCGGGCTTCCGGTCGCGAGCACCGACCAGTTGCCGGTACTGAACCGATCGGCACCCTGGACGCCGGTGCGGCCGGCAAACAGATCGGCGATCTCGGCGCCGCCGTGTCCCAGCGTATTGATGCAGAACACCCCATTGTGGAGCACCGCCGGATTGGTTTGGCTGCGCCGGTTGAGGCACACCAGCAAAGTCGGGGGCGTGTCGGTCACCGAGCAGACCGCGGTCGCGGTGGTGCCGGCCTTCCCGGCCGGTCCCGCTGTGGTGATGACGTGGACGGCGGCGCCGAGCCGGCTCATCGCCTCCCGGAAGGCCGTTTGATCGACCGTGCGCACGTTTTCCGGCCCGACCGCCGTAAAAGCGCCGTCCATCGCATCGTCGGGTCGTTGGTCGATCCAGCTCACGGCGGCATTCTAGCGCAAAACTAGACGCATGGGCGTATTCATCCGCGCCGGACGGCCTCACTGCAAGGTGGCGGCCGCGATCC
Source organism: Xanthobacteraceae bacterium (assembly GCA_035552735.1). GTDB lineage: Bacteria > Pseudomonadota > Alphaproteobacteria > Rhizobiales > Xanthobacteraceae > VAZQ01. The sequence continues at coordinate 14,577 of DASZKX010000193.1, forward strand.
AATCCGTCACCGCCTGCAGCGCGCGGGCGGGAGTGGCGGTACGGGCATGCGCCTCGAACACCGCCAGCTGGGTGTCGGCCGAGGTGCCGGCCCCCACGATGGCGCGGCAGCGCCGCAGCTCCGGCAGGCAGCCGAGCGCCTCGGCGTCGGGCGCGATCTCTTCGATCAGCTGATCGAGCATCTCGGCGACTCCGATGGCACCGATCTCGCCCACGAAGGTGCCGCGCACGCCGTAACGCTGCGCGCGCCATTTGTTCTCGACCACGATCGCGCGCGCCACCGCGTCGATATTCTGGTTGAGCAGTGGATTGCGTGTGAGATGACGGGCGAGCACGCGGTAGAGCGCCGCTATGGCGATCGAGTCCTCGACCAGGGTACAGCAATCGGGGGCGCGCAATTCGAGCGTCGGGTGCTCGAGCGAAGGGCGGATCGCCCACCACACGAAGCTCGCATCCTCCATCACCCCGGCGCGCACCAAGGCCGCCACGTAGGCGTCGAATTCCTCCTTGGTGCGGAACAGCTCCGGCACGCCGGTGCGCGGCAGCTCGTCGTAGGCGGCGAGCCGATAGCCCTTGAGCCCGGTCGGCCGCGAGTGCCAGAACGGCGAGGACGTCGCCAGGGCCACGAACAGCGGAAGATAAGGCAGCATACGGGTCATCACGTCGACGCGCTCGTCCGGGTCCGGCAGCTCGACATGCACGTGCATGCCACACAGCATGTTGCGCTGGCCGATCATTTGCAGGTCGTGCATGACGGTATCGTAGCGCTCGGACGAGCTTTGCTGCATGTCGCGCCAGGCCGCCGTCGGATGCGTGCCGGAGGCCATGATCGCTAATCCGTGCTCGGCCGCGATCCTGGCCAAGGTCTGGCGCAGGAAACGCAGCTCTGCGCGCGCGGTCGCCATGTCGGTGTGCGGCAGGGTCGCGATCTCGACCTGCGACTGCAAGAGCTCTCCGCCTGCCTGCCCGCCGGTCGCGCTCTTGGCGGCTTCCAGGAATGCCGCCGGCATGGCGCGCGCCGCCGACTTGGTGTCGGCGTCGACCAGAAAAAATTCCTCTTCGATCCCGAACTTGAAGATATTGGCCATGGTCGGTCTCCATTCGGGGCGCGATCAGGTTTGGCCTGGACTCAACCTTGGACTCAACCTTGGACTCAAAGGGACGACACGGGGCGCGCGCGGCACGAAACCAACGTCGGCACACAAGAACCCGCTGATGCTGGGTGGGATTGCGGATGCCCGCGCTTGGAAACGCACGGTTCCTGGTTTGGTTGCATGCGCGGGCCCGCCACCGGGATCGCCATGCCCGGCGCACAGAACGGGCGGGCTTCGACGTGCCTGCGATGATCGAGGGCCTGCTTGAGCGTGTTGCGATGCGATCGACGCCGCGCCGTAGGGTGGACAAAAGGCGGTCGCGAGACTTCGACTGACGCACCCGCCGGGTCCGCTGCGCCCACGCGGAGCAGCTCGATCTGCCAAGAGACTGTGTGTGGGCACGGCGCCCAAAAGCACCGTTGCCCACCCTACGCGCTGCGCAGATCGAGGCCCGTTAAGCGGTGGCGCGGCGGTCGTTGCGCCTGGCGTTGCGCTCGAAGAACAGCGCTTGGCTGATGACGGCCGAGACGGCGGAAGGTTGAAACGGCTTGGCGATCAAGAAGGCGGGCTCCGGACGCTCGCCGGTGAGAAAACGCTCCGGATAGGCGGTGATGAAGATGACCGGCACCTCGAACATGCGCAAGAGCTCATTGACCGCATCGAGGCCCGAGCTGTTGTCGGCGAGATGGATGTCGGCGAGAATAAGGCCCGGGGGATGCGCCTTGGCGATCGATATCGCCTTGCTGTGGGTGCGCGCGACCCCGATCACGCGATGGCCGAGGTCCTCGACCAGATGCTCGAGGTCCATGGCGATCAGGGCTTCGTCTTCGATGATGAGAACGTCGGTCGCGATCTCGGCGGCCAGCTCATGCCCAGCTTCTTGCACGAGCCCGCGCACCGAAGCCACGTCGGTGTCGAGAATGTCCGCGGCCTCGGCCTCCGCGAAACCCTCCAGCGACACCAGCAGGAAGGCCTGACGCGGCAGCCGGGTGATCTGGGCCAAACGCCGCTCGACCGGCAATTGGGTATCACGGGCCTCGCTCGCGTCGTCCAGATCGACCGAGTTCCAGATCTTGGTGAGGACCTTGTAGAGCGCAGCGCGTGGCTGCCGGGCGGTATCGAGGACGTTCCGGTCCGCCAGGATCGCCTCGAGCGCCGCTGCCACATAGGCATCGCCCGAGCTCTGTCGTCCGGTCAGGGCGCGCGCATAGCGACGCATGAACGGGAGGTAGTCGGAGACTACCTGTGAATTCGAGACTGACCTCGGCGCTGGATTCGACACTTGACCCTCCCCTCCCGGCCCATGGCGTATATGGGATCGACCCGGAGGAAACGCCCGCCTTCAAAAAAAGTTCCATTTTCGCGGAACCATTTGAGCTAACGGGCGTTTACGCCCGATGCACCCCGGTGGGCAGATGCGCGGGCGCGTGTGGTAGAGGGATGAAATGAGGGACCGCAAGCCAGCTATACCGGCGGCGCCGGCAGACTTGACCACCGCCAAACGGGGAAAAGCCTCGGCCAGTCTCGGACCCGAGATTCAAGCGAAGATCGGCACTCAGCTGCGCGCCTATTACGCCGGCTTGATCGAGCCACCGCCGGACCGTTTCGTCGAGCTGTTGCGTCAGCTGGACAAGCCGAAGGATCCGCCGGATGAAGGTTGATCCCGCCACTCGCGAGACCATGCTGGCGGCCGTGCCCGGGTTGCGGGCCTTCGCCATGTCGCTGTGCGGCAAGATCGACCGCGCCGACGACCTCGTGCAGGAGACGCTGCTGCGGGCGCTCACCAACATCGATTCGTTCGAGCCCGGCACCAACATGTCGGCTTGGCTGTTCACCATCCTGCGCAATCTTTTCCGCTCCGAATACCGCAAACGCCGCCGCGAGGTGGAGGATGGCGACGGGCGATTTTCCGCAAGCCTCAAGTCGCAGCCGGAGCAGCCGAGCCACATGGAGTTCGAGGAGTTCCGCACCGCACTGGCGCAGCTGCCTCCCGATCAGCGCGAAGCGCTGATCCTGGTCGGCGCCTCCGGCTTCTCCTACGAGGAAGCCGCGCAGATCTGCGACAGCGCGGTCGGCACCATCAAGAGCCGGGTCAACCGCGCGCGCATCCGCCTCGCCGAGCTCCTGGCGATCGAAAGCGCCCGCGATATGGGCCCGGACGGCACCACACAGGCCGTCCTCACTGGAAACGATGCGGGTTGACCTTGCGCCCTACATCTCACCGCCGTCCCTTGCCGGGTACGCGCGGTGGCGGGTCACCCGGCTTGCTCGACAGACCGCGCAGGAAAAAGTGGATTCCCCCGACGATAACGAGGAGACCGATCACGACGCCGACCCAATGAAGGACATTTGCCATTGATGATTAGTTCTTTCCGCAAGGTTCATGCGTGGGATCGCGACGGGCTCATCGCGACACGCTTTCCCACATAATCACGAAGCGCATAATCCCAAGCTCCAATCCTCGAGCATGCCGTTGTGCGCCCGGCCGCCACCCCACTCGACGGCGCCGCCGTTGTGATAGCGATGACAGCGGGTTACGCGCGGGGCTTCACATTCGCCGTGAAACCAAGGCCGCGATGAGGCCGAGCGCTGCCAGGAGCGCACCCCAATAGACCCAAGGCATCTGATTGATCATGAAGCTGCTGGCCGGATACGGGAAATAGCCGGTTCCCTGCCCGATCCAAATCAGCCCGATCAGAATGGCGAGAAGGCCTGCGATCAGAAGTGTGGTTTTCAAGAGTCCCTCATTGATTTGTCGCCGGTCGCAATGATGGCGCTGCTTCGAGCAGCATGGCCACCGGCAGGCTGAACGGAATGAACGGGGAATTCCGCCATGTCGTCGAACCGCTCGACAAAAGGCGGCAGGTTCGCGTCAACCACCAGGATCGACCCTTCAGGGTTGCTCAAGGGCACATCCATCATCCTACACGATTTTGGTCGCGCTGGCGAACTGGATCACGGAGCGCGGCAACCTGCAGCGTCAACCGTCGATGCCAAGCCGCAACGTCAAGTCGGCACGCCGCGGCCCGGGTCCGCCGCCGGCCGGAACTTTTGTTTGTTTCGACCGTTGCCGATCAAGAATCGAATCGGCCGCGAAACCAGTAGCGGTGTCGCGCCCCCTTTCAAAAACACGAGAATCGACCAAGCATGCGAATCGACTGCTCCACGATCCTGACGATTGGCTGACGGAGCTTCCTGATAGTTAACAGCTCAGAGCAAGCCGTAACACCCAAATAACCTTTCGGCTCCGAGTTGAAAAAAACCCGTAACTTTCCGGAGAGGCCGGCAAAAAGAGGGGTCTGCAACTTGACGGCGCTGCCGGTTTGTTTCAATGAATCAATAGGGCCGGGTCGATCAAGCAAGCGTTCACGCATCAAGCAAGCGTTCACGCAAGTGTCATCGCAGCTTTAACCCGGGCTTCACACCCCCCTATGCTCATTGAACGTTCCGGCCCCGCGGCCCAAAGGATGGCCACCATGCGCGTTTCCACCACGACGATTTCTGCTGCCCTGCTGGTTGGGATGGCGAGCACCGCGTTTGCCGCCGATCAGCGGTATCGGGACAGCGCTGGCGTATCGTCCTATGCCGAGCGCATCGCCGCCGACGATGCCGGCAACTACCTCGTCGAGAAGGTGCGCCTGGACACCAAGGATCCCGGTCTCCAGCAACACAACCGCGGCGCCAAGGACCAGGCCAAGAGCGATCTCAATCAAATCATCGCCTTCTACAACGCCGCCATCAAGCACGATCCCAAGGACGACGATGCGTATTTCCATCGCGGCCTCGCCAACTTCTACGCCGGCGCCTTGCCGCAGGCGCTGTCTGATCTTGCCCAGGCCAGCAAGCTCGATCCCCAGTACCCCTATTACCCGCTGTGGATCGACATCATCGACAAGCGCGGTAACCAGGCGAGCCGCCTGCCGCAGGCCATCTCCCATATCGACATGTCGAAATGGCCCGCGCCGGTGGTCCGCCTGTTCCTCGGCCAGATGACGCCGACGGACTTGCTCGCTGCCGCCGATGATCCCGACGCCGACACCAAAAAGGGCCAGGTCTGCGAAGCCAATTTCTACATCGGGGAATTGGCGCTGCAGCAGGGCGGCAGGGAGGAAGCCGCGCGGCTGTTCCGCCTCGCGGCCACCGATTGCCCGCACGGGTTTGTCGAAGGGCCCTCGGCCCGTTCCGAGATCGAGGCGCTCGGCCGCAATCAGTAGGCCGCGCGCGGGACATCAGCCGGCCGGATCTAGGCCCATCTTCCGCGCGCTCGGCACGACGGATTTCGAGGACAGGAATTTTACCAGCTCGTCTGCGGCCGCGGCTTCCTTCGCGTTGGCGGATCGCGCGGTCGCATACGTGATGGTGGTCTGCAGCGCCGGCGGCAGCGGCCCGACATAGTCGATGCCGGGCGACGCCAAGAGCTCGGTGATCTGCTGCACACCGATCTCGGCTTGGCCGCTGGCGATCACGAGGCCGACCCGTTGGCCCGGCTCGGTGAAGACCGCCTTGGCCTTGACGGCATCCGCGATGCCAAGCCGGTCGAGCAGGCTCAGCATGTAAAAACCGCTCGGCCCCTTGCTGATGCCGACGGATTTGGCGGCGAGCAGCGCATGCTTGAACGCCTCAGGGGTGCTGATATCCGGCTTCGGCGCGCCTGCCCGTACCGCAACGCCGGCACTGGAGTGGACAAAATCGACGCGACTGCCCGCCACGACCTTGCCGGCCTTGACGAGGTCGTCGATGGACTCGGGCGTCGTCACGATCAGATCGGCCGGCGCCCCCTCCTTGACCCTGACGGGCAGCACCGAGCCGGACAGGAAGCTCGCCTTCACCTTGTGTCCGCTGTCCCGCTCGAAGATCGGGATGACGGCTTCGATGAATTCCGTCATGGCGGTGGATCCGATGACCGTGATCTCGGCTGCGCCGGCGCCGGTCGCCATCGAGGCGGCGCTCAGCGCGCCGGCCACTGTCGCGACGATCTTCATCTGTCTCATCATGGTGCCTGCCTGACCTTGAGGTACTTCCTCAAGCCGTGGGTGCCGACGTCGGCCGCATAGATGGTGCCGGCGTCATCGGCCGCGATGCCTGAAGCCGACGTTCCGACATCCACCTTGTCCAGGTCGCCGGGATCCGGAATAAACGCCTTGAGCGCGCCGTCCTTTACGCTTCCGATCGTGATGCCCCGCAACTCGCCCTTCTTGGCGGTCGCGTCCGGGAACGAGCTGCCCACATAGATAGTGTCGTCCTTCCCCACGAACACGGAGCTCGGCACGCCGAATTGCGCCCAGGCCGCGAGAAAGTTGCCGTCCTGGTCGAAGACCTGGATGCGCTTGTTCCTGCGGTCGGCGACATACACGCGCTGTTGCGAGCCGCCGATGAAGATGTCGTGGGGCTCGTCGAAATCGCCGGGGCCAGCTCCTTTTTGTCCCCAAGCCTTGACGAAGCGGCCGTCCTTGGCGAATTTCACCACGCGGGCGTTGTCGTGCTTGTTGGGATAGTGGCCATCGGACACGAAGATATCGCCATTGGGCGCGACCGCGATCCCGGTCGGGCGATCGAACGTGTCCGGGCCGTTTCCGGCCACGCCCATCTTGCCGAGCGTCATCAACACTTTGCCGCTCGGGCTGAGCTTGAGCACCTCCTGCCCCTTGACCGCGCCGTCCGCGGTCTTGGCCGACAGGCCGAGGATCGTCGCCTCGTCGTTGACGTCGCTGGCCCACAGGTTTCCGTCCGCGTCCACCGTGAACCCGTGCGGATAGGCGAACAGCCCGACGCCAAAGCCCTGCAGCAGCCGGCCCGACGGATCGAACTCCAGGATCGGCGGATTGGAATCGCCTCGACCGACGCAAGTCGCATGCCCCGGCGGTACGGTGTTGAAGCAGCGGTGAAAGACCCAGATGTGGCCGTCGCGGTGAACATGCACTCTGATGACCTCTCCCCACTGGCCGCCATTCATGCTCAAAGGAAGCGTCGGCCAGCCCTCCGCGAGCCGGTAGGGATCGGGTAGCGCGGTCGGCTTGAAGGATTGCGCTTGTTGGCTGTGCGCCACCGCCGTCAGCGCAGCGACGACCGCACCGGCGATGAGGATCGGTCTCCCTCGGCCTGCACGCGACATCCCGGCTCTCCCGGCAGAAAACGAGGAATTTGTCTTGATCGGAGTTCTTGATCGGAGTTCGCGCAAGCGTAGGCCACAAGCCGGCGCGCGGCAAGCGACCGTAATCCGTCTTGCATCGCCGCCCACTGATCGTCGCCCAGCGATCGCTGTCTATGATCGCCGTCACGGAAAGCGCGATTGCGCGACCGCGGTGGCCTCGAGATCGAACGGTCGCGGCCTGTGGCTGGACCAATACATGTCTGAACAACCAACACACCCGCAGGAGATATCCATGTCCAACCGTACGTCCCTGTTCGCGCTCGCCGCGATCGCAAGCCGGGGTCACTCCGCCGGACACAGGCTGAGCACATGCACCTCCAGATTCGAGCGAATCGGCAGGCACGGCGACGGGCTCAGCTTCAGGCCGAAATTGTCCAACAGCATGTTCAGCTTGCCGGCGTCGAAATCACCAACACTGAGGACGAATTTCGGACGGCCGGGCGTCCGCATCAGGCGCTTGACCTCGGTCGCGAGCTTGTTGGTCTGCGACAGCTCCAGATAATTGTTCTCGATGCCGATGTATTGCGCCGTGGGGTCGGCGTAGGGAATGAAATAGGCGACCGGATCCCAGGTGGCGATCAGCACGATGCTGCGTGGCGGCAACGGCGGAACCTGGACGTCGACATATTTGTCGGTGTAGGGGCGGCGGCCCCAGTCGAGATAGATGGTGGTCGAGGCGGCGAGCGCCAGCACCGCGACAGCGGACGCCATGCGCAGGCGGCGGTCGTCGAACAGCCAGATCAAGGCTCCCACCGAGATGGTGCCGGTGAGCATCTCGAGCGGAATGGCATAGCGGTAGTAGCCGAATTCAAGCGCCCAGCTGAAATAGGAGACCACCACGAAGGTGAAGACCAGAGGAAGCCCCGGCGTCTGCCCCAATAGCTCACGTGGCGGGCGGCCCTTGCGCCAGCAGCTCGCCGCCAGCGCGAGCACGCCGATCACCATGGCGACGTAGGCGATGGCCCCGCGCCAGTCGCGAAACGTTGGCTCCGAGACCACATAGTTGTTGGTCCTCGCCCAATAGAACGGGAAGGTCATGAGCTTCCAGAAGCTATCCGGTATGAACCGCGGATCCCAAATCTCGGTGGGCTCGAAGTATGGCGAGCGGAAGATCTGATTGAGGTAGGGAAAGAACGGATTTCCGAACGCGTTCCAAAGCGTGAGCAGGTGATGCCCGGCAACAATAAAAAAACCCGCCATGGCGGCGAGACCGAAGACGGTGAGGCCGATCAGCGTCCGCTTTCGCAGCGCCGCCAGTAGCGCGACGACGCCCAGCCCGGGCGCCACGAATGCCGCCGTATACTTGAGCCCCAATCCGAGGCCCGCCCACAATCCGGCCGCCGCGAAGCCGGGCCAGGTTGCGCGCCCGCCGGCGCGCTCGCCGATCTTGAGCAGGCTCAGCAGCGAGCCCAGCACGAACAGAGCGCAGGTGAGATCATTGCTCGATGTGCCGAGGAGGCCCACGAAGCCGGCGCCCGAGACACCCATCAGCCAGGCGGCGGCCCGAAGCGTCAGGCGCTCCAGCGCCTGCGGCGGACGGATGACCTGACAGACGATCGCCAAGAGCAGCGCCGCGTTGATGCCGTGCACGGCCCCCATGATGAACGCGACCACGCGCGGATAGTCGTTCAGGGGCGAGGAGATCAATCCATACAGCAGGAAATCCGCGGTCGGATTGAGAAAGCCCTGCTCCTGCGCCGGGCCGATGTCGTAGAGGAAGCGGTCGTGCAGATAGCCCCAGGGCGCATAGAGATGATAGTAGCGCAGATCCCAGTAATTATCGGGACCCAGCATGACCGACAGAAGTCCGGCGCCGACGCAGACGAGCGCGAGCAGAAGGCGAAAACGCCAGGCCGCGAGCAGCCGCTCGAAGGCGACCGGGCGGCGGTCCCGCGCCCGATCGATGGCGGAGGCGTTTATGGCAGCCTGTTGATCGATCATGCGGGAGGGCGTGCGATGCGATCAGTTGAGCTGTTTCGGCGAAACCGTGCGAAAGCCATCCGCCGCCCGAGTTGATTTCGAGGCGGCAGCATGTGCCATTTTCGCCCACCCGGCAAGCGACGCCGGCGGCGGGCGAGCATCCTGCGGCCCCACGACGATGCACGGGGTCCGCGAGGCTGGACAGCCGGGCGGATCGGTGGAAAAATTTCCCATGATTGCAAACCAGAGAATTTGCGTGGTGCTGCCCGCTTACAATGCCGGGCGGACGCTCGAGGCGACATTCAAGGAAATCCCCGCCCAGGTGGTCGACGACGTCATCCTGGTCGATGACGCCAGCACCGACGACACGTTGGAGGTGGCGAGGAAGCTCGGCATCTTCACCGTGGTGCATGCGACGAACAAGGGCTACGGCGCCAACCAGAAGACCTGCTACCACTTCGCGCTGGAACGGGGCGCCGACATCGTCATCATGCTGCATGCGGACTATCAGTACAGCCCGAAATTGGTGCTGCCGATGGCGTCCATGCTGAGCTCCGGATTCTTCGACGTGGTCCTGGGCTCTCGCATCCTCGGCATCGGCGCGCTCGCCGGCGGTATGCCACTCTATAAATACGTCGCCAACCGGGCACTCACGCTCGTCCAGAACATCCTGCTCGGGCACAAGCTCTCGGAATATCATACCGGTTACCGGGGCTTCACCCGCTCGGTCCTCGAATCCCTTCCGCTCAAGCGCAATTCCGACGATTTCATCTTCGACAACCAGATGCTGGCGCAAGCCATCTACAAAGGGTACCGGATCGGCGAGGTTTCCTGCCCCACGAAATATTTCCCGGAAGCCTCCTCGATCAATTTCCGCCGCAGCGTCGTCTATGGATTGGGCGTGTTGTGCACCAGCATCAGCTTTCGGCTCGCCCGCTTCGGCTTCGAGCGGGGCACGATATTCGAGGGGCTGCTTCGACAGGAGACCCGATGACCGACGCAACTCCGGCCTACACGGTTACGGCCCGCACCCTCCATTGGGTCACCGCGAGCCTGGTCCTGTTCAACCTCCCGCTCGGCCTCGTCATTGCGAACAATTGGGGCGGTCCATTGCAGGATCAGCTATACGACCTGCACCGCTCGATCGGCGCGCTTGTTATTCCTATCATCCTGGTGCGGGTCTTGTATCGGTTCGGGCACCCGCCCGCGCCGCTGCCCGATGACATCCCGGCGCTGCAGCAGCTCGCCGCCACCGCCACCCACTGGACGCTCTATGCGCTGCTGATCGTGCAGCCGTTCCTGGGCTGGATCGGCACCTCGGCCTATCCGGCCCGGATCGTCGTGTTTGGCCTGTTCGAGCTGCCGCCGATCTGGTCCGAGGACCGCGCCTTCTCCGACCGCGTGCTGTTCGTGCACAGCCTCGTCGGCCTGAGCATTGCCTGCCTGTTGGCCGCCCATATCGGGGCCGCCCTGCATCACCATTTCGTTCGCCGAGACGGCATCCTCAGCCGCATGATCAGCGGTTGAAGGGGCGTGCGCCTGACACGAGCTTCTTGACACGGAGCTTGTGACGAATTATAGATTTCGTCAGTCTTCACCGCTGGCAGCCTGAACCGCCCCATGAACCCGCAAGTCCGAACCAAACCCGACGATACCCGCGCGCGGATCATGGAAACCGCGGAGGCCCTGTTCCGTCGGCTCGGCTTTGCCAAGACCACGGTGGCCGACATCGCGTCCGAATTGAGCATGTCGCCGGCCAACGTCTACCGCTTCTTCGCCTCCAAGAATGCGATCGTGGAAGCGATCTGCAAGAGCTGCTTGTCGGAGGTCGAGGAGAAGGCCTGGACGGTCGCCCGCTCCAAAGCCTCGGCGGCGGACCGCATCGAGCACTTGATTCTCGAGATCCTCGCCTATCATAAGGAAAACCTGGTCACCGAGCATCGTGTGAACGAGCTGGTCGTGGCCGCCATCGAGGCCAGCTGGGATACCATCCGGGCGCACAAGCAGGTCATGCACAATGTGGCCGAGCTGATCCTGCGCGACGGCATCGCGGCCGGCGAGTTCGAGCCGGTCGATCCGCGCGAGACCGCCGAGCTGATCATGCGCTCCGTCGTCGTCTTCACGCACCCGCTCCTGGTCGGTCAATGCCTGGAAGAGGGTCAGGATGTCGAGACCGAGGCCCGGGCTTCGGTCCGCTTCCTGCTGCGCGCCATAACCCCCCGCCGTTGATCTCATGCCGAAACAACCCGATCCCGACCTTTGCCCCGATTGTGACGAAATACGACTTTCGTCAATCATCACAAATAAGTGAAGGAGCGCCCGCCAATGCTGTCTTCAACGCTCGTGCCGTCTCCGATCCGCACGCTCCGGATCCTTGCCGCCCTCGCGCTGCTGCCGCTGCTGGCGGCGTGCGGCGACCGCGCGACCTCCGCCACCCCCGAGGCCGCGCGCCCGGTGCAGATCCAGCATGTCGCGTTCGTGCCGCAGACCAAGAGCCAAGAGTTCGTCGGCGTGGTGCGGGCGCGGCACGAGACCGATCTCGGCTTCCGGGTCGCCGGCAAGATCATGACCCGCACCGTCAATGTCGGCGATCGCGTGCGCTCCGGCGAGGTGGTGGCGCAGCTCGATCCGCAAGATCTCGATCTGCAGGTAGAGAGCGCGCAGGCCGAGCTCGCCGCCGCCACCTCGAATCTCGCCGACGCCGCGGCCGAGGAAGCGCGCTACGCCAACCTCAAGACCCGCGGCGCCGTCGCGATCGCCGACTATGATCACAAGAAGGCCGCCAAGGACGAGGCCGTGGGCCGCCTCGAGCGCGCGCGCCGCGCCCTCGACCTCGCCGACAATCAGCGCGCCTATGCGCAGCTCACGGTCGACGTCGACGGCGTGATCACCGCGACCCCGGCCGAGCCCGGCCAGGTGGTGGCACTGGGCCAGCCGGTGGCGCGGCTCGCGCATCACGGCGAGATGGAAGCCCTGGTGGCGCTGCCCGAGACCGCGCTCGGCGAGGCCCGCAACGCCGCCGCCACGGTCGAGCTGTGGTCCGATCCCGGCCACGGCTTCAAGGCCCATCTGCGCGAGCTCTCGCCGCAGGCCGATGCCACCACCCGCACCTATGCGGCGCGCTTCACCATCGAGGATCCCGACGACAGCATCGCGCTCGGCATGACCGCGACCGTGAAGCTCTCGCACCCCTCCTCCGCCCAGGTGGCCAAGCTGCCGCTCTCCGCCATCCTCAACCGCGGCACCGGCCCCTGCGTCTATCGGGTCGACCGGACCGGCGCGCTCGAGCTGCAGCCGGTGACCGTCACGGCCTTCACCGAGAATGTGGCGCTGGTGAGCGCCGGCATCCAGGAGGGCGACAGCGTCGTCACCCTCGGGGTGCAGAAGCTGGTCGCGGGCACGCAGGTCCGCGCCGTGGAAACGCAGTGATTGCCGGCCGACGAACCGACGGGCTTTGGGAGGGCGAAGCATGAAACAGTTCAACTTGTCGCAGTGGGCGATCACGCATCAGGCCCTGGTCCTGTTCATGATCCTGGTGCTCGGCGCCGCCGGTGCCTATTCCTATTTCAGCCTCGGGCGCGCCGAGGATCCCTCCTTCACCATCAAGACCATGGTGGTGAATGTCGGCTGGCCCGGCGCCACCGCGACCGAGATGCAGACCCAGGTCGCCGACAAGATCGAGAAGAAGCTGCAGGAGCTGCCTTTTCTCGACCGCGTCGAGAGCTATTCGCAGCCCGGCGTCTCCTTCATCCAGGTCTTCCTGATCGACCAGACGCCGCCCGCCAAGGTGAAGGAGCTCTGGTACCAGGTCCGCAAGAAGGTCGGCGACATCAAGGGCGATCTGCCGGCCGGCGTCACCGGACCTAACTTCAACGACGAGTACGGCGACGTCTATTCGACCATCTACATGCTGTCCGCCGAAGGCCTGAGTTTCGCCGACCTCAAGGCCCACGCGGAGGACATTCGGCAGCGGCTGCTGCGCGTTCCCGACGTCAACAAGGTCGACCTGATCGGCGAGCAGCCGCAGAAGATCTTCATCGAGCTCAGCCACGAGAAGCTGGCGATGCTCGGCATCACCCCGCAGCAGATCTTCGACGGCGTCGCCAAGCAGAACGCCGTCACCTCGGGCGGCTCGGTCGACACCGCGGCTGACCGCATCAACCTGCGCGTGACCGGCGCCTTTTCCGGCGTGGACGCCATCGCGGCCGTGCCGGTGCAGGTGGACGGCCGCATCTTCCGGCTGGGCGACATCGCCACCGTCAAGCGCGGCTACCAGGATCCGCCGAGCTTCATCGTGCGCGAAGGCGGCAAGCCGGCGCTGGGCTTAGGCGTCTCCATGCAGGACGGCGCCAACCTGATCACGCTCGGCGAAAACCTGAAAACCACCATGGCGGCCATTACGGCCGAGCTGCCGGTCGGCCTCGAGGTGACCCAGATCGCCGATCAGCCCAGCATCGTGGAGCGCTCGGTCTCCGAGTTCGTGGAGACCTTCGTCGAGGCGCTCGGCATCGTGCTGCTGGTCAGCTTTCTCTCGCTCGGCTGGCGCGCCGGCATCGTGGTGGCGCTGTCGGTCCCGCTGGTGCTGGCGATCGTGCTGACCATCATGTATGCGGCCGGCATCGACCTGCACCGCATCACGCTCGGCGCCCTCATCATCGCGCTCGGGCTCCTGGTCGACGACGCCATCATCACCATCGAGATGATGGTGGTGAAGATGGAGCAAGGCTTCGAGCGCAGTCGCGCCGCCACCTTCGCCTGGACCTCGACCGCCTTCCCGATGCTGACCGGCACGCTGGTGACGGCGGCCGGCTTCCTGCCCGTGGGCTTCGCCAAGTCGAGCGCGGGTGAATACGCGGGCGGCATCTTCTGGATCGTGGGGCTCGCGCTCTTGGCCTCCTGGATCGTGGCGGTGCTGTTCACGCCTTATCTCGGTCTCAAGCTGCTGCCCGATCTCGCCAAGCCGGGCGCGCATGAAAATCCCGACGCCATCTACGACACGCGGCTCTACCGCACGCTGCGCCGCGTGATCGAGCTGGCGTTGCGCTGGCGCGTCACCGTCGTCGCCGTCACGGTTCTGATGTTCGTCGCTGCGGTGGCAAGCTTCGGCCTGGTGCAGCAGCAGTTCTTCCCGACCTCGACCCGCACCGAGCTGTTCTTCGAGCTGCGGCTGCCCGAAGGCACCGCCATCGGGGTCACCGACGCCGCCGCCCGCACCGCCGAAGAGATGCTGGCCGGCGATCCCGACATCGTCACCTACACGACCTATGTGGGCCAGGGCTCGCCGCGCTTCTGGCTCGGCCTCAACCCGGTGCTGCCCAATCCGAATTTTGCCCAGGTCGTTATCGTGACGAAGGATCTGGCGGCACGCGAGCGCGTGAAGGCGCGGCTCGAGCGCGCGCTCGCCGCCGGCGCCCTGCCGCAGGCGCGCACGCGCGTCGACCGCTTCAACTTCGGCCCGCCGGTCGGCTTCCCGGTGCAGTTCCGTATCGTCGGGCCCGATCCCATGAAGGTGCGCGTCATCGCCGACCAGGTGCGCGCCGTCATGGCGCAAAACCCCAAGGTCATCGATCCGCATCTCAATTGGGGCGAGCAGGTCAAATCGATCCGCCTCGAGGTCGATCAGGATCGGGCCCGCGCGCTCGGCCTCACCCCGCAGGATATCTCGCAGACGCTGCAGACGCTGCTCTCGGGCTTCACCGTGACGCAACTCCGCGAAGGCATCGAAAGCATCGACGTGGTCGCCCGCGCGGTCCCGGCCGAACGGCTCGCGCTCGACCGCTTGCCCGGTCTCACCATCGCCACCAGCAACGGCGTCGCGGTGCCGCTCTCGCAGGTCGCGCGGCTGCATTACGAATACGAGGAGCCGATCCTGTGGCGGCGCAACCGCGACATCGTGCTGACCGCGCGCGCCGACATCGTCGACAACGTGCAGGCGCCCGACGTCACCAGCGAGATCCTGCCCAAGCTGCAAACCATCAAATCCGCCCTGCCCTACGGCTACCGCATCGAGACCGGCGGCTCGATCGAGGAGAGCGTCAAGGCCAACAGCGCGCTCGCCGCGGTGTTCCCCGTCATGGGCGTCGCCATGCTGGCGCTCTTGATGATCCAGCTGCAGAGCTTTTCCCGCCTCGCGCTGGTGTTCGTGACCGCGCCGCTTGGGCTCATCGGCGCGACCGGCGCGCTGCTGCTCTCCGGTCGTCCGTTCGGCTTCGTCGCGTTGCTCGGCCTCATCGCGCTCGCCGGCATGATCATGCGCAACACCGTAATCCTGGTCGATCAGATCGACCGCGACATCGCGGCCGGCCGCGGCCGCTACCGCGCCGTCGTCGACGCCACGGTGCGCCGCGCCCGCCCGGTGGCGCTCACCGCCTTGGCCGCGATCCTCGGTATGGTCCCGCTCGCCGGCAGCCTGTTCTGGGGCCCGATGGCGATCACCATCATGGGCGGCCTGTTCGTGGCGACAGTGCTGACACTTCTGGTCGTGCCGGCCCTCTACGCCCTGTGGTTCCGGGTGAAGGCCGACGAGCCCGCGGACACCGCCCGCCCCGCATTGCGCCATGAACCCGATTGGGAAGAGGCCCCGTTCGGAATCGCCGCCGAATAGGCCACGCAGCCCGCCAAGGCCGTGAAGGAGGATGCAAGATGATCTCACTGGCAATCGGTCGACACAGCCGCAATCGCATAGGTTGGTGCACGCGCGAGCCGACCATCACGGAAATGCTGTCCGACTCCCTCGTCATGGCGATGATGAAGGCCGACGGCGTCGATCCGGTCGCGCTCGAAGCGCAGCTGCGCAGCGTGGCCCAAGGCGCGAGCACGGCGCGCTGTGACTGCCGCTAGTGGCGAACCGATTGGGCCGATTTCACTCCGATGCGCGGCGCCCTCCCACGCCGCGCCGCCGCCGGGCGGCTTCGCCCCTCCCCCCGCCGCAAGCCGCCCGGCGCGCTTTATCCATTGCAAGCAGGCGCGAGCCGGCACACCGTCACCATCCGCTGATGCCTGCAGTATCCACAACGCGTGGATAATCGCGTATAGTGCGGCACGATGATCAAACGCGAACCGACCACCACCAGCGCGTCCACCACTTTCAAGCCTCGCCTTGATATCCTTCCCCCCGCGCAACTCCGCTTGTGGCCGGAGTTGTCAGACACCCCCGAGGATTTCACGCTTTATGGCGGTACCGCGATTGCCCTGCGGCTTGGCCATCGACCATCAGCCGACTTCGATTTCTTTGCATCCACCACGTTCGTTCCGAACGCCCTGTTGCGGAAAGTGCCTTATCTAAAGGGAGCTACGGTGCGGCAGTCGGCTCCAGATAAACTGACCGTGACAGTCGATCGCGACGGCCCGGTCCAAGTGTCGTTCTTTGGTGGCCTCGGCCTCGGGCAAGTCGCATCGGCGGAAACAGCCATCGGATCAGGAATCAAGGCTGCGTCTCTCATGGACCTGGCAGGCTTCAAAGTGGCGGTCGTGACTCAACGCGCCGAGTTGAAGGACTATATCGACGTTCACGCGTTGCTGATGAAGGCAGATATTCCGCTCGCCGAGATGCTTGCCGCAGCAACCATTATCTACGGGACTGAGTTCAGTCCTTTGCTTTCGCTCAAAGCGCTGGCCTACCACCAAGATCCTGCGTTGGGCGAGCTTCCAATAGATGTGCGTCGGGACCTTACCACCGCTGTAAGGGCAGTTGATCCTCACCACCTTCCGCCACTCACGGCGCTCAGAAAGAGGCCGGACAGGTCATGAGGCCGCTTCCTCACAATGCCGATCTTCTCAGCCTGGCGCCTCGGGTGCTTTGGTTCGAGCCGCCTGAACGGGCACTGGCCGAACCGGTCCGCTTTCTCGCCTACGTCATGACCTATGGGACACTCGAGGACCTCGCCGTGATCCGCCGCTACGTGCAAACGGAAGATTTTCGCGAGGCGCTCGAGCACGCACCGCCGGGCATCATGGACGAGCGATCCTGGGCCTATTGGAATGTGATGACCGGGCGCTATCCCGTGCCACCGATGCCGCGCCGCGTCATTCCGTAGATTTTTTTTCGCCATTTCCGCTGCGAGCCGTTCTTTTCAGAAACCCCACAAACAAATCCACTCTGACCCATTTTCCATCCCATTTTCCATCGGATGTCCCCCCTGTAAGCCGCACAGCTTGCGGAAAGCTGGATGCTTCCTCCGCCGCAAAACTCCAACCCGGAGGGGTTTCTCTGCGGACCGTCGGGATCGCGCAACATACCTCGGGATCCGCGAACGGCGGGCCCCTCTTTTCGGTTTGCGCCGCGTCACATTTTGGATTACATTGGATCCAATTGAATTCGAGGAGTTTGAGGATGCAGCTGTTGGAACCTACGGTTCTCGATCAATCTCCGTCTATTTCCGCCGCCCGGCGGCTGTCCGACCTTCACGGCAAGCGCGTCGGCTTTGTCGATAACAGCAAATGCAACGCTGACCTGTTCATCCAGCGGCTTTCCGCGCAGCTTAGCGATCGCTTCGCTGTGGTCCGCGGTCCGGTCATCCGCAAAGCGGCGCCCAAGGATCGACTGGGCGAAGCCGATCTCGCCAGTCTGGCGCAATGCGATGCGGTCGTGCAGTGCTTCGGCGATTGCGGTACCTCGACCTCGATCAGCGTCGCGGATGCCGTTGAAATCGAGCGTCGCGGCATTCCGAGCGTCACCGTGTTCAGCACGGCCTTCGCCGCTGCCGCCCGCAAGCAGGCGGCGGGTCGCGGCATGGCGGAATTGCCGCTGGTGCGGATCCCGCATCCGATGCACACGGCACAGCGCAGCGTCGTGGCCGAGCGCGCCGATGCGGTGGTTGGCGCGCTCGTCGAGCGCCTGACCGGCAATGTCGAAGAAGCGCTCGAAATCGAGGCGTTGGATCGGTTCGATGGCTCGAACGATACCGACGATCAGGAGATGCTTTTTGCACGCGGCTGGACTGACGGCCTACCGGTCGTCTTTCCGACTGCGCAGAAGGTCGCCGCCATGGTGGCGGCCTCCGGGCGGAACGCGGCGGAGCTGATCGGGCCGATCCCGCCCCGCTGGCGCCAAGCGACGATCGAGAAGATCGCCGTGAACGCCGTGCTTGCAGGGTGTCGGCCGGAATATTTCCCGGTGGTGCTCGCCGCGATCGACGCGCTCCTGGACGATGACTGCCAGCTTTACGGCATCCAGACCGCCACCAACACGACCGCGCCACTTCTTATCGTCAACGGGCCGATTGCCAAGGAGATCGACATCAACGCCCGCGGCAACGCGCTCGGACAGGGCGCACGCGCCAACGCCACGATCGGCCGTGCGGTACAGCTCGTGTTCCGCAACATCGGCGGCGATATTGCCGGCGAGACCGACATGGCCACCCACGGCCACGCGGGAAAATTCACGGCCTGCTTCGCCGAAGCGGAAGACGACAGCCCTTGGGCGCCATTCCATGTCGATGCAGGATTCGGCCCGAACGACAGTACCGTCACTGTGATCGGCGCTTCGGCCCCGCAAAACATTTTCACATACGGCTGCGAGACGGGTCAGGACATTCTCGACCAGTTCATCGGCGCAACCCTGGGTCTCGGTCACAACAACATCATTTTTCCGACCGGACCTTTGTTTATCGTCAGCCCGGAACATGCCGCGAGCATGGCGAACGACGGCATCGGCAAGAAGGAAATCCGGACTGCAGTATTCGAGCGCGCGAGGATTCCTTTGGCTCGATTTGCCAAGCGCAGCGTGGAGGGACTTCGCCATCGTCGCGTGCGCTGGTTTGCTGAAGCCGGCGACCCGGACCACATCGGAATTGCGGATCGCGCGGACGACATCAGCATTGTCGTCGCCGGCGGTGCGGGCATCCATTCGCTATTCGTACCGACGGCCTTCAGCTACCGTCCGGTGACACGCAAGATCGTGTCCAAGGCGTGAGGGAGAGGCAGCCCGAAGCGGATGCAACCACCCTCCGAGGGACGCCGCCCATGTCCGCCGTCGCTCAGGCCGCCACGCCGGCAAGATCATCAACATCCTTCATAGGGAAATGGGGTTTGGCGGCCGGCGCGGCTGCGCTCGTCGTCATCATCTTGTTGCCGCAGCCCGCGGGCCTGTCGATCGCAGGGCAACACATGCTCGGTATTTTTGCCTTTGCGGTGATCGTATGGATGACCGAGTCGGTGGAATACGCGGCCAGCTCCGTTATGCTGGTGGCGCTCATGGCGTTCCTGCTCGGCACCGCGCCTGATCCCGCGCATCCCGATCAC
Organism: Xanthobacteraceae bacterium; assembly: GCA_035552735.1. GTDB lineage: Bacteria > Pseudomonadota > Alphaproteobacteria > Rhizobiales > Xanthobacteraceae > VAZQ01. The sequence goes on from DASZKX010000193.1 coordinate 33,983, forward strand.
ATCCTCGGAACAAGCGGCGCGCTCTCGGCGGCGATGGTTGGCTTCACGAATCCCGCCGTGGCGCTGATCGCGGCTTCACTGGTCATCGCGACCGCGATGACCGCTACGGAGCTTGATAAGCGCCTCGCTTTCATTGTGATTTCGCTGATCGGCACGAGCCGCAGTCGCCTTCTCATCGGCACCATCGTCGTGATGGCCATATTGGCCTTCTTCATTCCCACGGCCTCGGCGCGGGTGGCCTGCCTCGTGCCGATTATACTGGGAATGGTCTCCGGTCTCGGCCTGGAGAAGAAAAGCCGCGTCGCCGGCATGCTGATGATGTCGATCGTGTATCTGTCCCTTATTTGGGCCATGGGTATCGCAACCGGCGCGGCGCAGAACGTCTATGTGAATGCGTTGATGGACAGGACGATTCACGTCAGAATTGCCTGGATCGATTGGCTGACGGTGGGGGCACCTTATTCGATCGCGATGAGCATCGCCCTGTACTTCATTTTGATGAAAATGATGGCGCCCACTGCGGCGGAAGCGGCCGCAAGCAACGCCTTGCCGGCCGCCGATTTGGATCTCAAATTGGGGCCGCTATCGGCGGAGCAAATAAAGCTTCTTGTCTTCTCCGTCGTTCTTCTGGGCTTCTGGGCGACCGAAAAAAAACTGCATTCCTTCGATTCATCGTCCGTGGCGGTCGCGGCGGTCGCGCTGATGTTGATGCCCAAGATCGGCGTGATCAGCTGGAAGCAGGTCCAGTCGCGTATTCCGTGGGGAATCCTTGTTCAGCTGGGTGTGGGCGTCGGCCTGGGTACCGCGCTGTTGAAAACCGGAGCGGCAGGCTGGCTTGCGACCTATGTCGTCGATGAATTCAACGTTCAGCAGCTTTCCATCTTCGCCATTCTCGCGGTCTTGTGGCTGTTCCTGATCGTGATCCATTTGGGGTTCTCGAGCGGGGCCGCAATGGCGACGACAATGATCCCGGTCATGCTGAGCGTCCTTCAACAGGCGCAAATTCCGACGCTCAAAGTCGCCGGCATGACCATGCTGCTGACATTCGTCACCAGTGTTGGATGGATTCTTCCGATCAACGGGCCGCAGAACATGCTCGCCTTCGGCACGGACACTTTCGAATCGCGAGATTTCATCCGCGTCGGTATCGTGCTGACTATCGTCGCTTATGTGACGCTGTTGATATTCGCGGCGACCTATTGGCGGTGGCTCGGCTACATCTAAAGCATTTTCAGGAAAATCATGCGATTGCGCGCGCTTCTCGCGGATCTTGGCACTACCGGCACCACCGCCGATGCGGTTCATCAGGCGCTGCGTCACGGCATCTTGCAGGGGGTCTTGGCGCCGGGAGAGCGGCTGCGCAGCGACGCGCTGGCGAATGAGCTCCGTGTGAGCCGCACGCCGGTGCGTGAGGCATTGCGAAAGCTCGAGGCCGAAGGACTCGTTGCGCGAGCGGGCGCCGGCTTGATCGTACGCGCATTGAGCGAGCAGGATCTGACCGAGCTGTTCTACGTGCGCGAGGCGCTCGAGGGCATGGCGGCGCGGCTTGCCGCGGAAAACGCGACGCCGTCCGAGATGGCGGAAATCCGCGAGCTGCTGGAGGATATGGACGCCCTTCGCCGGCGCGGGGAAATCGAGGCGCTGCGGCGGCTGACCGGGGAGTTTCACCAGCTGGTGTGCCGCGCTTCGCACAACAATCGCCTTTTGCAATCCCTGAAAGCGCTGCTCGACACCGTCCGGCAAATCCAGACCAGCACGCTCTATGGTGAAGGCAGGCCCGCCGCGGCCTTGAAAGAGCACCGCAATCTGCTGCGTGCGATCGAGGCGCGCGACGGCGACCGCGCTGAGAGGCTCGCGCGCGAGCACCGGCGAACCACGCTGCATCTACGCAAGGAGATGCTGCGCGCGCAAGCGCGAAAGAGCCGGGCGGACGGTGGGCAGGTGCGTTGAGCGATCAAGGCCGAGGAGACGAGGCGCCCGGAACATAGGCTCGCTGACATGGTTTTGTCCGGACCTCCCTACGCGATGGGACTGCCGCTGGTTCGTCGGCGTCGCGTCGAACGCGATTTCCTCGCACGGCATGCCGCGCAACGGCAATCGTTCTTGAAAAAAGCATCAAGATATTCCGGTCCGTAGTCGTAGGTGATTTCTTCCCCCGATTCGATACGTTGCGCCGCGACGATGACGATTCCGCCGTTGCGTCCGACCGCCTTCGCATTCGGTCGACAGGAATGATTGATGTAGCGCGCCAGATTCCATCGTGGCGAGCCATCGATGGTCCAGCGGCTATTGATGGTGAACATATATCTGGCGCCGCGCGCCTCGCGCCGTTCGGCTTCCTCGGTCGAGATGCGCCGGCCGCGATAGGCCGCGATGGTGCCGCCGCGCTTGATCGGCTTGGTCGCGAATAGGCCAAGGCCGGTTGCGGAGCGGCCGACACGGGTCGAGCTTGAAGTCATTGCTTGCAGCTATCGGCTGAATATCGCGATGTCACCCAAACCAACGTCCACCTCACACCAGCGCCAAATCCTTCGGCTGCACGGACAGGAAGACCTTCGCCAGCCGATCGGCTTGCAGTCCGTCCACCGCGACGGCGGTTCGGAAGTTTCACTCCTTCTTATCTGCGGATCGGGACCGGAGTTGGGCGGCTGCCGCGACCCACCGGCGTTCTTTCAACGCCGACCTCGAGAACCTGCCACGGATCGCCTGAATGCTCTGTGACGCCTTGATTTATCAGCCGTTAAACCGATTGACCGAATTTCGCCATTTTACGATCGCCGTATTCTTCAGATTCTGTCATTTTCCCCGAAAAACGGCGGCGCGCTCGTCCCGAGCCGGCGACCCGCCGCCACCGCAATCGACTCAACTTCTGTTTAAAATCGCCGGCAATCCGTTTACCGGTTGCAAATTCGGCATAGGCACAATTCGGGACGGGCCGCCCGGAGGCCAGCAGGGAAGCAGACCATGCGTCGTCTTGTATCGTCGTTCCTGGCAGACGAGCTGGGCGCGACTGCGATCGAATATAGCCTGATTGCCGCTGGCATAGCACTGGTGATCGTCGCGGCCGTCAACAGCATCGGACCGATCCTCAACACCACGTTCACCAACGTGCAGGCCGGGCTGAAATAGACCCGC